>CAZMHP010000093.1:0-10520 GCA_964566095.1 uncultured Rhizobium sp. | reverse complement strand
GTGCCGCGCGACCGCTACGACACCCATGCGCGCGAGCGCATCCACGAGATCCTCGCCAAGGCGCTGAACGGGCGGCTGTCGGCGGCGACGCCGACGCTCGACGACTCCGTGCTGGCGCGCGTGCATTTCATCATCGGTCGCGACGAGGGCGCGCGGCCCAAGGTCAGCGTGCAGCATCTGGAGGAGCAGATCGGCACCGCCATCCGCACCTGGGACGACGGCTTCGCCGAGGCGATGGAACAGGAGCATGGCGAGACGGCGGGGATGCGGCTGACGCAGGAGCGCCAGGCGCACTTCTCGCCCGGCTATCGCGGCTCCTTCACCCCGGCCGAAGCGGTGCACGATCTGGAGGAGATCGTGTCGCTGGCCAAGAACGCGCACGGCCTTCGGCTGCGCGCCCGCGTCTATCGCCGCCATGGCGACGCGCATAGCGCGCTGCGCCTCAAATTGTTCGTGCTGGGCGAGGTGCTGCCGCTCTCGGCCTCGCTGCCGATCTTCGAAAATCTGGGCCTCAAGGTGATCGCGGAAGATTCGTTTCCGCTGACGCTGAAGACCGGCGACGGCTGGACGCACGAGGCCAACGTCCTCGACTTTCTCATGGAACGAACCGATGGCGGCGCCGGCGAGCTGTCGGCCATCAAGCATCCGCTGGAGGACGCCTTCCACGCCGTGATCGCCGACGATGCGGAGAGCGACGGCTTCAACCGCCTGGTGCTGGGCGCGGGGCTTGCGTGGCGCGACGTGACGATCCTGCGCACCATCGCGAAATTCCTGCGCCAGGCCGGTTTCGCGTTCAGCCAGGACTATGTCGAGCAGGCCCTGACGCGCAATCCCGATCTCGCAGGGCTTCTCGTCGCGCTGTTCCACGCGCGCAACGATCCGGCCACCCCGGATCGCGACGGCGTGGTGGAGGCGATCGACAAGCGCATCGACGGCGCGCTCAACGACGTCCAAAGCCTGGACGACGATCGCATCATCCGGCGGCTGCGCAATGTCGTGGTCAACGTGCTGCGCACGAACTTCTATCAGCGCGGCGGCGAAGGCGGCCACAAGCCCTATGTCGCGATCAAGATCGACAGCGCCAATCTCGACGAGCTGCCCCTGCCCCGGCCGCATGTTGAGATCTTCCTCTACGCGCCCGACGTCGAAGGCGTGCATCTGCGCTTCGGCAAGGTGGCGCGCGGCGGCATCCGCTGGTCGGACCGGCGCGAGGATTTCCGCACCGAGATCCTGGGGCTGGTCAAGGCGCAGCAGGTCAAGAACGCCGTGATCGTGCCGGTCGGCGCCAAGGGCGGCTTCTATCCCAAGCGCCTGCCCATCAATGCCGCGCGCGAAGCGGTCCAGGAGGCCGGCGTCGCCGCCTACAAGGTGCTGATCGACGCGCTGCTCGATGTCACCGACAATCTGGACGCCGACGGCAAGGTGCTGCCGCCGCCCGACGTCGTGCGCCATGACGGCGACGATCCCTATCTGGTGGTGGCGGCCGACAAGGGCACCGCGACGTTTTCCGACATCGCCAACGGCATCGCGGAGGGCCGCGGCTTCTGGCTGGGCGATGCCTTCGCGTCGGGCGGCAGCCATGGCTACGACCACAAGAAGATGGGCATCACGGCGCGCGGCGCGTGGGAGGCGGTCAAGCGTCATTTTCGCGAGCTCGACGGGCGCGACATCCAGGTCCATCCGTTCACCGCCATCGGCGTCGGCGACATGTCGGGCGACGTGTTCGGCAACGGCATGCTGTTGTCCAAGGAGACACGGCTGCTGGCGGCCTTCGATCACCGCCACATCTTCCTCGATCCCAGTCCCGATGCGGCCAAGAGCTGGGCCGAGCGCAAGCGGCTGTTCGATCTGCCCCGCTCGAGCTGGGCGGATTACGACGAGACGCTGATCTCGTCCGGCGGCGGCGTGTTCGCGCGTACGCTCAAGGAGATCGCGCTGACGCCGGAGATGAAGGCTGTCGCCGGCGTGACGGCGGACAAGCTCTCACCGGGCGAACTGATCAAGGCGCTGCTGAAGGCGCCGGTCGACCTGCTCTTTTTCGGCGGCATCGGCACCTTCATCAAGGGCTCGTCGCAGAGCAATCTCGACGCCGGCGACCGCGCCAACGACGCGGTGCGCGTGAACGGCGGCGAGGTGCGCGCGCGCGTGATCGGCGAAGGCGCCAATCTCGGCGCCACCCAGCTCGGCCGCATCGAATATGCGCGCGCGAGCGGGCGCATCAACACCGATGCCATCGACAATTCGGCCGGCGTCGATACCTCCGACCACGAGGTCAATCTCAAGATCCTGCTGGGCAACCCGCAGCGCCGCGGCGACCTCACAGCCCAGGCGCGCGACGATCTGCTGAACGCGATGACCGACGACGTGGCGGCGCATGTCCTGAAGGACAATTACGACCAGACGCTGGCGCTGTCGGTGGCGGAAAGCCGCGCGTTCAAGGACCTCGACGCCCATGGCCGCTACATGCGCGATCTGGAGCGGCGCGGACGGCTCGACCGCGCGGTGGAATATCTGCCCGGCGACATCGCGCTGCAGAAGCTCGAGAACGAGACCAAGGGACTGACGCGGCCCGAACTCGCGGTGCTGCTCGCTTATGCCAAGCTCGACCTCGATGCCGAGATCGCGGCCAGCGATCTGCCGGATGACCCCGCCTTCGCCTCGGTGCTCGCCGGCTACTTCCCACCGGCCGCGGTCGAGCGCTTCCCCGGCGCGCTCGGCCAACACCGGCTGAAGCGCGAGATCGTGTCGACCGCGCTCTCCAACCGGCTCGTCAATCTCGCCGGTCCGGTGTTCGTCGCGCGCATGAAGGAGATGTCGGGCGCCGGCGGCGACCACGTCGCCCGCGCCTTTGTCGTCGCGGAGGGCGCCTTCGGCCTGTCGGCGCTCAAATCGCGGATCGACGCCCTCGACGGCAAGATCGGCGCGGCGGTGCAGACCGCCATGTACGCCGATGTCGCGGAAATCCTGCGCCGGCTGGGGCTGTGGTTCATCACCAATGTCCCCGCCAATGCCGATCTTGCCGCCATCATCGCGCTCTATCGCGCCGGGGTGGAGAATTTGCGCGGCACGTTCAGCTCGCTCGTTTCGCCCTACGAGGCGCGCGACACCGAAGGCCATATCAAGCGGCTGGTCGATGCGGGCGTGCCGCTGGACGTGGCCGAGGACGTCGCGGTGCTCCCCCTGCTGAGCGGCGCGCCGGAGATCGCGCAGCTTGCCCGCAGCCGCGCGCTCAGCGTCGATCTCGTCGCCGGCGCCTATTTCGCGATGGGCGCGGCGGTGGGCATCGACCGGCTGCGCGGTCTGGCCGCGCGCATCGGGGCCAATGAGCATTGGGACCGCCTCGCGATCCGGCGCATCGCGGACGATCTCTTCGCCGGCCAGCGCGCGCTGACCGCCGAAGCCCTGGACGGCGCGGGCGCCAAGGGCGATCGCGCCGACGGCGCGGCGGCGGTGACCGCGTGGGCGCAGAAGCGCGGCGAGACGCTCGCGCGCGCCAAGGGCTTCCTCGAAGCCCTGGAGCGCAGCGGCGATCTTTCGATCGCCAAGCTCACCCTCGCCAACAGCCAGATCCGCGAATTGGCGGCGCACTGAGCGGCACGCCCCGGCCTGCTTCGCCGAGCAGACCCCGGCGGCGCGTTGCCTGTCACCACGCGATTTGTTAGAAATCGCCATCTTGATTGTCGATTCTATGCCATTTTTCTGAACTCATTTTTGAACCGCGGGGGCTCTTCATGAATTGGATGCGCCGAATTCCGTTCGTCCTTTTGGCTGTATTTGCCGTTGGGGGCCTGACGGTGGTCCAAGCCAGCGACAAATATGAGCCCACACCGAAATTCTGCGTGACGGCCAACACGGCGCCGCCCACCGACCGCGGCCAGCTATGTTCGACGATTCCGGGCGACATCGCCTACGACAGACCCCTGACGGTTTTCGGCTATCGCGGATTCTTCGACGCACCCTTGCCGACATCGCAGGAGGACGACCTGCAGACTCCGTTCGACAACCTGTCTTGGCAGAGTTTCGTCGCGTTGAACTGGACGGCCGGCAAGGAAACGCAGCCGGCCGAACAGGGCCTGCAATCCAGCGGCCCCCGCGTGTGGGAGACATGGAAGCGGCCGGGCGAGATATTTCCCAGCGGCTCGGTTCAAGCCGACTGCATGGACAGGCGCGTGGACAATGAGCCGGTCTTTTCGATCGCGTCGGACGGAAAAGGAAAATCCGTCGCGCAGCATGAAGAGTATATCCAGGCCTCCACCGGCGATCCCGTCATCGACGTCGCCGGCAATTGGACGATCTACGAAAGACGGCTGAACGGCATCGAAGAAAGTTATGTGGTCGCACCCGACGGCGACGCGAGCGTCACACTGACCACCGCACTGGGTCAGGCGAATTTCATCAAGTCCAAGAAGGCCGTATATTTTCCAGGGGCGGACAAGTCCCATGCGACGGGCGCGATAGAGGTCAAGGCCGCCTGGCGCATCCTGGATCTGCGCGGGCATCCCGACGACGCCACGCGGTTCTACGTCATTCATGTCTTGCTTGCGGTCGCTCCCGATCTCGTCAAGCGCCACGGCAAACAGGCGAAAATATGCGCGCAGGCCGATCTTGGCCTGGTGGCGATGCACATCATTCAAAAGAACAATTTGGACAAGGCGAAGCAGAATCTACAGCCCGAATGGTTCTGGTCGACCTTCGAACACATCGACAATGCGCCGCTCGCCGCGAAGCCCTGCGATCCCAGCCGGCCGGAAGACTGCAAGCTGAACAGGCTGACCTGCCCCGCTTCGCTGTCCGCGGCTCCCCGGGGGCCCTTTTCCTATTTCAACAGCGCGACATACCGGGCGCCGACCAACCGTCCACCCCGAAAGTCGAAAGGCGACAAATTCTATTGGTCTCCCACCGAGCCTTACGCGAAATACTATTTGAAGAGAGCGCGGAGCACCGGGGGCGGCGGCACCTTGATCGGCACGCAGGTCACGCGGTGCTGGAAAATCTATCCGATGACCGCCAGGCTGAACGATCAGTGGCGAACGGCCTTAAAGGATGCCGGCTCCGTATTCGCGAACTACATTCTGGTCGGCACGCAATGGGGCGCGAATTTTGCGACGACCGACCGACCGCACGCCGGCCCGGCGGACGCCGTGCCGAACTTTCTCTCCAACACGGTGTTGGAGACCTATCTGCAGACGGCCTACAAGCTGAACCACAATGGCAGCATCGATGGATTTAACACCGGTTCCTGCGTGTCCTGTCATGCCACGGCATCCTTCGTGCACCACCCCGACATCTCCATGGATTTCAGCTTCCTGCCCAATCTCGTGACGCCGAAGGAGTTGCGGCGGATTCCGATCGCCCAACCGCCGCGATGACATTTGCGGTTCAATCGTCGCTCTGCTGCATGCGGCGCGGAATCTCGACCGCGAACACCCAGGCATTGCCGATGGAGAGGTACAAGCAGGCGATCTCGGCCGGGATGAGGAAAAAGAGCGCCGACGGCCGGTCGGCGATCAGCCCGATGCCGGCGGCGACCGGGCACAGCGTGGCGATCCAGGCCAGCAGCGTGCGGATCGTGCGCGGGCCGCGCGAGCCGAGAACGGAATTCGGATCTTCCGGAAAATTGTAGACGAAGATCGACGTGCCGATGAGGATGGCGAGGCCGGTCAGGATGAACTCCGCGCCGACGATCCAGACCGGCTGACCGGGCACGATCCCGAAAATGCCGATCAGAAGCATCTCGAACTGCAGAAACAGCGCGACGAAGCCGCGGCTCATATAGCCGTCGCTCGCGAGCACATGGCTCAGCGAGATGGTGAGCCCGACGAACAAAAGGCCGGCCAGCGTGGCGCTGACCTGCGCCACGGTGATGAAGTAGTCGTGCCAGAGATTGAACGCCGCTTCGGTCATGGCCGCGACTGTAGCGCGGCCGTGACCGGGCGCAATCGGACTACCGCGGGGCCATTCTAATCGCGCCGTCGAGCCGCACGCATTCGCCGTTGAAATAGCCGTTCTCGATCATCTGCAGCGCCAGCGAGGCGTATTCCGGCGGATTGCCGAGCCGGGGCGGGAACGGCACCTGCGCGCCCAGACGGTCCTTCACCTCCTGAGGCGCGGCGCCGAGCAACGGCGTGTTGAACAGACCCGGCATGATCGTGTTGCAGCGGATGCCTTCCTGCGCCAGGTCGCGCGCCACCACCAGCGTCACGCCGTTGATGCCGGCCTTCGAAGCGGTATAGGCGGCCTGGCCGATCTGGCCGTCCTGCGCCGCGACCGACGCGGTGTTGATGATCGCGCCGCGCTCGCCGCCCGCCAGCGGATCGAGCGACAGCATGCCCTGCGCCGAAATCGCGATGCAGCGATAGGTGCCGACGAGATTGATCTGGATGATGAAGTTGAAGGCGTCGGTCGGGAAACGCTTGATCTCGCCCGTCTTCTTGTCGCGGCTCGCGGTCTTGATCGCGTTGCCGGTGCCGGCGCAATTGACCAGGATGCGCTCCTGCCCGTTGGCGGCGCGCGCCTTTTCGAACGCGGCGAGCACGCTCTCCTCGCTGGTGACGTTCGCTTCGCAGAACACCGCGCCGATTTCGGCGGCCAGCTTCTCGCCCTTGTCCTTGTTGAGATCGAGCAGCGCCACCTTGACGCCCTTCGTGCGCAATGCGCGGGCGGTGGCTTCGCCCAGGCCCGACGCGCCGCCCGTGACGACGGCGGAAATCGAAGAATTCAGTTCCATGAGAGATGCCCTTCCTGTTGGCCGGTGGGACTCTTAAACCGGCCGCCGTGCCCGCGCAAAGCCGACGCTACGGCAACAGGATCATCTGCGTCTGCGTCACCACCGCGACCAGCTTGCCGTCCGCGCGCGCGATGCGCGTCTGCCAGACGGACGTGCGCTTGCCGACATGGATGGGCGTGGACTCGCCCGTCACGGTCATGCCCTCCTTGGCCGCGCCGATGAAGTTGGTCTTGCTTTCGATCGTCGTGGTGTTGGCCTCGCGCGGCATGTTGAGCACCGCGCCGATGGCGCCCAGCGCGTCCGCGAACGCCATGATCGCGCCGCCATGCATGATATGGCCGGCGGTGCACAGATCGGGCCGCACCGCGAGCCGGGCGACGACTTTGTCCGGTTCCGCGCTCAGCACCTCCACGCCCATGAGGGTCGGGAAAGGCTGGTTCGCCAAAATCCGCTTGCCGATGTCCCTGACACACCCTTTTTCGCCATCATCCGGGCGCGATATACTAGGGCGATGACCACAGAGCTACCCGGATCGGTGCCGCTGCCCGTGCCCAGCCCGCGCGACGAGAATACCGTCGATCGCGACTTCTGGACGAAGCTGTTGCGCGTGGCGGGGAGCATTCCCTTCGCGGAAGACGCGGCCGCGGCCTATTTCTGCGCCGTCGATCCCGCGACGCCGGCCAAGGTGCGCGCGATCCTGTTCGCCGCACTCGCCTATTTCGTCATGCCGTTCGACATCATTCCCGACTTCCTCGCCGGCATCGGCTTCACCGACGATGCCGCGGTGATCGCCATGGCGCTCAGCGTGGTGGCCGGACAAATCACCGAGCAGCATCGCGCCAAGGCGCGCGCGGCGCTGCATATCGCGCCGCCGCCGGCCGGCTGATGGCATCGATGACCTACGCCCGCGTCGCCAAGCATCTGCTGTCGCTCCCGGGCGCCAAGCTTTCGATCAAATGGGGCGACGACCATTGCTTCGTCGTCGGCGGCAAGATGTTCGCGGCGATGGGACCGAAGAGGCGCGGACCGCAAGGCATATCGTTCAAGGCCGACGAGATGAGCTTCGTGGTCCTCACCAAGAAGCGCGGCATCGTGCCCGCGCCCTATCTCGCGCGCGCCCATTGGGTGTCGCTCGACCGCTTCGACCGGCTGCCCGACAAGCAGCTTGCGGCATACCTGACGCGCGCCCATGCCATCGTGGCGGCGAAATTGCCGAAGAAGACGCGCAAAGCGCTGGGGCTGGACGCGGCGTGACCGCCGCCTAGCGCGGAAGCGAGATGGAAGCGTGCAGCTGGTCGGCGGTCGGCTTTTCCGACGTCAGGCCGACGAACTGGATGCCGATGCCGTCGGTATGATGGCGCGCCACGCGACCGGCGAGCTGTCCGATCAGCACGAACTCGCCGACGATCGGCCGGATGGCGGTCTTGATCGAAACGCCGGTGGGCGACAGGTCGATCACCTCGCACTTGATCACGGTGCCGTCGGCGCGGGTGAATTGGGCGACGCCCTTGGTCGGCGTGCGGTCGTGGCCGCGCATGACCGAATCGTCGATCAGTTCGCGGTTGAGGAAGAGCGTGAGCTGCTCGGCGATCTTTTCGCGCTTCATGGCGGGCGCGTTGAAGCGCAGCCCGAAACCGGCTCCGTCGCGGCGCACGATGTCGCCCTCGAAGCGTCCGAAGCTGTCGACATAGAGGACGACATGGGTGCCCACTTCGGGCAGAAATTCGGACGCGACGGAGGCGCCGCCGGGGGACAGGTCCTTCACCGTGCAGACGGCTTCCCGGCTGCTCTCGGGCACGAACAGCCGGCCGGGAAGATTGACCGGGACGCGGCGAAACCGCCGGCGCTCGGCGATGGCCTTCGCGACGATCGGATCCTCGATTCGTTTCAAAAGGGGCTGCCCCATGGAATGGCCGCTCCGAGGCCTTCAAATCCGGCGTAGTTTGTCTTACCAGCGTCAACAGACCGTTACCGCCGCCACAACTTGGTGACGATAATCGTCGCGCAGCCGGCGCGCCGCGCTTAACCTTCTTGCCGCTGCACGCTATAGCAGGCACAGGATTCCTGCGGGCGCCCATCGCCCGCATGGCTAAGCAGTCCGGGAGATGTCATGGCCGCCATAGGTCGT
Organism: uncultured Rhizobium sp.; assembly: GCA_964566095.1. Lineage (GTDB taxonomy): Bacteria > Pseudomonadota > Alphaproteobacteria > Micropepsales > Micropepsaceae > Rhizomicrobium. Next base: position 1,665 of record CAZMHP010000093.1, on the reverse strand, counting down.
CTTGTTAACCGGCTCAAGGCCGGCCTGGTGCTCGCCCTCGCCGGGCTGAGCTTGGCCGCCTGCGCCAGCACGTCCTCGCTGGACGATCTGGCGGCGGCGACACCGACCGGATCGGCCTTCACCCAGGAACTGTTCAAGAACTATTCCTACCTTGCCCGCTCCTTCGGCACCGCGCCCTCGTCGGACGACAGCGACGGCATGATCTCGCTGTTCGACGACGACAGCGGCGTATCGACGCTGGCCGAGGCGTTCGCGACCAAGGCGCTGATCGCGGCAAGGGGCGTGGAACCCGCGCCGGAACCCAGCATCGACGGCGCCTCCGCCGCCGCGCGTGACCGCCTCCTGCAGGACCTGGCCGCCGGCAAGGATCGCTTCCCGGTCGACGCGGCCCGCGCCCAGACCGATTTCGACTGTTGGATGCTGAACAGCGCGGTGCAGGCGCAGCACGCCGCGGCCGAGCAGTGCCGCGCCTCCTTCGGTGCTTCGATCGCCCTGCTCGAGCAGCGGCTGCACCCGCCGGTTGCCGCGCCGCCGCCGGTCGCCGCCGCGTCGACGTCCAATTTCACGGTCTATTTCGACTTCGACTCCTGGACCCTGACGGGCGAACAACTCACCGAGCTGCAGCAGGCGATCGCGACGGCGCGCGCCGGCGGGCAATCGCACATCACGGTGGTCGGTCACACCGACACCTCGGGATCGGCGGAGTACAACCAGAAGCTCTCGGTCAAGCGCGCCAATGTGGTGATGGAGGCGCTGGTCGATATGGGTGCGCGGCGCGAGGCGATCGAAGTGTCCGGCGTGGGCGAGACCGATCTGGCCGTCCCCACCGCCGATGGCGTGCGCGAGGCCAGGAACCGTCGTTCGGTGATAACGCTTCTTCCTTAAGGCTGCGATCCGAGGAACGCCGCGAGGTCGCGGTCGCCGCGCAGGCGCAGGACCGGCACGTCGGGCGCGTGCCGCATCCGCAGCGCTTCGATCCGCGGGCGGTTGATCCGTTCGAAATTCCAGATGAAGCGCAAGACCTCCGGCAGACGCGTCAGGCCATGCTCCGCGTCCTTGGGGAACAGCCTGGTCACCGCGCGCAAGGCACAGTGGGCGCGCGGGCGGTCGAGCCAGACGACGAGCGTGGCGCGCGGCAGGCGGACGTCGAAGGTCGCGCCGGCGAAATTGCCGTCGCTGACCCAGGCCTCGTCCGCATGCAGCCGCGTCATCTCGGCGCGAAACGCCACCGCGTCGGCGCCGTGCCGCCACCAGATCTCGTCCAGGCAGATGAACGGCGCGCCCGTCCGCTCGCTCAGCTTGCGTCCGAGGGTCGACTTGCCGGCCCCCGCGCAGCCCAGGATGACGATGCGTGCCATGCCCAAACCTGCCGGCCCGTAATCTTGGCGTCAATCGCGACACCGGCGTCATCCTTGGCTATGGTCGCGCCATTGAAGACCGCCAAGGGCAGGATCATGAAAGCCTACGACTACGTCATCATCGGCGCCGGCAGCGCGGGCTGCGTGCTGGCCAACCGGCTCTCCGCCGACCCGAACATCCAGGTGCTGCTGATCGAGGCGGGCGGGCGCGACAAGTCGATGATGATCCACATGCCGGCCGGCATACCGGCGCTGCTCGGCAAGCCCAATCCGTTCAACTGGTACTACCAGACCGAAGGCCAGCAGC
>CAZMHP010000092.1:0-10628 GCA_964566095.1 uncultured Rhizobium sp. | reverse complement strand
CCGGCAAGTCGAGCCTGATCAACGCGCTGACCAACCGCAAGACGCTGGCGCGCGTATCCCACACGCCGGGGCGCACGCGCGAGATCAACTTCTTCACGCTGGGCGATCGGCTCATGCTCGCCGACCTGCCCGGTTACGGCTATGCCAAGGCGTCGAAGACCATGACGGCGGAGTGGCAGAAGCTGATCTTCGCCTATCTGCGCGGCCGCGCGAGCCTGCGGCGCGTCGCGCTTCTGATCGACGCGCGGCGCGGCGTGCTCGACCTCGACGAGGCGGTGATGGACCTGTTGGACGAGGCGGCGGTGTCCTTTGCCGTCGTGCTAACCAAGATCGACAAGCTTGGCCCTGAGGAAATCGGCGCGGTGACGCGCGCGAGCGATGCCGCGGCGCGAATGCACAAGGCGGCGTTTCCGCAAATCTGCGCCACCTCGGCGCATAAGGGGCTTGGCCTCGACGCACTCAAGATGCAACTTGCGGCGTTGGCCCGACCTTGAGCTTTGGGCTATAAGGCCCGCGTTTTCAGTGGACGGACGAAATGGCGTTGACCGACGAGTTCGCCCAGGACCGCAACATGCGCGTGATGGCGCGCTGGCGCTCGACCGCGCGCGTCCTGGTCGAGGCGCTGCCCTACATCCTGAAATACGATCAGAAGACGATCGTGGTGAAGTTCGGCGGCAATGCCATGGCCGGCGGCGGGACCGCGGCCGACTTCGCGCAGGACATCGTCCTGATGAAGCAGACCGGCATCGACCCGGTCGTCGTGCATGGCGGCGGGCCGCAGATCGGCGCGATGCTGGCGAAACTCCAGATCCCGTCGAATTTCGTCGACGGGCTGCGCGTCACCGACCAGGCCGCGATCGACGTGGTGGAGATGGTGCTGACCGGCTCGATCAACAGCCAGATCGTCTCCAGCATCAATGCCGCCGGCGGCCGCGCGGTCGGCCTTTCGGGCAAGGACTCGACGCTGGTCCTGGCGCGCAAGCTGATGAAGAACGGAATCGATCTGGGGTTCGTCGGCGAGCCGGAGAAGGTCAATCCCGACGTGCTGCACACGGTGATGCGCTCGGAGATGATCCCGGTCATCGCGCCGATCGGCGTGGGCGCGCAGGGCGAGACGTTCAACATCAACGCCGACACGGTGGCCGGCGCGGTCGCCGGCGCCATGAAGGCCGAGCGCCTGATCCTGCTGACCGATGTCGAGGGGGTGCTGGATTCCGATCGCAAGCTGATCCCCAGGCTCACCGTCGCCGAGGCGCGCGCCCTGATCGCGCAGGGCACGATCAAGGGCGGCATGATCCCCAAGATCGAGACCGCGATCGAGGCGGTGGAGAGCGGCGTTCACGCCGCGGTGATCCTGGACGGCCGCATCCCGCATGTCCTGCTGCTCGAACTGTTCACCGAGCACGGCGCCGGAACGCTGATCACCGCCGAATGAGATTCATCCAGCGTCTGATAGCCGGGTTGGCGTTGGCGGCGGGCTTGACGTGCCTCGCGGCACCCGCGAACGCGTCGATGACGTTGTGCAATCGCACGTCCTATGTGCTCTACGGCGCGACCGGAACGGCGGCGCCGGGCGGCGTCGCGGCGCAAGGCTGGACCCGGATTGCGCCGGGGGGCTGCGTGGTCGCCCTGCATGAGGATCTGACGGCGCCCGCCTACTACCTCTATGCGCGGTCCTCCCAGGCGCATTCGGGGCCATCCCGCGCCTGGGGCGGCAATGTGAACATCTGCGTGAAGGACGGCAATTTTTCCGCCCGCACGGCGCTCAACGCGGTCTCCTGTGCATCGGACGATTTTTTCGAACTGCCCTTCGCATCCCTGGACACCCATCGGCTGAAATCGTGGACCGCGACCTTCAGCGAGTCGCCGGGACTGGACACGCTGCCCCAGGCGCAATTGGCGGGGCTCAAGCGGCTGCTCAAGGATCTGGGCTACCGCATCGGCGCCATCGACGGCGCGACCGACAAGACGGTGGACGCCGCGCTGCTGGACTTCCGCAAGAAGATGAAGCTGGCGCAGAACGCGAGCGTCGGCGACATCTTCGACGCGCTGGAGACCGAGGCGATCAAGACGGCCACACCGTCCGGCTACGCGGTGTGCAACGACACGGCGAAGGCGGTCGCGGCGGCGATGGGCGAGCGCACGCGGGCGGACTGGGTGAGCCATGGCTGGTGGAAGATCGCGGCGGGAAGCTGCGCCAAGATCATCGCGGATATCGGCGGCATGGATTCGGTCTATCTCTTCGTGCAGAAGATCAACGGCCCGCCGCTGGTGAGCGGTCCGAACAAATTCTGCGTCACCAACATCCAATTCGACATCCAGAACCGCACGCGCTGCGTCGCGCGCGGCCTGACCGAGGCCGGATTCGTGGAGACGAAGGTCAAGGGACTGCCCGGCGTCGCGGTCCATGTCGGCGATAGCGGCCTGATCAAGCCGGCGCCGCGTCACACGACGACGTCGAAATAGCTCAAATGCCAGCGCATCTCGTCTTCCGTCATCGGGAAATGCACGCCCGCGCGCGCCGATAGCAGTTCGCCGGCCGGCAACTTCATCACGAAGTTCTGGATCTTGAAGGCGAGCCGCATGCTGAGCTTGGCGTGCCAGACGAGCGCGGTGACGGGCTTGGCGGAGCGCGCCGCGAAGATCTTGCGGACCTTGGCCTCCGGCACCTGCGCCAGCGCGGCGATCGCCAGGATGACGGCGTCGCGCTGGCCGAGATTTGCGGCCTGTTCGACGAAGGCTTCGCCCAGCTTGCCCGCGGCGCGCGCGGCGGCGACGTCGGCGGCGGCCGAGCCGGTAAGGGCGCCCGTCTGCTTGCCTTCCTCCTGCAGGCGCGCGCGCAGTTCCTTGTTCAACTGGAGCTTGATCTCGTCGTCGAGGCCGTAGCGCGACACGAGCTGGTCGATCAAGCTCGATCCGACGAAGGAGCCGATCCGGCAGATCGCGCGCTTGGACAGATCGGCGCGCAGCACCATCGGCAGGTGCCAGGACTGGATCGTCTCGGCCTGCGCCGCCAGATCGTCGAGCGTCTTTTCGCGGATCGCGGCGTTCGAATTGGCGATCAGCGCCGCGATGGCGGGAATGTCCAAAGACCCGACGATCGCCTCGGACACTTCGGGCGACACCGATTTGCGCCGCGCGATGGCGGCCAGGACCTCTTGGGCCTTCGCCGCCGCGATGATCTCCATCAGATCGGCATCGGAGAGAAGCGGCGAATATTCGAGGATCGGCGCCGCGACGATCGTTTCGACGTCGCGCGCGAGCGTCAGGACGATGAATTTCGGCACGCAGTCCAGCGTCTTGATCGATTCGGCCAACACGGCGCGGACGCGGCCCACCTGATCGCGCGCCAGGCGTTCCAACGTCTCGATCGTGAGCTCTCGGACATGCGCGCTCTCCTCGGCGGAGAGGTTTGGCATGAGGCGCCCGATCTTGCGCGCGAGTTCGGCGCGCACGTCGTCGTCGGCATCGTCCGCGAGATGGCGGTCGACCTCGGGCGGCGCGGCGACATTGGCGGCGACGGCGCGGCGCGTGGCCGGGGCGCCGTTCCCGGCCAGATAGCGCAACACGTCGTCGCCCGCATCGGTGCGGCCGGCGAGTTCGCCATGCGCCGACTGGCTGCGCGCCTCCAAAAGCGCGAGCGCGCGGTCGCGCGTGATATCCGTCGCGGCGGGCAGGCGTACTGGGCGTCGCATCGCTTTCTCCGTCCCGCAATCTTCCGTTAAAGCGGGTTTATTCCGGCTTAAAGGACATGGTTGCCAAGACCTTAGGACCGCTTGCTTGGCGCGGCGCCTTCGCCCATGGTCCGGCCATGCGCGACGCGGCGGCAACCCATGGCGAGGCGGATTTCCGGCATGTGACGGCCTGGGTGTTCGACCTCGATCACACCCTCTACACCTTCGACGCCGAACAGCAGGCGGAGATGGAGGAGCGCATCTGCCGCTATGTGCAGCGCCATTTCGACCTGCCGCGCGCGCCCGCCTGGGACATCCAAAAGCGCTATCTGAAAGACTATGGCAGCACGCTGGCCGGGCTGGTGATGAACCACGACATCGATCCGGACGCCTATCACGACGCGGTCAACGACATCGGCGCGCTGGGACTGACGCCGGACACCGCGCTGCGCGCCGCGATCGCGCGGCTGCCCGGACGGCGCTTGGTCTTCACCAACAATTGCGGCCGCTATGCGCGCGACGTGCTGGAGCGGCTTGGCCTGGCCGATCTGTTCGACGGCATCGTCGACGCCAAGGCGACGAACTTCGTGCCCAAGCCGCAGCCCGATGCCTATCGCAGCCTCCTGGCGCTGGGCGGATTCGATGCCAAGGAGGCGGCGCTGTTCGACGACAGCGCGCGCAACCTCGTCCCCGCCCGCGCGCTCGGCATGACGACGGTCTGGTACAATGACGGGCTCGGCCAATCGCATTGGCGTATCGACGATCCGCATCGCCATATCGATCATCAGACCGATGATCTCCCCACCTTTTTGCACACGATCAGGATTTGACAGCAATGAGCGACGAACTGGCCCGCATCATCGACGCCGCCTGGGAAACCCGCGAGGCGCTGAACACGGGCACAAAGGGGCCGGTGCGCGATGCGGTGGAGACCGCGCTCGACGATCTGGATGCCGGCCGGCGCCGCGTCGCGGAAAAGTTCGGCGGCGAATGGGTGATCCATCAATGGCTGAAGAAGGCGGTGCTGCTGTCCTTCCGGCTGAACGCGATGAAGCCGATCGAGGGCGCGCCGGGCGACGCGTCGTGGTGGGACAAGGTCGATTCCAAATTCGCCGGCTGGGACGCGGCGCGCTTTGGCGCGGCGGGCTTTCGCGCCGTGCCGGGCGCGATCGTGCGCCGCTCGGCCTTCATCGCCAAGGGCGTCGTGCTGATGCCGAGCTTCGTCAATGTCGGCGCCCATGTCGGCGAGAACACGATGATCGACACCTGGGCGACCGTCGGGTCCTGCGCCCAGGTCGGCGCGAACTGCCATATCTCCGGCGGCGCGGGCCTCGGCGGCGTGCTCGAGCCGCTGCAGGCGGCGCCCACCATCATCGAGGACCACTGCTTCATCGGCGCGCGATCGGAAGTCGCCGAAGGCGTGATCGTGGGCGAGGGTTCGGTGCTGGCGATGGGCACATTCCTGACCGCCACCACCAAGATCGTCGACCGGCATACCGGCGAGATCGTGACCGGCCGCGTGCCGCCCTACTCCGTCGTGGTGCCGGGCTCGCTGGGCGGGGCGCCCGGAAAGCCGGCGCTCTACTGCGGCGTGATCATCAAGCGGGTCGATGAGCGCACCCGCGCGAAAACCTCGATCAACGAGCTGCTGCGCGATTGACGCGCCGCAGCACGGTTTGGCCCTAGGCGCGGCGCGGGCGCCGCGCGATACTGGCCGCACAGCGAGGGCGGGGGCTTTCCGTGGGCATCGGTCACTATCTCTTCGGGTTTTCCGGCCGGATCAACCGCGCGAAAATCTGGCTGTTCCTGTTGATCGTCATCATTTATTTCGCGATCTTGGTCGCGACGGTCTTCTCGGTCGTCGGGCTGGACACGCTCCAAGCGGTCGCCAAACACCAGGCCACCTCCGCGGCCATTGGGGCGCGACTCGCGACGGCGGGTATCGCGGTGGCTCTGCTCGGTCTGGGCGATCTGGTGCTCATATTCTGCGGATTTGCGGTCGCAACCAAGCGTCTGCACGATCGCAACAAGAGCGCCTGGTGGCTGCTGGTCTTTTTCATGCTGCCGTTCGCGCTGAACATGGTGCGGTTCGCGTCGATGATGGCGGCGCTGCAGGCGCATGGGCCCCTGCCGGTCGATCCGGTCGGCACGCTGGCCGGCGGCGCCGCGCTGCTCATCAATCTGTGGGCGTTCGTCGAGCTCTACTGCCTGCGCGGCACCATCGGCGACAACCGGTTCGGGCCCGATCCGCTGGCTTGATTGACCCGCGCCGGGCCTGCGCGTACATCGCGGAGCGATGATCGATCCCGTCGCGCTCGCCCAGGCCCTGATCCGCTGCCAATCCGTCACGCCGCAGGATGGCGGCGCGATCGGCGTGCTCGAAGACGCGCTGATGCCGCTGGGCTTCGTCTGCGCCAAGCTGCGGTTCCAGGAAGACGAAACGCCGCATGTCGACAATCTCTATGCGCGGATCGGCACGCAGGGGCCCAATTTCTGCTTTGCCGGCCACACCGACGTCGTGCCGCCCGGCGACGTCGCGCTGTGGAAGCACGACCCGTTCGCCGCCACGATCGCCAACGGCACGCTCTATGGCCGCGGCGCGGTGGACATGAAGACCGCGGTGGCGTGTTTCGTCGCCGCGGCGGCGCGCTTTCTGGAAACCGGAAAGCCCTATGGCTCGATCAGCCTGCTGATCACCGGCGACGAGGAAGGCCCCACCAACATCAACGGCACCAAGCGCGCGCTGAAATGGCTGGACGAGCAGGGCGAGCGGCTGAGCCACTGCCTGGTCGGCGAGCCGACCGCGAACGCGACCAGCGGCGATGTGCTCAAGATCGGGCGGCGCGGCACGATGAACGTGAAGCTGACGGTCACCGGCACGCAGGGCCATGCCGCCTATCCGGCCAAGGCCAACAATCCGATTCCGGCGCTGGCGGAGCTGGTCACCGCGTTGGCGAACTGGAAGCTCGACGACGGCACGGATCACTTCGATCCCTCGACGCTCGCCTTCACCACCGTCGATGTCGGCAACCCGGCGACCAATGTCATTCCGGCCGGCGCGCGCGCGGGCTTCAACATCCGCTTCAACGACCGCCACAGGAGCGCCGACCTGGTCGCGCATATCGAAGCCGAGGCCGCCAAGATCGCATCGGCGCGCGGCGTCGCGATCGCAGTCAGCGCGCATGCCAGCGGACAGCCGTTCCTCACCAAGCCCGGAGCGTTCACGGCGATGCTGAGCAAGGTCGTCCAGGAGGTCACGGGACGCGCGCCGGACCTGTCGACCACGGGCGGCACGTCGGATGCGCGCTTCATCAAGGATCATTGCCCGGTCGTCGAGATGGGCCTGCCCGGCGGCACCATGCACAAGGTCGACGAATGCGTGCCGGTCGCGGAGATCGCGACGCTGACGGCGCTCTATGAGCGCGTGCTGGCCGACTATTTCGCCAACCCGCCGACATGAGCGATCCGCGCCCGATCGGGGTGTTCGATTCGGGCATCGGCGGCCTGACCGTCCTGCGCGCACTGATGGCGCGGCTGCCGCGGGAGAGTTTCCTCTATCTGGGCGACACGGCGCGGCTTCCCTACGGCACCAAGAGCGCCGACACGGTGCGCCGCTATGCGGTGCAGACCTCGCGCGCACTGATGGCGCGGGGCGTCAAGCTCGTGGTCGTGGCGTGCAATACGGCTTCCGTCGCGCTGCCCGCGCTGCAGGAGGCGCTGGCGCCGCTGCCGGTGGTCGGTGTGATCGCTCCGGGTGCGCAGGCCGCGGTCGCGATGGCCGGCGATGGCCCCATCGCGGTGATCGCCACCGAAGGAACGGTGAAGGGCGGCGCCTATCGCGCCGCGATCCGCGCGCTCGGCTCCGAGGTGCCCATCGTGCAGCAGGCCTGCCCGCTCTTCGTGCCGCTGGCAGAAGAGGGATTGACCGACGGGCCGATCGTGGACGCGGTGATCCGGCGCTATCTGGAGCCGCTGCTGGCGACCATGCCGCGGCCCACCTGCCTGCTGCTGGGATGCACGCACTATCCGACCCTGAAGGATGCCATCGCGCGCGTGGCGGGCGACGATATCGCGCTGGTCGACAGCGCCGCGACGACGGCGGAAGCGGGGGCGAAGCTCATCGACGCGCGCGGATTGGCCAACGCCGGAGCCGCCGCCCCGCCGCGCTTTCTGGCAACCGACGCGCCGGACCGCTTCGCCCGCATCGGCGAGATTTTCCTCGGCACGCCGATCGATCCGGGATCGGTCGAGCTGATCGATCTTCAGTAGTCGACGCGCACGAGATAGAGCCCGTCCGGTGGCGAGACCGGGCCGCATCGCGACCGATCTGCCGCCGCCAGCGCATCCGCCAGATCGCGGGCGCGCCACTTGCCGTCGCCGACGAGTTTCAGCGAACCGACCATCGAGCGCACCTGATGATGCAGGAAGGAGCGCGCCGAAGCTTCGATGTGAATCTCGTCGGCGGCACGCCGGACGGCGAGCTTGTCCAGCGTCTTCACCGGAGACTTCGCCTGACACTCCGCGGCACGGAAGGTGGTGAAATCGTGCTGACCGACCAAGACCTGCGCGGCCGCATCCATCGCATCGGCGTCGAGCGCATGCACCACATGCCAGACCTTGCCCGCCTCCAGCACCGGCGGCGGGCGGCGTGTGAGAATGCGATAGAGATAATGGCGCCCCGTCGCCGAGAAGCGGGCGTGGAATTCGGGCGCGGCGATGGCGGCCTCCAGCACCGCGACGGCGGCGGGGCGGACGAAATGGTTCAGCGCGTCGCGGATCGTGTCGGCCGGGAAGTCCTTGACCAGATCGAAATGCGCCGCCTGGCCGAGCGCATGCACGCCGGCATCGGTGCGGCCGGCGCCGTGCACGGTGACGCGCTCGCCGCTGAGGCTTTCGATCGCCGCTTCAAGCGTGCCCTGGATCGAGGCGCCGCTGTCCTGCCGCTGCCAGCCGACGAAGCCGGCGCCGTCATATTCGAGGGTTAGGCGATAGCGTGGCATGAGCGGTCCCCCACCCGAAAAATCGCTTCGCGATTTTTCGACCTCCCCACAAGGGGGAGGTGATTGCCATGCGATATCACGTCAGCACCGCACCAGCCGTAAGCGGGAAGCCGCGCAACAATTCGTCGGCGTTCATCGCGGCCTTGCCCGGCCGTTGCAGGCGCGTCAGGCGCAAAGCGCCGTCGCCGCAAGCAACGGTCAACGCGTCGTCGAGCAGTGTTCCCGGAGCGCCGCCTCCCAACGTCGGTTCGCAGTTCAGTATCTTGAGGCGTTCGCCTTTCGCCTCGGACCACGCACCCGGAAAGGGCGAAAGGCCGCGAACGAGACAATCTATTTGATGCGCCGGCGTGCGCCAGTCGATGCGCGCCTCTTCCTTGGCGATCTTCTTGGCATAGGTCGCGCCTTCGGACGGCTGCGGCGTCGGCGCGATCGAACCGCGCTCCAGCGCGGCCAGCGTGCGCACCATCAGATCGGCGCCGAGGCTGGCGAGTTCGTCGTGCAGCTCGCCATAGGTCTTGCGGTCTATTGCGCTGCGCTCGGCCATCAGGATGGGGCCGGTGTCGAGGCCTTCCTCCATCTTCATCGTCATCACGCCGGTCTCGGCATCGCCTTCCATGATCGCGCGCTGGATCGGCGCCGCGCCGCGCCAGCGCGGCAGGAGCGAGCCATGCAGGTTGACGCAGCCCAGACGCGGCGCATCCAGGATCGGCTTGGGCAGGATCAGCCCATAGGCGACGACGATGGCCGCATCGAGGTCCAACGCGGTGAACAACGCGTGCTGCACCACGTCCTTCAGCGAGGCCGGCGTGCGCACGGCGATCTTGTGCTTGAGCGCGAGCGCGTGGACCGGCGACGGCTCGGTGTCCAAGCCACGACCCTTGGGGCGCGGCGGCTGCGAATAGACGCAGGCGATGTCGTGGCCGGCCGCGATCAATTCGGCGAGCGTCGGCACCGCGAAATCGGGCGTGCCGAGAAAGGCGAGGCGGAGGGTCATGCTGTCAAACCTGTCATCCCGGCCGAGCGATGCGCGAGCATCGCGTAGAGCCGGGACCCATTGTGCCGCATCCCGATGGGTCCCGGATAGCCGCTGTCGCGGCTTCCGGGATGACAAGGCGCATACCTACCCCGTCTCTTTCAGACGCTTCGCCTTCTGCAGTTTCTTGAGCGCCATGGAGCGCTTGAGCTTCGACAGATGGTCGATGAAGAGCACGCCTTCGAGATGGTCCATCTCGTGCTGCAGGCAGGTGGCGAGCAGGCCGTCGGCCTCCAGCTCGTGGCGCGCGCCCTCGCGGTCGAGATAGCTCGCCTTGATGCGCGCGGCGCGCTCGACCTCGTCCCAGATCTCGGGCACCGAAAGGCAGCCTTCCTCGAAGGTCGCCAGCTCTTCCGACCGCCAGGTGATGACCGGGTTGATGAAGTGGCGCGGGTTCTTCTTGCCGTCGCGCTGGTCCAGATCCATCACGATGACGCGCTGCGCGACGCCGATCTGCACCGCCGCGAGGCCGATGCCGTCGGCGGCGTACATCGAATCGACCATGTCGTCGATCAGCTTGCGCGTGCCGGCATCGACCGACTCGACGGGCGTCGAGACGGCTTTGAGACGCGGATCGGGCGCGGTAAGGATGGGGCGAATGGCCATGGTCCGGAGATAGTATCCGGGCGGTTTGGGGTCAAGAGAACGCGGCGGTCGGCATGGAAACAGCCCTGATATGTCTGGCGGTCGGCATCGTCGTCGCGGCGGCGATTTTGGCCTTTGCGTTGCGCGGCCGCGGCGCGCCGGCGCCGTTGGAACCGCCGCGCCCCGATCCCAGACTGGATAGCGTGCTGCAAGGCCAGGGCGACATCCTCGGCCGCTTTCAGCAGTCCATCGACAGCCAGGCGGCGCTGCAGAAGGTGCTTGGCGAGCGCATCGACGCGCTGAACCAGCGGCTGGGCGAAAGCCTGAAGGAATCGA
>CAZMHP010000091.1:0-10806 GCA_964566095.1 uncultured Rhizobium sp. | reverse complement strand
CGCGCCGGCGACACGCTGAAGGTCAACGTCAAGGTCGTCGAAGTCTCCTATGACGAGAAGGCCAAGGCGGAAAAGCGCCGCGAGCGCCTGCAGGCCTTCGAAGGCGTGTGCATCGCGCGCCAGGGCGCCGGCCTCAACGAGGCCTTCACCGTGCGCAAGATCTCCTACGGCGAGGGCGTGGAGCGCGTCTTCCCGATCTACTCGCCGCTGGTCGACAGCGTGACGGTGGTGCGCAAGGGCCGGGTGCGTCGCGCCAAGCTCTATTATCTGCGCGGCCGTCGTGGCAAGTCGGCGCGTATCGCCGAGCGCCAGGACGTCGAAGCGGTGGAAGCCCCCGTCGAGGCGTAAGCCGGCCGCACTTGCCCTTGCTATCGAACTCCGCTGTCATCCGTGGCTGAGCGCCGGCGGCGCTTGGCGGGGGATGATGGCGGTGTGTTGAAGGACGATCGGCAGGCCCGCGGACATCGCGACGATATCGACGGCTTGCGCGCCGTCGCCATTCTGCCGGTCCTGTTCTTCCATGCCGGCTTTTGGCCGTTTCGCGCCGGCTATGTCGGCGTCGATATCTTCTTCGTGATCTCCGGCTATCTCATCACCGGCCTGATCCTACGCGAGCACGACGGCGCGGGCTTCTCGCTCGCGAATTTCTACGACCGCCGCATCCGCCGCATCCTGCCGGCGCTCTACGCGATGCTTTTGGCCGCGTCCGCCGCGGTGTTGTTCATCCTGCTGCCCGACGAACTCGAACTCTTTGGAAAGAGTCTCGTGGGCGCTGTGCTGTTCTACGCCAACATCCTCTACTGGCTGCGCGAGACCGCCTATTTCGCGCCCGGCGCCGCACAGAAGGTTCTGGTGCATGTCTGGTCGCTGTCGGTGGAGGAACAGTTCTATCTGTTCTGGCCGCTGCTGCTGATCTTCCTGACGCGGTTTCGGGGCGCCGTGCCCTGGCTCGTCGCCGCGATGGGGGCCGTCTCGCTCGCGCTATGGCTCGGCTTCGCGCAGTCCGATCCCGACGCGGTGTTCTACCTGCTGCCCACGCGCGCCTGGCAGCTTCTGGCCGGCGCGTTTCTCGCCTGCGGCGTGCTTCCGCGCCTCGGCAATGCGTTCGCGCGCAACGCCGTTTCGATCCTGGGATTGATCGCCATCGCGGCCGCGATCGTCATGGCACATCGCACGGCGAATGCCGTTCTCGCCGTCGCCGGCACGGCGGCGATCCTGTACGCCGCGGACGGTGGCGCCAATGTCGCGAGCGCCATCCTTGCCACCCGCGCGCCCGTCTTCATCGGCCGCATTTCCTATTCGCTTTATCTTTGGCACTGGCCGCCGCTGATGCTGGCGCAGATCTGTCTCGGTCACGAACTGACGCCGCCGGAGGCCGGGGGGATTCTGGCCGCCGCATTCGTCCTCGCCGTGCTCTCCTGGCGCTTCGTCGAACAGCCGGTTCGGCTTTGGCGCGCAGAATGGCGCGGCATGCCGACCAGCTTTCCCTTGGCCGCCCTCGGCGGCGCGATGCTCATCGCAATCGCCCTAATCTTTGTGGTCGGTCAAGGATTGCCCGCCCGCGTATCGGCCGACGTCGGCATCGTCGATACAGAGGGCGCCGCGCCGCTCCCAGGCCGCTGGTGCGACGTGAAGGACGACTGCGTCGCCGGCAATCCTGCATTCGTCGGCGAGGCGGTGCTGTGGGGCGACTCCCATGCCCGCGCTTTGGCGCCCGGTATGGACGAATTTGTTGCCTCGCGGCATCTGCGCCTGCGGCAGTACACCCAACCCGGCTGCCCGCCGCTGCCCGGCCTCGATCTGATCCGGATGGGCCATGACGCGGCGGCGGCGGCGCGCTGCAGGACATTCAACGATACCGCCTTGAGGCTAATTCTGCGGTCCGACAAAGTGCGGCTCGTCGTGCTCGAGGCGCGCTGGGAAATCATCCTGAACGAAAACCGCCTGCGCGGCGCGGGCGCGGCGGCGCGCCTCAGCCGTTCGATCGACCGCGTCCTGGCCGCGCTGACGGCGGCGGGCAAGCCGGTCCTGATCGTCGGGAACGTGCCGCCATTTCCCAGCGATCCGGCGAATTGCTATGGCCATGCCCGCCGGTTCGGGCGCGACACGAGCGCCTGCATGATTCTTTCGAAGACCGCGGCCGCCGCGCGGATCGGCGAGACGGACGAGATCGTCTCCCGCCTCGCGCGCAATCGCCCGCTGGTGCGCGCTTACCTTCCGGCAACGATCCTTTGCGATCGCGCCGGCTGCCATGCGTTTTCGGCAGGTCGTGTCCTGTACGGCGACAAGCACCATCTTTCGCGCCGCGGCGCGACGCTGGTCGGCGCCGACATGGCGGCGCGGTTGCGGGGCTGGCCCTGACCGTCCGAGGCTTTCCTGCCACAACCGCAATTCTTCCGCTTCGCCCTCTTCCCAACGCAATCGCCCGCATTATTCTCCGCGCCCCTTAAACGCATATGCGAGTTCGAGTCGTGGGCCGGGCCGTCGATACCGAGACGATCATCAACGCCGCCGAACCCTTCGGCGAGGCGGTGGCGCTCAAGCGCGTGCCGGGCACGCCCTTCGCCTTCATCTGGTTCCTGATCCGCCGCCATTTTCCCGGCCGCGTCGCCGCGATGGTGGGCTGCGCCGTGCTCGCCACCACGATCGAGGCGTTCACGCCGCTGGCGTTTTCCCATCTGGTGAACGCGATCACCGCCGCGGTGAAGAGCCATCTCGGCTTCGGCACGGTATGGCCCTGGATCGCGGACCTCGCCGCGATCTGGTTCGGTGGCGCCTTGGCCTATCGCGGCTATGAGATGATCGACGTCAACACCGGCCCGCGCATGCGCGGATTGGCGCAAAAATATCTCTTCGTCTATCTGCTCGGTCACGCACCGCGCTACTTCCAGGACAATTTCGCCGGCAAGCTCGGCCAGAAGGTCAAGCAGGCCGGCCAGGCGACGATCGGCATCCTCGGCATCGTCTGCCTGGACGCGGTGCGGGTGGTCGGGCTGGTGCTGATCGGCGCGGTGCTGATGGCGCTGCAGGCACCCTCCTATGCGATCATCCTGGGCGTGTGGACGGTGCTTTACCTCGCCGTCGTCTTCTCGCTCGCCAAGCGCTGCGTCGTGCTCTCCAAGGCGCTGTCCGACGAGGTCTCGACCTCGACCGGACGGCTGATCGACGCGGTATCGAACGCGGATCTGGTGCGCGCCTTCGCCAAGGCGGCGTACGAACGCAAATTCATCTCCTATTTCCTCGCCGACGAGATGAATGCCTCGCGCCGGCTGCGCCGGTTCCTCATCACCATGCGCATGTTCATGCAGACGGCGACGCTTCTTTTGCTCGTGGCGTTGGTGTTCGTCACCGCGCGCGACATCGTGGCCGGCGCGATTTCGCTCGGCGCGTTCACGATGATCTATCTCCTCGCCAACCAGATCGCGCGCGGCGTGCAGGAATTGTCTTTCCGCATGCTCGATTATTTCGAGCAGCTCGGCACGCTGGCCGAGGCGCTCGACCTCGTCAGTGCGCCGCACGAGATCGTGGATCGCGACGATGCACGCCCGCTCGCCGTCGGCAAGGGACACATCCGGTTCGAGAACGTCTCGTTCCGTCATCCCAATGGTTATCAGGTGTTCGAGAATCTGAACCTCGACATCCCGCCCGGTCAGCGCGTCGGTCTCGTCGGTCCCTCCGGCGCCGGCAAATCGACGCTGGTGCGCCTCTTGCGCCGCCAGTTCGAGCCGCAATCGGGCCGCATCACGATCGACGGCCAGGACATCGGCCACGTCACCTGGGATTCGCTCAACGAGGCGATCGCCGAGGTGCCGCAGATGCCCGGCGTGTTCCATCGCAACGTGCGCGACAACATCCGCTACGCCAGGCCGCTGGCGCCGGAGGACGCGGTGCACGCGGCGGCGCGCCAGGCCTTCGCGCACGATTTCATCGCCGAACGCGACGAAGGCTACGACATGATCGTGGGCGAGCAGGGCATCAAGCTGTCGGGCGGCGAGCGCCAGCGCGTCGCGATCGCCCGCGCGCTGATCAAGGATGCGCGCATCCTGGTGCTCGACGAGGCGACGTCCTCGCTCGACAGCGAAAGCGAGCATCTGATCCAGACCGCGATTTGGACTCTGGTGCAGGGCCGCACCGTGATCGCCATCGCGCACCGGCTCTCCACCATCGCCGGCATGGACCGCGTGGTTTATCTCGAGAACGGCAAGATCCTGGAGGACGGCCCGCACCGCGCGCTGCTGGCGAGTGCCGGGCCCTACTCAAAGCTCTGGAACCGCCAGATGGGCGGGTTCATCGATGCCGCGTGAGGGTTACTTCTCCCGCCCATACCCCGGCAGCGTCACGCGCCAGACCATCACCACCGTGTCGTTCTCGACCTTCGAATTGCAATCGCCGGCGCCGGGCATCGCGCAGCCCGTCGGCGTCAGGAAGTCGTTGTCGTTGCCGACGAACAGGAAATAGTCGTCCGGCGCCGCCTTGTCCAAGACCGGCGCCAGCGCCATGCCTTCCCATTTCTCCGACAGCCGCGCCGTCGGCACCGTCGGGTTCAGCGGCGTCACCGCGGTCGACAGTCCCGCGCGCGCCAGCTGCGCCGGATCGATCAGGTTGATGAGCTCGGCCGTCTTCACCGGCACGATGGCGGGATCGAGCGCGCCGCCCAGAGGTCCGTAACCCGTGACCACCGGCTTGTCGCTGGTGTCGTAGGCCGTGCCGGCGATGTTGGTCGCGCCGTCGGTATCGGCCAGCCACACCGCCTTGAACACCAGCGCCTTGCCGTCTTCCTTGCCAAGCCCCGCGCCGTCGCGCGGCAAGACGAGGAATTGATGCGCGTCGAGCGCCAGCACCTCGCTCTGCGCCGCCGTCGCATCCAACTTGCCGTCGCCATTCTTGGCATAGACCGGAAGCTGCAGCACATATTCGCCCGCCGGCGTCTTCGGCGTGCGCGATGTGGCGATGTCGTAGACATAGACGCGCGTGTTGTTGCGGTTGATCGCCTTGCCGGCGCTGTCCTGCAGCAGCGCGCTCTGCATCACCGCGATCAGATGCCTGCCGTCCGGCGTGACGCTGACGCCCTCGAAGCCCTGATTGGCGCGCCGCCCCGTCACCGCCAAATCGGCGCCCGTGTCCGGATCGACGCCGAACACCAGATTGCCCCTGGCGTCGCGCGGCCGGGCCGACCGCGGCGGCACGATGACGCCCTTCATCCGCCCCTTGGCGTCGAAATAATAGACGTTCGCGCCATACTCGTCGCCGACGTAGAAGCTGCCGTCCTTGAGGAACGCGATCGCCTCGTTGTCCAGACTGATACGCCCCGCGCCCAGTGCGCCGGCCGCCGGCGAGGGCAGCACGACGCCGTGCTCGGTCTTCGTGCCCGTCCCCGGATTGGCGCCGGTCGAGGGCTGGCCGCGGAAGTCCCGGAAAATCAGCCCGCCCTTGGGCGTCAGGCGCAACTGGTCCTGCGAATCCGGTGACAGCGGCAGCGGTTCGGCGCTATCGCGCGGGGCGAACGTCACCGCAAGCGTCTCGTAGCGCGCCGCGAAATCGCTATAGACCTTGCCGGCGTTGAAGCCGCGATCGGGCAGGCTGATGAGCGCGCCGCTGAAGCTGCCGTCGGCCTTGCGCCGCCAGCCCGGCCCGAGCGCCAGGCCGGAGACCGAACCCAGCGAATCGCCGTGGAAGTCGTGCAGGCTGGCCGCCAGCCGACCGGCCCCGACCAGGCCGTGATTGACGAAAGTCTTGCCGCCAAAGTCCACCGCGATGGGGCTGGCGCCATCGGGCGCCGGGATGGCGGGCGACACGGCCTGGGCCAGGCCGGCGCTCAAGAAAAGACCGAAACAACAGGCTAAGGCGCGCATGGCGTGTCTCTCCGGGAATCGACCGGAGCATCCAACGCAGCTTTGTTGACCCGCGCGTGACACCGGGGTGCGGCGCAATGGCGGAGGGGATTTGCCCCTTGGGAGCAAAGAAACCCCCGATTTATCGTCATTTTTCGTTGACGGCGCGTGCTTAGCGTCTCGGAAGTGCAGTAAAATCAGGCATTCGTTGATTCGCAACAAGGAGAACCATCAATGGCAATAGCTGGATCTGGCGCCCCGAAGGCCGCCAAGGCGAAGGTCGAAACGGTGAGCACCCGCCAGCTTGGCGCCGCGCTGGCCGAGAAGCACGAGATGTCGAACAAGGCCGCGCTCGCGATCTTGGACGACACGATCGGCTTGATTACCAAGCACCTGAAGAAGGGCGCCCGCATCCGTCTCAACGGTCTGGGCATCCTGGTCGTGCGCAAGCGCGCCGCTCGCATGGGCCGCAATCCCGCGACGGGCGAAGCGATCAAGATCAAGGCTTCGAAGAAGGTGGCGTTCCGCGCCGCGAAGGAACTGAAGGAAGCGGTCTAACCGTTTTTCTTCGGCAGCGTGCAAAGCCGGGCCGGTGCGCAAGCATCCGCCCGGCTTTTCTTTTGGTTACAGTTTGACCCGGCGCAGTCGCAGCGCGTTGGCGATGACGGAGACCGAACTCAGGCTCATTGCCGCGGCGGCCAGCATGGGGCTCAAGAGGATGCCGAACGCGGGATAGAGTGCGCCCGCCGCCACCGGCACGCCGATCACATTATAGACGAAGGCCAGCATCAGGTTCTGGCGGATGTTGCGCATCGTGGCGCGGCTCAAGACGCGCGCGCGGGCCAGGCCGGCAAGATCGCCCTTCACCAGCGTCACGCCGGCGCTTTCCATCGCCACATCGGTGCCGGTGCCCATCGCGATGCCGATATCGGCTTCCGCCAGCGCCGGCGCGTCGTTGACCCCGTCGCCCGCCATCGCCACCACATGGCCCTGCGCCCGCAGCCGCCGCACGATCTCGCCCTTGCGTTCGGGCAGCACCTCGGCCTCGACCGTCGCGATGCCGAGCTTCGCCGCGATCGCCTGCGCGCTCGTGCGGTTGTCGCCGGTCACCATGCAGATCGTGATGCCCTCGGCGCGCAGCGTTTCCAGCGCGGCCGGAGTCGAGGCCTTGATCGGATCGGCGATGGCGAGGACGCCGGCGGCGCGTCCGTCGATGGCGACGAACATCGCCGTGGCGCCGTCGCGGCGCATCGCCTCGGCCCGCGCGGTCAACGCTCCGGCATCGACATGGCTCTCGTCCAGCAGCGCCGCCGTGCCGACCAGGATCGCGCGGCCGTCCACCGTCGCCGCGACGCCCTTGCCGGTCACGGAGCGGAAATTCGTCGCCGCGCCCAGCTTGGCGCCGCGCTCGGCCGCGCCGCGCAGGATGGCCGCGGCCAGCGGATGCTCGCTCGCCTGTTCGACGGCCGCCGCAAGGCCCACCACGTCGCTCTCGGCGAACCCGTCGGCGGCGGCGACCGCGACCAGGCGCGGACGGCCTTCCGTCAGCGTGCCGGTCTTGTCGACCACCAGCGTGTCGACCTTTTCAAAGCTTTCGAGCGCCTGGGCGTCGCGGATCAGCACGCCGGCGCTCGCGCCCTTGCCGACACCGACCATGATCGACATCGGCGTGGCGAGGCCGAGCGCGCAGGGGCAGGCGATGATGAGCACCGACACGGCGGCGACCAGCGCATGCGGAAAGCCGGGCGCCGGGCCGAGGATCATCCAGGCGGCGAAGGCCAGGCCCGCGGCCGCGATCACGACGGGCACGAAGATCGCGGAGACTTGATCGGCCAGGCGCTGGATGGGCGCGCGGCTGCGCTGCGCGCTCGAGACCAGCGCGACGATGCGTGCCAGCACGGTGTCGCTGCCGACCTTCTGCGCCCGCATGACAAGCGCGCCGGTACCGTTCAATGTGCCGCCGATCACCGCCGCGCCGTCGCGCTTCTCCACCGGGATCGCTTCGCCGGTCACCATGGATTCGTCGACCGCACTGGCGCCTTCGAGCACGATGCCGTCGACCGGCACGCGCTCGCCCGGCCGCACGCGCAACCGATCGCCCACGCGCACCCGATCGAGCGGCACGTCTTCGTCTCCACCATCGGTTATCCGTCGCGCCGCCGTCGGCGCCAGATTCAGCAAGGCGCGGATGGCATCGCCGGTGCGCGCCCGCGCCCGCAGCTCGAGCACCTGGCCCAGCAGCACGAGCACGACGATCACCGCCGCCGCCTCGAAATAGACCGGCACGATGCCGCCCATGCGGAACGCTTGCGGGAACAGTCCCGGCGCGGCCAGCGCAGCGACGCTGTAGCCATAGGCCGCGCCGACGCCGAGCGCGATCAGGGTGAACATGTTGAGCGAGCGTTGGATCAGCGAGGCCCAGCCGCGCACGAAGAACGGCCATCCCGCCCACAGCACGACCGGCGTGGCGAGCGCGAACTCGATTCCCTGCGCCAGGCGCGGCGCAACGACGGCGGAGAGATCGATCATCTCCCCGGCCATGGCGAGCGCGAAGATCGGCAGCGCGAGCCCCGCGCCGACCCAGAAGCGCCGCGTCATATCGGTGAGTTCGGGACTGGTGTGTCCTGTTGCCTGCAGCGGCTCCAGCGCCATGCCGCAGATCGGGCAGTTGCCCGGGCCCTTGTGGCGGATCTGCGGATGCATCGGGCAGGTGTAGATCGCCTCGCTGTCGTCAGCCGGCGGCGCGGCGTGAGGATGTTCGTGCGCGGTGTGGTCGTGCGCCGCGAGATATTTGTGCGGATCGGCCAGGAATTTGTCGCGGCAGCCGGTGCTGCAAAAGACGTACGCCATGCCGTCCATCGTCGCGCGGTGGGTCGCGGTGGCTGGATCGACCGTCATGCCGCAGACCGGGTCGCGCATCGTTTGTTCCTTAGCGGGCATATTTGCCGAACAGTTCGACGAGTTCCGCGAACTTGGCGGTCTGATCCTTCTCGTCGCCGCTCTTGATGGCATGCGCGACGCAATGCGCGGCGTGTTCCTTCAGGATCCGCTCTTCCACGCGCTTCAACGCCGCCTTCACCGCCTGCATCTGGGTGAGGATGTCGATGCAATAGCGCTCCTCCTGCACCATGCGCGCGACGCCGCGCACCTGGCCCTCGATACGGGCGAGCCGCGCCGCGATGGCGGGATCGTGCTTGGTCTTGGTCATGCGAACCGCAATATACCCCTAAGGGGTATATTGGGCGGCGGCGTCCCGGTGCAAGGGATCGCGCGCCGCGCGCCGGCAATTCGACTAAGGTGACCGCATGTCAGGGGCAGCCCATGTCGCCGCGCGGTTCCGGGCGCTGGATGGCTGGCGGGGCGTCTGCGCCCTGCTGGTGGCGGCACATCATTTCGAGGCGCGGGGGTTTCTCTATTGGCAACCGCTGATCCGCAACGCCTGGCTGTTCGTCGATTTCTTTTTCGTGCTGTCGGGGTTTGTGATCGCGCATGCCTATGGCGACAAGCTCTCGACCGGCAGCCAAGCGCGCGATTTCGTGCAGCGGCGCTTCGCGCGACTTTGGCCGCTGCATGTCGCAGTGCTCGCGGCGTTGGTGGGATTGGAGTTCGTCCGCCTCGCAATAGCGCACGTCCACCCCATCGCCGGCGAGCGCGCCGCCTTCATCGCCGACCGCGCGCCCTACACCATCCTGACCAATCTTTTCCTGGTGCAGTCGCTGGGCCTGCATCCATTCGAAACCTGGAACGGACCCGCCTGGTCGATCTCGACCGAATTTTGGACCTATCTCGTTTTTGCCGCCGTCTGTCTCGCGCTTTCGAACAAGCTTGCGCGCCGCGCCGCGTCGCTCCTGCTCGCCGTCGCGGGCGCCGTCGTGCTGGCGCGCTGTTCGCGCTACGGCATGCGCGAGACGTTCGGTTGGGGCATCTTCCGCTGTCTCTACGGTTTCTTCACAGGTGTGCTGACCTACGACCTATGGCAGCGCCATGCGTCGCTGAGACTCGGCGGCACCGCAGGCGAAGCACTCGCCGTGGCCGGCGTCTGCGCCTTCGTCATCTTCGCGCCCGGCAACTCTGCGCTCGAATTTCTGGCGACGCCGCTTTTCGCCGTCGCGGTCTTCGTTTTCGCAAATGAGGGTGGCGCGATCTCGCGCGCGCTGAAATCACGTCCGGCCGCCGCGCTCGGCCGCTGGTCCTACTCGATCTACATGGTGCACACCCTGGTGCTGGCGCTGCTGTTCTCGGCGGTGCACAGCGCCGAGCTTGCATTCCATCGCATTTGGCTGGTCCACCTCGCGGATGGCGACGCCATCCTCGACTTCGGAGCCGCGAACGATCTGGCCTTGCTTGCCTATCTTGCCGCCGCCGTCGCCTTGGCGGCCTTCACCTGGCGCATCGTCGAGCGGCCGGGTCAACGGATTTTCGGCCCGCCGGCCCGCGTGCAAGGCCTTGAAACCGCACGCTAAACATTCAGATGGGCGGACGGCTTTTGCTTCCTTGCTCGCCGCGTCCGCACACGCTACTTAGCGCCTTCTCTTTTGACCGAAAGGACGTCTTTCCATGGCCCGCAAGAAGATCGCGCTCATCGGCGGCGGACAAATCGGCGGCACGCTCGCCCATCTGGTGGGCCTGAAGGAACTCGGCGACGTCGTGCTGTTCGACATCATGGAAGGCCTGCCGCAGGGCAAATCGCTCGACATCGCCCAGGCCGGTCCGGTGGAAGGCTTCGACGCGAAGCTCAAGGGCACCAACGACTATGCCGACATCAAGGGCGCCGACGTCGTCATCGTCACGGCCGGCGTCCCGCGCAAGCCGGGCATGAGCCGGGACGATCTTCTTGGCATCAACCTGAAGGTCATGTCCGCGGTGGGCGACGGCATCAAGACCAACTGTCCCGGCGCCTTCGTGGTCTGCATCACCAATCCGCTCGACGCCATGGTGTGGGCGCTGCGCCAGTTCTCAGGCCTGCCGCATCACA
>CAZMHP010000090.1:0-10876 GCA_964566095.1 uncultured Rhizobium sp. | reverse complement strand
CGCCGCTGAAGGCGCTCGCCGTCGACGTCGCGCGCAATCTCGAAGCGCCGGTCGCGGAGATGGGTCTTCCCATCCGCGTCGAGACCCGCACCGGCGACACCTCCGTCTCCAAGCGCCAGCGCCAGCGCCATCGCCCGCCCGACATCCTGCTCACCACACCGGAGCAGCTTGCGCTTTTGCTCTCCAATCCCGCGGCCGGTTTGATGTTCGCAGATCTGAAAGCTGTGGTGCTCGACGAGCTGCACGCGATGCACAATTCCAAGCGAGGCGATCTGCTCGCGCTCGGCCTCGCGCGGTTGCAGACGCTGGCGCCCGGCCATCGCCGCGTCGGCCTCTCGGCGACGGTTGCCGATCCGGCGCCGCTGCAGCGCTATCTGATGCCGCAGCCGCTGGAAGGCGAAGCGAAATCGGCGCTGGTGCTCGGCCGTCCCGGCGCCAAGCCGCAGATATCGATCAGCGCGTCGGACTCCTACGTGCCCTGGGCCGGCCACCTCGCGCGCCACGCCATGGGCGATGTGATGGCGGCGATCAAGGAGTCGAAAACCGCGCTCGTCTTCGTCAACACGCGCAGCCAGGCGGAGCGCACCTTCCAGGAACTGTGGCGCATCAATGCGGACAATCTCGCCATCGCGCTGCATCACGGCAGCCTCGCGCCGGGCCAGCGCCGCAAGGTCGAGGCGGCGATGACGCGCGGCGATCTGCGCGCCGTGGTCTGCACCTCGACGCTGGATCTCGGCATCGACTGGGGCGCGGTGGACAAGGTGATCTGCATCGGCGCGCCCAAGGGTGCCGCGCGGCTGGTGCAGCGCATCGGCCGCGCCAATCACCGGCTCGACGAGCCGTCGCAGGCGCTGCTCGTGCCCGCCAACCGCTTCGAGGTGCTCGAATGCAACGCGGCGCGCGATGCGGTGCTCGCGGGCGAGCTCGACGGCGAACGCCTGAAACGCGGCGGCCTCGATGTCCTGGCGCAGCATGTGCTCTGCATCGCCTGTTCAAAGCCCTTCGACGCGGCGGCACTTTACGCCGAGGTCCGCTCTGCCTCGCCTTACACGCATCTGACGCGCGAGGACTTCGACAGGATCGTCGATTTCGTCGCCACCGGCGGCTATGCGCTCAAGCGCTACGACCGCTATGCCCGGCTGCGCCGGACGCCCGAGGGTCTATGGCGTCTCTCCCATCCACGCCTTGCGCAGCAATACCGGATGAACGCCGGCGTGATCGTCGAGGAGCCGATGGTCGACATCCGCCTTCAGGCTCGCGGCAAGCCGACCGGTGCCGGCGGCCGCGTGCTCGGCCAGCTCGAGGAATATTTCGTCGAACAGCTCACGCCGACGGACACCTTCATCTTCTCCGGCCACGTCCTGCGCTTCGAAGGCATGCGCGAAGACGGCGCTTATGTGACGCGCACCCAGGAGGCCGAGGCGCAGATCCCCTCCTACAACGGCGGCAAGTTCCCGCTCTCCACCTTCCTGGCGCAGCGCGTGCGCGAGATGGTGTCGCGGCCGCAGAGCTGGGCGCATCTACCAGATCCCGTCGGCGAGTGGCTGCGCATGCAAGAGTTCCGCTCCGTCGTGCCGCAGCCGGGTCAGCTCCTGGTCGAGACCTTCCCGCGCGGTTCGAAGGAATACCTCGTCTGCTATCCCTTCGAGGGGCGCCTGGCGCATCAGACGCTTGGCATGCTGTTGACGCGCCGGCTCGAACGCTTGCGTCTGCGCCCACTGGGCTTTGTCGCCAACGAATATGCGCTGGCGATCTGGGGGCTGCGCGACATGGGCGGCGCCGACATGGATGCGCTGTTCGCTGAGGATATGCTGGGCGACGATCTCGATGCCTGGCTGGCGGAGTCGAGCCTCTACAAGCGTACGTTTCGGAACTGTGCGATCATCTCGGGTCTGATCGAGCGGCGCCATCCGCGCGGCGAGAAGACCGGCCGCCAGGTGACCTTCTCCTCCGACCTGATCTACGACGTGCTGCGCGAGCACGAGCCCGACCACGTCCTGCTGCGTGCGACATATGAGGATGCGGGCAGCGGCCTGCTCGACATCGCGCGCCTGGCCGATATGCTCAAGCGTATCCGGAATCGCATTGTCGTACGGCGTCTCGAACGCGTGTCGCCGCTTGCGGTGCCGGCGCTCCTGGAGATCAGCAAGGAGATGGTGGCCGGCGAGGCGCATGAGGATATATTGCACGAAGCCGAAGAACGCCTGATCGAAGAGGCGATGCGAAAGTGAGAACTACCCTCTCGTCTTTGGCAACCCCACACCTAATGGCGATGGCTAAGAATAGACGCAGGAGAGTATATCGTTGAAGAGTCAATACATTCTACCACCTGGGCGAACAGAAGAAGCTACTTCAGACCTCTCCGCATCATCCAATTGAGGTATCCTCAAGGCTTGATACGCATTCATAGTCCAGAAGAAACTATGCTAAAGTTTTTTAGCAGATCATTAGATGTCGAATTATTGTCCTGCAGCGAGTGCAATTTTGGAGAGTAAAATGAGGACTTGGATGGTGGCACTAACAATAGTGGCAATTGCTCTGGAGAGCACTTCGGCAAGCGCAAACTGTAAAGTGACCAACCAGCACGGCGCCGTCCTAAATTTAAACGACGGAGATCGTTACTTCGATCAAATCGGCGCACCGCGACAGTGTTTTGATGGGACCACACGGCCTTGTCATGACAACCCGGATAGATGGTGCCCAGATGCGATAACGATTCAGCGAATTACTTCAATTTACAACCACAGTGGCACTGGGGGGAACCGACCGACAAAAGACATTTCAGACATTTGTAAAAATCGCGTCGAGTGCCAGACGCCAATTTGCCAAGATTTGATGACCGGTCCCGGAGGAGGTAACCTTTGGTGCGACGCGACGTGGTATTGTGGGTTGGCTCCAAGCGCACCAAGAGAAGAACAGCCTAGCGTGAGCGGTGACCGACCGCTGCGCCTGTCTTGTCTCGCGAGAAATCCTGTGATCCCGCCGTATCCGTGAATTGATCGACTGCCGGTTAGTCTCGATTTTCGACATGGGGGCGTGGGCATGTCAGAGTTCGGGTCCGTCTATAGGTGCAAGCGTGTTATCGTCGCCGTGATCGTGGCGACTTGCGTGACCGGTCTGAGCTCCAAATCCCTCGGCGGCGACGCTGATCCCGACTCTCTCGATCCCGTCACGGTGGGGATGGCATCCAATCCGTGTTACGCGATTAGGGTTGCCAATTACGCGGCGATGACAAATGCGAAGGACCTACAGTGCGATGTTAGGTCCGGCGGTCGGGTGGTGGAAGACAACGAGGATGCACCCGGAATTCGCCTATGCGATGGCACCGGCGAATATATATTCAGGACGGTCGGCTGGACGCGCTGGGGAATCGTGTGTCATGCCATCGGCGGCGTTCCGCCGTCCTATGCGTCGCGAGCAGTCTTAGCGAACCATCTACAATGTGGTGTTATTTCCGGCGGCTTAACTTTAGAGGGAATACAGTTCGATACTCCTCGTATGTGGGGGCTGATTGTTGCGCCCGACCTCTGCACGGATGACCAGGCTCTCAGGTCGACAGAAGAAGTTTTCTGCCCGCCCGGCTTGGAAATCCCGAGAGGCGGTCATGCGGTTGGCGCCGACCCTATAATCGCGGAATGCGCCAGACGACTTTTGGAAGCCGGACAGGCCTATTTTCACAAACCCGGATTGCGCTTCTGCAAGCCCATCACCGATTGGCCCAAATACGATCAGGAAATTCTGGAAGCTCTCCGCCTCGGCACGTATGCGAGCGCGCCGCCGTTCACGCGCGCCGACGCGGAAAAAATATGCCACGAATAGGTTGAATCGGCAGTTCTTGCGTCCAAAATAGTGCGGCTACGCGGCGGACGAGCAACCTATGTTGCCAAAACCGCCTATTGCGCGCCCGTCCTATGTAGGTTCAGATGACCGACCTTACCCACATTGACGTAAACGGCGAGCGGCTCCTGCTCGATTGCGCCGGCGCGGCGTGGTGGCCGGCGGAACGCACGCTGATCTTCTCCGATATCCATTTCGAGAAAGGCTCGTCTTTCGCGCGCTTCGGTGCCTTCCTGCCGCCCTACGACACGCGCACGACGTTGAAGCGCATGGCGGCGCTGATCGCGCGCGACGCGCCGGCGCGGGTGATCGCGCTCGGCGACTCCTTCCACGATCGCGAGGCCGCCGACCGGCTCGATGGAGAAGAACGCGCCATCCTCGCCGCCTTCGTCGGCGCCGCCGACTGGATCTGGATCGAAGGCAATCACGATCCTGAGCCGCCCGCCTGGCTCAGCGGAACAGTGACGGAGACGATCGCCATCGGCGGCCTCGTCTTCCGCCACGAACCCTCGCCCCGGCCGCAGCCGGGCGAGATCGCCGGGCATCTGCACCCCTGCGCCACGGTCAGCCTGCGCGGCAAGAGCCTGCGCCGGCGCTGCTTCGCCGCCGACGCCACCCGGCTCGTGATGCCCGCATTCGGCGCCTATGCCGGCGGCCTCGACGTGCGCGAGGAACCGATTGCCATATTGTTCGGCGGCGCCTTCGCGGCCTATATGCTCGGCGGCCGCCGCGTCTATGCCGTCGCCGCGCGCGGCGTGCCGCGCATCGCGCTCACTCGTTCCGCCTGAAGAACACCGACGACAACCAGCCCAGAAAGCTCGCCATCAGCACGGTGACGACGCCGTAGGAAAACGGCTTCTTGTGCGCGAAATTGTAGAGCCGCAGCTCCAGCCCGGCTTGGTCGATGAACAGCGGCGTCGACTGCGCGCTGATCACCGTGCCGTCGCGGAACAGATAGACCTCCACGTCATAGGTGCCGCGCGGCACCGTTGCCGGCACCGGGATGCGCGCCCGGAACAGCGTCGGGCTCTGCAGCTCGACGCCCGCCGGCATCTCGCCATAGAGGCCGTCGTCTTGCTTGTGGCGGACCACCGCCTGGCGGAAGGGCTCGGGGTCGTGATGGCTGATCGCGCGCGCCGGCTCGACATTGTTCAGCCCCATCGCATAGCGCTCCAGCGTGAAGCTGGATGCGATCTTGTCGAGCGGACGCGTGCTGGCGATGAAATAGTAGGACGGCATCGCCAAGAGTTTGGCCTGGTCGCGGTTGATCCAGATGCCCGCCACCCATTGCTTCTGGCGCACCGTCATGTCGGCGTCCGGTCCGCGCACCACGACGACGATGTCGTTGCTTCCGGTGTCTTCCAGATGCTCGATAGCGCCGAACACGACGATGTCGGTCCCGGTGTAGTTCGACTGGATCTGCACCGAATCCTGCGACAGGCCCGCCACGACGTCCTCGGTCGCCATCGCGGGCGCGACGGAGAGGCAAAGCGAAAGCGCGATCGCCGCCGGCCGCTTCATCGCGCCACCGTCGTCACGGTGTAGAGATCGTCCGGCTTGAGGACGAGCCCGACGAGCAGCCGAAGCGCCACCGCCAGCACCAGAAGCGCCAGCAGCAACCGCAACTGCTCGCCGCGCAGCCGCTCGCCGGCGCGCACGCCGAATTGCGCGCCGATCACCCCCCCTAAGATCAGGAACAGCGCCAGCATGATATCGACGGAATAGTTGGTGGTCGCCTGCAGGATCGTGGTCGCGGCCGTGACGATGATGATCTGGAACAGCGAGGTTCCCATCACCACATTGGTCGGCATGCGCAGGAGATAGATCATCGCCGGGACGATCACAAAGCCGCCGCCCACGCCCATGATCGCCGACAGGATGCCGACGAAGATGCCGATCACGATCGGCGGAATGACGCTGATATACAAGCGCGACTCGCGAAAGCGCATCTTGAAGGGCAGGCCGTGCATCCAGGTATGGGGCGCGCGTCTCGGCGGGGGGGCGCCGCCGCGCGAACGCCGCAGCGCCGCCAGGCTTTCGCTGAGCATCAACCCGCCCACCGTGCCCAGCAGGATGACGTAGCTCGCCGACACCAGCAGATCCATCTGGCCGACGCGGCGCATCACGGTGAACAGCCACACGCCGAACACCGAGCCGCCGAGGCCTCCCGCTGCCATCACCGCACCCATCTTCAGGTCGAGGGCGCGGCGGCGCCATTGCGCCAGCGCGCCGGAGATCGACGAGGCGGTGATGTGGCTCGCCGTCGTCGCCACCGCGACCTCGGCCGGCACGCCGTAGAAGATGAGAAGCGGGGTGAGCAGAAACCCGCCGCCCACGCCGAACAGGCCCGAAAGAAATCCGATGGCGCCGCCCAAGCCGAGCACGATCAGCCAATGGACCGACATCTCGGCGATGGGGAGATAGATTTCCATCCGGCGCGCAAACTTCGGCAGGCGATGACGGACCGCCGAAGCAGTCCAGGATGCAAACGAATGTGCGCGCCGCGCGCTATGCGGTCAACCAAATTGGATCGCCGATTGGTGGTCCGTCTCCCCCGCGCGCGCGAAGCGCGCTGGTGGGAGAGGTGCCCGTAGCCGCGTTAGCGGCGAAGGGCGGAGGGGGAAATCTAATTCGCCACGTCGCCCATCTGTGGTGCGACATTGGCCTTGGGATCGACCAACTGCGCGTGGAACGACTCGGCGGCGCGCTGGGCCGCGGCACGGTCGTCGCCGGAGATCTGCGTCGCCAGCGCGTCGATCCGCGCCTTGGATTCGGTGTCGCCGCCGGCCGCCGCGATCGCGTACCACTTGTAGGCGTCGAGCAGGCTTTGCGGCACGCCGAGCCCGCGCTCGTACAGCACCGCCAGGTTGAACTGCGAGTCCGAAAGGCCGAGCGCCGCGGCCTTGGAGAACCAGCGCGCCGCTTCGGCAAGATTTTTCGCCGTGCCGGTTCCCGAGGCGTTGGCGACGGCCAGGTTGTACATCGCCTTGCG
The DNA here is from genome assembly GCA_964566095.1 of uncultured Rhizobium sp. Lineage (GTDB taxonomy): Bacteria > Pseudomonadota > Alphaproteobacteria > Micropepsales > Micropepsaceae > Rhizomicrobium. Next base: position 4,047 of record CAZMHP010000090.1, on the reverse strand, counting down.
ATTGCCGGCCTGCGCCGCGAGTTGATACCAATGCACCGCGCGGGCCGGATCGGCGGCAACGCCGCGGCCACGTTCGTACATCGTGCCCAGGCGATATTGCGCGACCGCCATGCCTTGTTCGGCGGCACGCTCGAGCCATTTGGCGGCCTCGGCATCGTTGACCGGCACGCCGTCGCCGTCGAAATATTTGAGCCCCACCACCATTTCCGCCCTGGCGTTACCGGCATTGGCGAGCTGGGTGAGCTTGTCGAGCGGCGTCAGTGCCGCCGCGGGCCTGGCCGGTGCGGCGGCTGGCGCGGGGACGGGTGCGGTCACGGCGGGCGGCACGGCATGGATCGGCGCCGGCTTCACCACATGCAGCTCGAGCGGCTTGATCTCGGCGGTCGACGGCTTGATCGCAACGCTCGCCGTCGCATCGCTCGGCGCCGGCGTGCTGGGCTGCGGTGCCGGCGCGCTCTTGGGAAAGAGCATGCTGACGGAATGGCCGGAATTGTTCGACAGTTTCTGGCTCAGCACCGCGCCGGCCGCGATGGCTATGATCGCCAGCAGCGCGATGAGCGCGACCCAAACATAGGTCTTCCTCGAACTTGCCGTCGATGCGCCCGGCGCTGCCGCGGCGGCGCCCCAGGAGAATCCGGGCACGCGGCTGCCGCGTTCGGCTTCCGCTTGCGCGGCGGCGGCGCGCGCGGAACGGCGCGCGGCGGAGAGATAATTGTCCGACTCGGCCATCGGCGGCGGAGCGGCCGGCGTGCCGAACGGATCCTGGCCGAACGCCGCGTCGGCGCCGAACGGCGATGCCGCGGCGGGATCGAAGGTGGCGGAGGCGAAGGGATCGGCGCTGGCCTGGAAGGGCTGCGCTGCCATCGGAACCATGTCGGCGAAGGGCGGGGCTTCGAAGCTCTGCTGGGCCGCGAAGGGCGACGGCGCGGCCGGCATGGCGATGGACGGCATCGGATCGAACGGGCTGGCGTGATCGGTGTTGTCCTTGGTCGCGCGGATTTCGGCGAACTGCTCGCGCTGGCGCGCTTCGGTCTGCTCGATGCGCTGGGCCAGCTTCTTGATGTTGTCTTCCAGCGCGTCGCTGTGCGCCGGCGCGTCGAAGCGCGTGACGATGTCGGAGAGGCTGCGCTCGATGCTCGACAGGCGGCGATCGATCGCCGGATCGGGTCCGCGCGCTTCGATCCGCGAGAGATTGTCTTCCAGCCGCGCGATGGCGCTGGCGGTCTCGGTGTCGCGGCGCAGCGCCGCGGCTTCCTCGTCCTTGCGCGCCTCGATGCTTTGCACCGCATGGGTCAGAACGTCGTTGCTCGCCTGGGCGGCGCGCTCCACGGCACGCAGCCGCTCGTCGATCGCCGAGACATGGGTCACGCGCTGGTCGATCTGCGCGACCTTGTGATCGATTTCGGAGACGCGCTGGCCGATGCCGCGCGTCGCCTGCTCGGTTTCCTGGCGCGCCTGGGCAAGGCGGCCGGCCAGCGCTTCGAGATTGTTGGCGAGCGCGCCGATTTGCGAGGCGGATTGGTTCGCGGTGGTGGAGATCTGGTCGGCCAGGCGCGACAGCCCCTGGTGCAGGCCTTTGATCGCGTCGCGGGTGCCGTCGCCGGTCGAGGACCGCTCGACGCGCTCCAGCCGGTCGGCGAGCCCCATCACACTGCCGCCGAGCTGGTCGAACGCGACCGCCTGCTCGCGCGCGGCGACGTTGATCTCGGCCGCCGCCTTGCTCATGGCGCGGTTGTTTTCGGTCTGGTTGCGTTCGGCCGATTCCAGGCGCCGCGCCACGTTGCGCAGCTGCTCTTCGATGCGGCGATAGACGTCGTTGCTCTCCGTCTCGCTGCGCGCCACCCGTGCCAGCATGTCTTCGGTATCGCGCCGCGTCGCTGCCGCGCGCTGCTCGGGCGGCGGGGCATAGCCGCCGCCATTGGAGGACCACTGTTCACGGGCTGGGGTCATGTCTTCCGGCGTATCGGAGAAGCTGCGGAGTATCCTCCGGGTCATCCATTCGCCGACTGACAGACCTTCGCGGCGCGCTGCGGCTCTCGCTGCTTCGCGGGCCTCGGGCGGAATACCCGCCACGTTCCAAGGAATGTCAGGCCGCATTTCGACTCACTTAGCACCGCACTCGCTAACATAAGTACCGGTGTCAAGATGTAGTGTAAAGAATGGTTTACTACCCGATTCACAGCGGCCACTCCGACGGGCTGCTGCACAGGGGATAATCCTCCGATCAGCGTTAATGGCGCGTTAGCGGCCCACGCCGGCGCGGTGCAACTCGCCTTCGAGCCGTCCGGTCGCCCACAGCCCGGCCATGCGGAAGTCCGAGACCAGCGACCAGACCGGATAGGTGAAGGTCGCGGGGCGATTCTTCTCGACGAAAAAATGCGCGATCCAGGCTGGGCCATAGCCCGCCAGCAACGCGGCGAGCGCGAACCAGGGCCGCCCGGTCGTGACTGCGGCGGCGACGCATGTCAGCGCCAGGCCGGTGCCGAGGAAGTGCAGATTGCGGGTCGCGGGCTTGGCGTGTTCCTGAAGATAATAAGGCCAGAAGTCGCGATAGCTCGCGATCGGCCGGTTGCTGCGCGCCGCGTCCGCCATCAATGGACTCCTTCGCTGCCGCGCAGCGCCGGATCCGGCGACTTCGGCGTGGGTGTCGCGTCCTTGCCGGCTTTGGCGCTCGGCATCGGCGTGACGACCGCGGGCGGCGCGTTGTCCTGATGCGGACCCATCCCCAGATCGGTTGCGAACAGCTGCGTGACATACACCGTGTCGCCGCTGACCGCCGCGCCGACTCCGGTCTTGTTGTAGTCAGCGAAGGACAGGTTCTCCTTGTGCGGCACGCTGTTGATCCAGCCATCGACGAAGCGGTGCGCGAAGGTCTCGACGTCGACGCCGACCGCCGGCGTGTAGTGCTGCGCCGCCATGTTCTCGCCGAGAAGTCCCTGGAAATGCACGTCTTCCGCCATCAGCAGCGAGGCGGAGGTGTCGCCGTTCGGCGCAGTGTGCGCGAAATAATTCTTCGCCGCCATGTCCGCCGCGCGCTTGCGCGCGATGTCGCTAAGCTCCGGATCGATCATCAGCGGCTTCGCATTGGGATCGATGTGCGACCGCTCGTCGGCGACCAGCACCGCGATGCGCAGTTCGAGCGCGGGCATCAGCGTTTTCGGATCGGGCGGCGCCTCGGTGCCGATCACCGCCTGCACGGCGCTGCAGCCCGCCAGCAGCACGAGCAGGAGAACGGGAAGGAGCTTGCGCATGCCTATGGCAGGATCTCGAACAGACCGGCCGCACCCATGCCGCCGCCGATGCACATGGTGACGACGCCGAGCTTGGCCTTGCGGCGCCGGCCTTCGAGCAGAAGATGTCCCGTCATGCGCGCGCCCGACATGCCGTAAGGATGTCCGATGGAGATCGCGCCGCCGTCGACGTTGCATTTCTCGTGGCTGATCCCGAGCACGTCCATGCAATAGACCGTCTGGCTGGCGAACGCCTCGTTGAGCTCCCACAGATCGATGTCCTCGACCTTCAGCCCATGACGTTTCAACAGGCGCGGAACGGCGTAGACCGGGCCGACGCCCATCTCGTCCGGCTCGCAGCCCGCGACCGCGAACCCCCGGAAAATACCGAGTGGCGCAATGCCGCGCTTGGCGGCTTGCGCCCCGTCCATCACCACCACGGCCGCGGCGCCATCGGCGAACTGCGAGGCGTTGCCGGCGGTGACGTATTTGCCCTCCTTGACCTGTTGGCCGCCGCTGAACACCGGTTTCAGCGCCTTCAGCCCCTCGAGCGTGGTGTCGGGGCGGTTGCTCTCGTCGTGGTCGACGGTAACATCGACCAGGCTTTCCTGACCGCTCGCCCGGTCCACCTTCTTCATCTTGGTCTTCAAGGGCACGATCTCGTCCCTGAACTTGCCCGCCTGTTGCGCGGCCGCGGTGCGGCGCTGGCTTTCCAGCGAATATTCGTCCTGGCGGTCGCGGCTGATCTTGTAGCGTTCCGCCACGATCTCGGCGGTCTCGATCATCGCCATCCACAGCGCCGGCTTCACCTGCATCA
>CAZMHP010000089.1:0-10936 GCA_964566095.1 uncultured Rhizobium sp. | reverse complement strand
TGAATTTCGGCTCTGGCGGCAACAGCAAGGCCAAGGCGTGGAAGGACATCTGGGGCTGCGGCCAGGGCATCGGCCAGATCAAGTCAGTCGTCTCCGCCGGCGAACTGGTGGCGCGGCTGAAGCGCGAATACGATGCGGCGCTGGCGAAGCTCTCGGCAAAACAGAAGGAACGGTTGGCGGCATGATCCGGGCAGGGGTGGGCGGCTGGAATTTCGAACCGTGGCGCGGCGTGTTCTTCCCGAAGGGCACGCCCAAGACCAAGGAGCTTGCCTATGCCAGCCGCCAGCTCACGACCATCGAGGTCAACGGCACCTTCTACTCGACCTTCAAGCCGCCGACGTTCAAGAAGTGGCATGACGAGACGCCGGACGATTTCGTCTTCTCGCTGAAGGCCAATCGCTTCGCGGTGAACCGCAAGGTGCTGGGCGACGCCAAGCCGTCGATCGATCGCTTCCTGGAAAGCGGCGTGTCGGAATTGAAGGGCAAGCTTGGGCCCATCCTGTGGCAGTTCATGCCCACCAAGAAATTCGATCCGGCGGATGCCGAGGCGTTCCTGGCCCTGCTGCCCAAGAGCATCGACGGCGTGACGCTGCGCCACGCGATCGAGCCGCGCCACGACAGCTTCAAGACGAAAGAGTTCGTCGCGCTGGCGCGCAAACACGGCGCGGCGATCGTGTTCGCCGATTCCAAGAAATATCCCGCGATCGCCGACGCGACGGCGGACTTCGTCTATTGCCGGCTGCAAGAAAGCCAAGAGAAGATCGCCACCGGCTATGCGCCCGCCGACATCAGGCGCTGGGCGGACGCCGCGAAGGCATGGCAGGCGGGCGGCGCGCCGAAGGGCCTGGAGCTGCTCGGCAAGGCGGCGCCCAAAAAGACGCGCGACGTGTTCGTCTATTTCATCGCGGGCGCCAAGGTGCGCAATCCGGCGGCGGCGCAAGCCTTTCTGAAGGCGGTGAACGGCTAGCGCGGACGTCGCGCGAAACGGGCGCGTCTTGCGACGCGCCCGGCCCGCGGCGTCTTAGTACCAGCCGCGATGGAAGTGATGGCGGTGGCGCCAGCCATGATCGAACCGGTCGTGGCGGCCACGGTCGCCACGGTGGTCGTCGCGATCGCGCGAATAGCCGTCGCGGCGGTCGGTTTCATGCGCGCTGGCAGGCGCGATGGACGCGGCGCCGGCCAGGCCGATCAGGGCCACGAGGACGGCGGTCTTGAGGCGTTTGGACGAAAGCATGTCGTTCTCCTTGAGGGTCATCGAGGAGGCGAGAATGAAGCCCGCCGTATGAACGCGAGGCGCGCAGCGGCGTTCATCACGGCGGTTTCTTCGCGGCAAACGGCGCTGTCCGAGCGGCTTTGCGACAAAAGCCGCGAAATCCGGCCGCCGCGCAATGCACCGTACACGGCCGAAATTTCCGCACCGCAGCGCAGCAAATTCGGCTATACTGCACGCCAGTTCTTGCGCCGATCGCAGAGCCCCTGCCCGCTTCGAAAGCGGACCGGAGACCCCGCGCCGGCAGAGGAGTCCTCCATGTCCGAAACCCTGAAAGACCCCCTTCGCCGCAAGCCCGGCACGACCTTCACCGCCTCCGAGGCGCGCGACGCGCTGGTCAAGCGCGAGCTCGAGGCCGAGCGCCACGCCTTCGAGGCCAAGACGGCGAAACTGCGTGCGCTGAGACTGGCCAAGGAGGCGGCCGACGCCGCCCTGGCGGTCAAACTGGCGGCCGAGGCGCCGCCGCCCAAGAAGGCGCCCGCGCGCAAGAAGGCGGCGAAGGCGTCCTAGTCCGGCGCCCTATTTGTTGCAGACCAGGCGCGCGTCCTGCGCGACGCCGGAATCGCCGTCATCGACCACCGTCTCGCGGTAGCGCTCCGCCGAGCCGATATCGTAGATGCGCAGTTCGAAATTCCTCGCGAAATTCTGCGTGCAATCGACGGCGAAGAATTGCTCCCCGGTGTCCTGGCACATCCGCGTCGCGTAATGCGTGAGCCCGTCCGGCATGAGCTTGATGCTGTCCTTGTCCAGACACATGGGCTGGCCGCGGCCGTTGTCGCGAATATGCACCCAGTTGGCGGCCTGCGCCGAGGCGAGGGCGGCGAGAACGGCAACGCAACCGACGAACGCGAAACGCATGGCGGCACTCATGATGGACGGCGCTGCCGATTATATCCCAGGTCCCGACTTTGCGGTCATGCCTCGCGCCGGCGGGCGCGACGGCCGTTCGGCCTTGGGCACACGCCTGCCATCTCGCACGCCATGCAGGTATTCCGCAAGGAATCAGGAGAATACCGTGCCGTATTAACCAAGTTGTACCAATAGAAGATCGTACTGACTTAGGTTAACATCGGGCGGTTGGAGTTAACCGCAAAGAACTCCGATCAAAATCTGCGACGTCGGGCCGTCTGAGCCCTGCGCTCGCAGCGCGCGGGGGCGCCTCATTCGGGCAATGGCCGAATGAGATCGGCGATGTTGGGGGACGCGATGGCATTTCGACGGACACGGCGCGCACCGGCCGAATTGGCGCAGCCGAAACGAACCGATCTGCGCGATCCCAGAATGCCGCATCGCGCACCGCACTGGGAGGCACTGGGCGCCAAGAAGGGGCCGAGCCTTGCGAGCCGCCTGTCGCTTCTCGATGCCCCGGACGGCGAGATCGCGCCGGCACCGGTCAAGCCCGTGGCGGATGCCCCGTCGGACGTCCGGCCCGTCATCGAAGCGGACAGGATCGCCAAGGCCTTGCGCAGCGGGCAGAAAGCCGATGTGCCGGCGAACATGTTTCTCGACGACGAACAAGGCGCCCGCTGCGAAGGCGCCAAGATCGTCGGCTTCCTCAATCTGCGTTTGCTCAAGTTCAGCAATCCGATCAACTTCATCGATTGCCAGTTCGACGATGCGATCGACCTCAGCGATGCGCATGTCGAAAGCATCCACCTGCGAAAGAGCACGCTGAAGGCGTTGGTCGCGTCGAGCCTGCGCACGGCCGGGGACCTGAACCTCGTCGGATGCACCGTCGAGCTGGGCATAGACCTTATCGACGCCCATATCGGCGGCAGCGTCTTCGCCGACAAGATCAAGCTGGGCGACGGCGAAAAGCCGGTGGACAGCGAGGTGCTGGACTGCCACCGCGCCGATATCGGCGCGAGCATCCTTGTGCGCGCGGCGAAGATTTTCGGGCAGGTCGACGTTTCATACGCCACTGTCGGGATCGGAGTCAGTTTCGACGGCACGACCCTAATGGTGGCCACGCCAAAATCCGTCGCTTCGCTGAAGGGCACCGCATTGCGCGCGGCTCGCTTCTCCATCAGCGACGATGGCCAGCCGTTCACCGCGAACGGCTGCGTCGAGGCGGTCAATGCGGAGATCCGGCAGAACCTGAATTGCATCGGAAGCCGGCTTTCCGGCGGCCTCGACATCCTGGGCGCCAGGATCGGCGGTGTGTTCAACTGCGCCCGGGCGAAATTCGCCAGCACGGTCGATCTTGCCCTGTGCGCCGACAGCATCGACGTGCGCGGAAGCGTCTTCCTCCGCGGCGGTTTCGAAGCGCAGGGCGAGGTGGACTTCACGCATGCCTCGATCGGCGGATCGTTGCAGTGCTTCGGAAGCAGCTTCAGCAACATCGAGGGTTTCGGCGCGGCGCCCGTGGCCATGCGGCTGCGGTCGACCAAGATAAACAAGGGTCTGTATTTCAGCCCACCCATGGACGGCGACCAGCATGCCGACGCCAAGCACATCCCCGCCGCCGCAAAAATCACCGGCGACGTCATGCTGGTGGGCGCCTCCGTCGAAGAGGTTACGATTCCGCCCAAAGCGTCCCTGGCGAGCGGCAATTATCAGCTCGACGGATTCCGCTATGAGCGCATCGGAACCCCCGACAAGGCGAATCGGGGAAAGGCCGCGCTGCTGGCCTGGCTGTCGAAGCAATCCGCCGCCGATTTGCGCGATCGATTCAAGGCGCAACCCTGGATGCAGCTCGTCAGCGTGCTGCGCAAGGCGGGTTACGAATCGGACGCCCGCGACATCGCCATTGAGTTCGAGAGACGGCGGGCCAAAAGCCTGTCTCCGCTGCCGTGGCTGTTCTCGCAATTCTTGCGCTTTTCCGTGCTGTACGGATATTCGCCGTGGCGCCCGCTCGCATGGTCGGTCGCCTTCGTCCTGTTCGGCTGGCTCGTGTTCGACGCCGCCGACCACTTTTCCTACATCGCGCCGCTCGACAGCAATGTGATGGTCTCCGGAAATTGGGAGAAGCAGCACCGGCTGCCCGCCATGTATCCGCCGTTCAACAGCTTCGTCTACGCGCTCGACGTCTACCTGCCGATTTCGGGATTGGGCGAAAAGGACAAATGGTATCCCGTGAACGCACCCGTCGCATTCGGCGGCGCCGCAGGTCATCCGGTCGAGACGACGCTTTCGAAGGTCGGCCTGTACCGCGACGCGGCGGTCAACCAATGGATCGCGGCAAGGCTGAAGCAAGGCTGGCATCGTGGGATCATGTGGTTCGAGATGCTGCTCGGCTGGGTGTTCAGTGCCGTCTTCATCGCCGGCATCACCGGCATCGTGAAGCGCCAATAGGGGCGAGGCCGCGAATACGCTGATGCGAGCCCAGGAGCGTCTTCGTCCGGCGATTTGCCAAAGGGCTTCGCGATACACGAAAATGCCGGCATGACTCCCGACAAGGACATGCCGTCGACCGGTCCGGGCGAGGCGCCGGCCGCCCGCGCCGCCTTCCGCGGCCGCGCGGTCGATCCGCGCCTGCTGGAAGGGCCGATCCCGCGCTCGCTGTTCCTCCTGGCGCTGCCGATCATGGCGGGCAACATCCTGCAGATCGCCTATCAGCTGGTGGACGCGTTCTGGGTGGGGCGACTGGGCGCGGCGGCGGTGGCGGCCGTTTCGGTGTCGATGCCGCTGATGTTCCTGATGATGTCGATCGGCATGGGCTTCACCATCGCCGGCTCGACGCTGATCGCGCAATATGTCGGGGCGCGCAACCGCGCGATGATCGACCACGTCGCCGGCCAGACCATGCTGACCGTGGTCGCGGTGTCGCTGGCGCTGGGATTGTTCGGCTTCGCGGTGGCGCCCTATCTGCTCGAATTGATGGCGGTGGCGCGCGACGTCTACGACAACGCGCTGGGCTTCCTGCGCGTGCAGTTCCTGAGCCTGCCGCTCGCCTTCGCCTTCTTCTGCTTCCAGTCGCAGATGCGCGGGATGGGCCAGGTGACCGTGCCGCTCTATCTGACGGCGGGGACGGTGTTCATCAACTTTGCGCTCGATCCGCTGTTCATCTTCACGCTGCATGGCGGCGTGATGGGCGCGGCGCTGGCGACGATGGTGAGCATGTCCATCGCGGCGATCGCCGCGCTGGTGCTGCTGGCGAAGGGCCGCTACGGCATCCAGCTCAAGCTCGCCGAGCTACGGCCCGACTTCGCGTTCATCCGGCGCGCCTTCAATCTCGGCTATCCCGCGGCGATCGAAGGTTCGGCGCGCGGCCTGGGCGTGACGGTGATGATGTTCCTGATCACCAGTTTCGGCACGGTGACGACGGCGTCCTATGGCGTGGGCGGCAACGTGCTGCAATTCGTGGTGATCCCGGCGATGGGCTTTTCGATGGCGACGTCGACCCTGGTCGGCCAGAACATCGGCGCCGGCAATCTGAAGCGCGCCGAGGACGTGGCGCGGCTGGCGGCGCTGATCACCTTTTCCGCGCTGAGCGCGTTCGGACTGTTCGCCCTCGTATTTGCCGACCACATCGCGGCATTCTTCGTGCCCAGCGATCCGGACGTGATCCGCGAGGCGGGCACGTTCATCCGCATCGTGTCGTGGAGCTTCGGTTTCGTCGGCGTGCAGTTCGCGCTGATGGGCGTGCTGCGGGCCAGCGGCAACATGTTCGCCGCGATGGTGATCAGCCTGGTGTCGCAGTGGATGCTGACGTTCCCGCTTGCCTATGTGCTGTCGCACCGCGCCCATCTGGGCGCGCACGGCATCTGGTGGGCGTTTCCCATCGCCAACGTGCTGACCGCCGTGGTCAGCGCGATCTGGTTCAGCCGCGGCGACTGGAAGAAGCGGCGCATCATCGAAGGACTGACCCAGGCCGAGGAAGAGGAAGAGGAGGTCAACGAGCAGGTGATGGTCTGACGCGCCTACTGGTTCGGCTGGAAATCCGGGAAGCGCAGCACGACGCGCTTCTGCTTGCCGGTGCCCACGGTGAAGGGTGCCGTGACCGCCTTGGCCGTCGATCCGTCGATGGTCGCGGTGACGCGATAGGAACCGGCCGGACCCTTCACGAGAACCCAGGGACCCGCGCAGTCCAGATCGGCGATCTGGTTGCGGCCGCTGCTCAGCGCGACATGCGCGCCCGAGAGGTACTGCGCGCCGCCATTGGAGAATTCGATGCGCACCGGATAGGACGCCCATTGCGGATCGTCCTTGGCCGAACCGACGCCGGTACACACGGTCTGCACGTTGCCATACGACACCGGCGTATCCATCGCGCCGGGCTGGGGCAGGGCCGGAGCCGTCATCGTTTGAGCCAATAGGATCGCCGCGGCGGGAAACATCATCATTTTGTCCTCCAGGACCGGAGCGCAGGGTGGGCCGCTCGCACGGCGACAACGTCGATGCGGATGAAGAGTTCCGCCGAGGCATCTCGTCCGTCTTGGCTTGCCCCATAAAGGTTGTATTCTGCAATCGGGCGGCAACGGGGGCGTGCAATGCGGGTGGCGGTATTTTGCCTGGTTTTGGCGGCGGCGGTGGGGTCAGTGACGCCCGCGCCGGCTGCCGCGTCCAAGGCGCGCGCGGTGGCCCACCTGATCGGGCGCGACGGCGGCGGCGCCGGGACCATCAGCTTCGCGGCGACCTCGCATGGCGTGCTGATCGATTACGATCTCAAAGGGCTGACGCCGGGCGTGCACGCGATCCACATCCACACCTCGGGCAATTGCGATCCCAAGACCGCCTTCACCTCGGCCGGTCCGCACTTCTCGCCCGATCCGACCAAGATGCACGGCTTCATGGCCAAGCATTCGCCGCATGCGGGCGATCTGCCCAACGAATATGCGGCGACCGACGGCACGCTGCGCGCGAGCGCGATCAGCAACGCGTTTTCGCTCGGCAACGGCAAGAAATCGATCTTCGATCGCGACGGTGCGTCCATCATCGTGCACGCCAGGGGCGACGACTACATCAGCCAGCCGGCCGGCAATTCCGGCGACCGCATCGCCTGCGGCGTGATCATGCGCACGGTCGGACCGGCCGCGCGCAAAGGGGGCAAGCGCGGCGCGCATAAGTAGGCCCAAGATGAATCGGGCATGATCGGCGCGCCGGAGCGGGAGAGCGATCATGTACGTGCTTCATCAGATGCAGGTGTCGGGCAATTGCTACAAGGTGCGGCTCGCGGCGCGCCAGTTGAACATTCCGATCGCACTCAAGGAATATGGCCTGCACGACGGCTCGACGCGCACGCCGCAATTCCTCGCGAAGAACGCGAACGGCCGCGTGCCGCTTCTGGAACTCGAGGACGGACGCTTCCTGCCGGAGTCCGGCGCGATCCTGCATTTCCTCGCCGAGGGCTCGCATCTGATCCCGGCCGACCGGTGGGCCCGCGCGCAGATGCTGCAATGGATGTTCTTCGAACAGTACAGCCACGAGCCCTACATCGCGGTGGCGCGGTTCTGGATCAAATACGCCGACAAGGCGGAGCTGGCGAAGAAGCAGCATCTGGTTCCCGAATGGCACGCCAAGGGCCGTGCGGCGCTGGGCGTGATGGAGACACATCTCTCCGCGAACGATTGGTTCGCGGCAAACCGCTACTCCATCGCGGATATTGCGCTGTATGGGTATACACACAGCGCCGCGGATGGCGGGTTCGATCTGTCGACTTATCCCGCCGTGCGGCGCTGGCTCGCGCGCGTCACCGAGCAGCCTGGCCACATTCCGCTCGACACGAGTTGGTGATCGGCGCCGCGACTTGCCAGGGCGAAATCGAGTCACTATATCGCCGCCCCATCGAGGCCGTGCAATCGTTTGAGAAGTTTCTGCCTGAGCCCAAGCACCGCTCCATTCCACCGGAGCGCATCGCTGGAGTGACGACGACGCTTTTCCTGAAACACGTCGCGACTTCGATGATCGTGCGGACGCGGTGTCCGTCGCGATAGTGCAAATGTTTTCAGGAGAACGCCGTCATGGCAACGACAGGTCAGGTTAAGTTTTTCAACACGACGAAGGGTTTCGGATTCATCGCGCCGGAAGGCGGCGGCAAGGACGTGTTCGTCCATGTCACCGCGGTCCAGGCCGCGGGTCTGCGCGGCCTCAACGAAGGCCAGCAAATCAGCTTCGAGATCGAAGCCGACAAGCGCGGCCCCAAGGCCGTCAATCTGAAGCTCGTCTAACCCGCCTTCGCTGCGCTTGCGCGCGGCAGGGCCGGACGAATTTCTTGCCGAGCGAACGGCGCGGGAAACCTCCCGCGCCGTTTTGCTTTTCGGCCATACCCGTCGCAAAGTTCCCTCGAACCGTGTATGGTAAACAAAAGCAAACAGGGGGGCACATATGGACATGTCCAGGAAGATCGCGGCCGAATTTCTCGGCACATTCTGGCTGGTGCTGGGCGGATGCGGCGCCGCGGTGCTGGCGGCCGGCATTCCCGGCGTCGGCGTCGGCTATGCCGGCGTGGCGCTCGCCTTCGGGCTGACGGTGCTGACCGGCGCCTATGCCTTCGGCCATATCTCGGGCGGCCATTTCAATCCCGCCGTCACCTTCGGACTCTTCACGGCAGGGCGCTTTCCCGCGAAGGACATCCCGGCCTATTGGATCGCGCAGATCCTGGGCGGACTGGCCGCCGGGAGCGTGCTCTATGTCATCGCCGGCGGCGCGGCCGGCTTCGATCCGAGCGCCGGCTTCGCCTCCAATGGCTATGGCGATCACTCACCGCACGGCTATGCGATGATGGCCTGCGCGGTCTGCGAGATCGTGATGACCTTCATGTTCCTGATCGTCATCCTGAACAGCACCCTGGCGGCGCCCGGCTATGCCCCGATCGCCATCGGGCTGTGCCTGACGCTGATCCATCTGATCTCGATCCCGGTGACCAACACCTCGGTCAATCCGGCGCGATCGATGGGCGTGGCGTTCTTCCAGGGAAGCTGGGCGGTCGAGCAGCTCTGGTTCTTCTGGGTCATGCCGCTGGTCGGCGCCGGCCTTGCCGGCCTGGCGCAGCGCTGGTTGGCCTCGCCTTCGACGGACCGCCAGACCTCCCAGAAGCTCGCGTCCTAGGCCCGGACATGGCATCCTGAAACCCGGCGCCCGTCGCGCCCGGTAAGGATGTCGTGTGGGTTACGAAGCACCTTCGATCGGCGAATTGCTGGACGGCGATGCGCTGCGGCGCGCGCTGACCGCCCTGGCGCAGGCAACGGCCGACAAGACCAAGCTGCGCACCGAGGCGCTCGCCCTGATCAAGGCGGCGTTCCAGGACGGGCGGGCGCGCGTGAAAGCCGGCGTCGACGGCGGCACGATCCATGGGCTGGCGGCGGCGCGCGCGCTCTCGGCGCTGCAGGACGCCACCATCCAGGTGCTCTACGATTTCGCGATCAAGCATTTCTACTATGCGCAGAACCCGACCGCGGCGGAACGCATCTGCATCGTGGCGACCGGCGGTTATGGCCGCGGCGAGCTGGCGCCGGGATCGGACATCGATCTGCTCTTCATCCGCCCGTTCAAGCAGACGGCGTGGGGCGAGAGCGTCATCGAGTTCATCCTCTACATGCTGTGGGACCTCGGCCTGAAGGTCGGGCATGCGACACGCTCGCTGGCCGATTGCGTGCGGCTTGCCAAGCAGGACGTGACGATCCGAACCGCCATCCTGGAAGCGCGCTATCTGTGGGGCGACCACAAGCTGTTCGACGAGCTGCGCAAGAAGTTCTGGAGCGAGGTCGCGACCGGCACGGGGCAGGACTTCGTCGAAGCCAAGCTGGCCGAGCGCGACGAGCGCCACGCGCGCCAGGGCGAGAGCCGCTATCTGGTCGAGCCGAACATCAAGGAGGGCAAGGGCGGATTGCGCGACCTGCAGACGCTCTATTGGATCGGCAAATACGTCTATCACCTGGAGGATGCCGGCGACCTGGTCGATCACGGCGTGCTGACCCGCGACGAGTACAAGACATTCCAGAAGGCCGAGGCTTTCCTGTGGGAGGTGCGCGTCAAGCTGCACTATCTCGTCGGCCGCGCCGAGGAGCGGCTGTCGTTCGACGTGCAGCCGGAGCTTGCGGCGCGCATGGGCTTCGAGGGCGACAATCCGCGCCGCGCGGTCGAGGCCTTCATGAAGGCCTACTTCCTGGTGGCGAAGGACGTCGGCGATCTGACGCGCATCTTCTGCGCCGCGCTGGAGGACCAGAACCGCAAGCGCCGGCCGTCGCTCGCCTCGATGTTGCCGGGATTTTTAAGGCCGCGCACCAGCGGCGACGATTTCTTCGTGGAGAATGGCCGGCTGACCGCGCGGGCCGCGATCTTCCGCGCCGATCCGGTCAACATGATCCGCATCTTCCACATCGCCGACGCCAAGAAGGTCGATGTGCATCCCGACGCGCTGCGCACGATCACGCGCAGCCTCGATCTCATCGACGACGCGGTGCGGCAGAACGGCGAGGCCAACCGGCTGTTCCTGGAAATCCTGTCGTCGCGCAACGATCCGGAGCGCGCGCTGCGCCTGATGAACGAGGCCGGCGTGTTCGGCCGCTTCGTGCCGGAATTCGGCCGGGTCGTCGGCCTGATGCAGTTCAACATGTATCACCACTACACGGTCGACGAGCACCTGATCCGCGCGGTGGGCAATGTCGCGGAGATCGAGCACGGCGTGCGCAAGGACGAGCATCCGCTCGCCACCGACATCATCAAGCGCGTCAAGTCGCGCGAGGCGCTCTATGTCGCGATGCTGCTGCACGACATCGCCAAGGG
>CAZMHP010000088.1:0-10949 GCA_964566095.1 uncultured Rhizobium sp. | reverse complement strand
ACGGGCGGCCTACGGTTTAGGAAACCGTTGCTCTATCCTGCTGAGCTACGGGGTCTGCGGGGTTTCCAACGTTCGGAAAATCCATGATCCGACTTTTGCCCCATGTTTGTTCCGATGGGCAAGCCCTTTCGCTTGGATCGAATCCACGAACCGCAGCCTTACCCGCGATTGGCGCCCGGCCTTTGCGATTGCTACAATCTTGGCATGGCTTCGACGGACAAACGACCGACCCTAGATGGGCTCATTGCGGGCATATCCCCGCCGGAGTCGGTGCGAAATGCGAAATTCGAGGACCTGTCTTGGCGCGATACCCTGGGCGCGATCGGACCACATCTGCGAAGCGATCTCGCCATCGATCGAATCGAAGAGATGGAAGCGATACTGAAGCGCTGCCTGAGGGAAAAGTTTTCGAAGCCTGTCGATGGCGGCGACGCACGCTTTCTTGCGCAATGGTCGCAAAGCGTCGGCTTCATCATGAAATACAAGCCGTACGGCGTGAAGTGCGCGACACCTTTCGGCTATTCGATTTTCCTGCTCAATCCTGGCGAGGGCTTCAGTTTTCAGCGGCACCTGACTCGCAAGACCGAAATATTTCACATCATCCAACCGTTGGAGGACGCAAGGGTTTTCCTTTGTTCGTCGGAACAGTGGGAGAGGACATACGATCCGGCCTCTTTTGCGGCGTGGCTCCACGGGAAATCGGAACCGAAATACGACAATTTTTCGCGCCGGCCGGAGGCGGGCGACGTCTATCATGTCGATGAACTCGGTGTGGTGCACACGGTTCTTGGATGCATATTGGAGGAGTTCGCCACCGTCTCCACGGACATGGTCGATCGTCTTCACGACCAAAATGCGTCGCGATCCGCATCGCCGGTTTCGGTCAGGGCCGATGTCGTCGAACGCCTTCGCAGCCTCCCCTCTCATATGCCGTGTTTGGCAAGATGGCCGAGCGGGACCAGGGCCGAGCCGCTGGCCATTCGGGATGCCGGCGATGGCGAGGTCGTGGAAATATCAGGCGAGGGTGTCATTCGTGCCGAGCGGTATCGCGCGACGCGGGGATCGACGGTCAAGCTGCCATTTGACGGCGCTCGCGCGACGACGCTGTTTTTCCTCAACGGGCACGGTTCGATGGAATTGCGCTCGAAGGACGAGCGCGGTTCCATGCATGTGCCTGCAATATCCTTTACTCCCGGCGATACGTTCACGATAGCGCCCGCGATCGACGTGGCGTTGCGCGCAGACGACGATTTCTCGATGTCTTCGCACCGGGTCGGAGTCAGCGAGGCGCTGGCGTAGCGAGCGGCCCGTCGTCCGGCGCATCGCGCAAACGGTCGTACCAGGTGAATTTCAGGACGACCGTGGCGGCCGCGACGATGCCGAGCGACCAGTACAGCCGGTCGTATTCGCGGATCACCAGGAAGATCGGCGACACGGTGATGGCCGTCTGCCAGACGATTCCGATCACGACGTTGAACATGTCGCGCCAGAAATCGGTGTTCTTCACCGTGCCCGGCCGGTCGGCCGCAAGGGCCGCGTGGACAGGGGCCCAGAAGCCCCATGGCCGCGTCCTGCGATAGAACTCCTTCAGCACGGCCATGTCCGTCGGCGGCGCCAGATAGGATCCGAGGATGCAGGCCGCGACGCAGAGCGCGAAGACGAACGGAAACGCCGTCAGCGGACTGATCGTCACCCAGGGCAGTCCCAGGATCAGCGCCGCGACGATCCCGACCGCCATGCCGGCGGTGTAGCCGACGCCGTTCATGCGCCACCAATACCATTTGATGACGTTGGCCGCCGCATAGCCGCCATAGAGACCGGAGGTGATCCAGATCAGGATGTCGTTGATCGAGGTGAGGAAAAGCCCGATCCCCGTGCCGATGATCGCGAACATGATGGAGACGAAATAGCTGACGCGCACATACAGATGCGGCGCGGCATTGGGGTTGACGTATTTCTTGTAGATGTCGTTCACCAGATAGGCCGGTGCCGCGTTCAACGCCGCCGAATAGCTCGACATGAAGGCGGCCAGCAGTCCCGCGATGGTCAGGCCCAGAACGCCGGTCGGAATGAACTGGTGCAGCGCGAAGGACAGAACGTCCTCGAAATCCGCGACGAAGGGACGGCCCGCCGCCAGCGCCGCCGCCTTCTGATGCGTCCATTCCGGGCCGATATAGACGAGCGCCAGGATGCCCAGGCCCGTGATCAGCAGATAGCGCGGGAACAGCAGCACGACATTGACGAAACCGCTGATCTTGGCCGCTTCCGCCGGCGACTTCGCCGACAGAAGGCGCTGCATGTCGTAGTTCGGCGCCGGGCCGGCGAGGCTCTGGAAGATGCCCTTGAACAGCATCAGCATCACGAAAATCGTGAACAGCGAATAGCCGTCCTTGGCCACCTTTCTCGCCGCCTCGGCACCCACGATCCGATAGTCGGGCGCGACGCTGTGCGCCACGGCGTTCCAGTCGAGATTGAGGTTCCAGCCGAAGAACAGATCCTTCCATCCCGCCGGCGTCATCGCCGCGAGCGCTTGCGGGCTGACCTTCTGCATCGCGATGACCGCAATGCAGATGCAGACGACGAACATGATGCTGAATTGCAGGATCTCGGTCAAAACCACGCTGTACATGCCGCCCTTGACGACATAGAGCGTGGTGATGGCCACGATGATGAGGCCGTAGAATTTCTCGTTGGTCAGCGGATCGGCCGACAGCCGGAAGGGAATGAATTCCGCCGCCAGCTTGCCGATGCCCAGATAGCCGAAGGCGATATAGCCGAGCACCGTGATGAGCGCGAAGACGACGATGATGAAATGCGAAGCGCGCGCGCTGGCGCCGTCGCCGAAGCGGAACGTGATCCATTCCGCGCCGGTGAGCACGCCCGAACGGCGCAGCCACACCGCCAGGAACATCATCAGGAAAATCTGGTTGAAGACCGGCCACAGCCAGGGCACGAACACGCTTTTCACGCCATAGACGACGATGAGATAGACCATCCACATCGTGCCGGCGACGTCGAACATGCCCGACGCATTGGACAGGCCGAGCGCGTACCAGGGCAGTTTGTTCCCCGCCAGGTAGTAGGTCGACATGTTCGCGGCCGCGCGCTTCGAAATCCAGAAGCCAACCGTGACCACCGTCGCCAGATAGCCAATGATGATCACGATATCCAACAGCTTCAGCGTCATGTCGCCCTCCCATATGTCTGTTTGTTATTTCGGCGCGGCCAGTCTTTTCAACCTGTCGCCGGCTTCGATCATCGACCGCCCATTGTGATACGGACCCTTCCAGAAGCCGGCCTTGTAGGAGCGGTTCGCCGCGACCGGGTCCAGCGACGACCACCAGCGCCATTCGCCGCTGGATTCGCGATGGTGACGTCGAACGAACGACCACACCTTCGCGAAGGCATCGAAGAAGGCGGGATCGCCGCTCAGTTCATGGGCGTTCAGGAACCCCACCAGCGCTTCGGCCTGCACCCACCAGATGCGCGATTTGTCGATTTTTCCGTCGCGATGGCGCTCGTTATACAAACCACCGTCGGGGCCCTGGGCTTCACCGAGGCAGGCGCTGGCCATGGCGACAAGCGTGGGCGCCGCGCGCGCCGACAGCGCGGCATCGCCGAGCGCTTCGCAGGCCTCCCAAAGCAGCCAACTTGCTTCGATATCGTGGCCGAACGACACGGCTTGCGAGCGGTCGGTCCAGTCGCTTTCGAAGAACAGGCGCAGATGATGCGTCGCGGGGTCGAGGAAACGATCCAGCATCAGATCGATACATCGCCGCAGGGCCTGGGCGGTCGCGGCCGTGGGTGCCGCGGCGTGAAGCGCCGTATAGGCCTCCAGGATATGAAGATGCGTGTTCATGGTCTTGGGGAAATTGGCATCCACTTCGCTGAGGCGCATATCGGCGATGGGCGACCAGTCCGCCGTGAAGGCCTCGACATAACCGCCCAATTCCTTGTCGAGGTAATGCGCCTCGATCAGCGCGAAGAGGGCGTGCGCCCGCGCGATCGACGCTGCGCGCCCCGTGGCGCGGTAATGGGCGCACAGCGCGTAGATCGCGAAGGCTTGGGCATAGCCCTGCTTCTTCGTGTCGAGCGGGCGTCCCTCCGCGTCCAATTCCCAATAGACCCCACCGTGTACGGGATCGATGAAATGGCGCTCCAGATAGTCGAGGGCGCGATCCGCCAGGCGCAGCAGCGCCGGATCGCGCAAATGCGCGCCCGCCGCGCTGAAGAACCACAGGATTCGCGCGTTCAGAACGATGCCCTTGCCCGCGCCGGGGACCGGGGTGTCGTCGGCGTCGATCTCGCCGTGAAATCCGCCGTGCTCGCGATCGACGGCATGCGCCGACCACCAGGCGGCGATTTCGCGCAGTTCCCGTTCGATCTCTGCGGCAACGGCATCGATGTCCGTCGCCGCGGGGTTCACGACGCCGCCTTGCCCAGCAGGGCGAGGTTCTTGCGGATCAGCTGGGAACGCTGTTCGACGCAGCCGGCCGAGGTGAGGGGGTCCGGCGGCGTGTTCGTCACATAGTCGATCAGCCGGTCGAGCGTGGACGTCGCGACATGCAGGCGCGTGTCGGAAGAGGCGTAGTAGATGAACACCTGGCCGTTCTCGTTCGCGATCCAGCCGCTCGAGAACGTCACATTCGACACGTCGCCGACGCGTTCGCCGTCCTGCGGCGCGATGAAATGGCCGCCGGGCGCGTGGGTTACGATCCAGGGACGGTCGAGCGCGGTCATGAACATGTAGAGCACGTAGCGCAGGCCGGCCGCGGTGTTGCGCACGCCGTGCGCCAGATGCAGCCAGCCTCGCGGCGTCTTCAGGGGCGCTGGGCCCTGGCCGTTCTTCACCTCCTTGATCGTGTGATAGACCTTGGCGTCGATGATGACTTCGCTGTCCACGCGCGCGTGCGTCATGTCGTCGGCCAGGCCCCAGCCGATGCCGCCGCCGCCACCGACGCTGATGAAACCGTCCTGCGGACGGGTATAGAGCGCATATTTGCCGTCGACATATTCGGGATGCAGCACGACGTTGCGCTGCTGGCCCGACTTCGTGACGAGGTCGGGCAGGCGCTCCCAGGCGACGAGGTCCCTGGTGCGCGCGATACCACATTGCGCCACAGCCGCGGATTCGTCGTTCGGCTGGGTGCGGTCCTTGCGTTCCGTGCAGAACAGCCCGTAGGTCCAGCCGTCGGCGTGCTCGGTCAGTCGCATGTCGTAGACATTGGTGTCGGGGTCGTCTGTTTGCGGAAGAACGACCGGATAGTCCCAGAACTTGAATTGGTCGACGCCGGTGGGGCTTTCGGCCACGGCGAAAAAGGATTTGCGGTCGACGCCCTCGGCACGGACCATCAAAAGATATTTCCCGCCGCGATAGATCGCGCCCGCGTTGAACGTCGCGTTCATGCCCAGGCGTTCCATCAGGAACGGATTGGTGGCCGGATCGAGGTCGTAGCGCCAATAGAGCGGCGTATGGTCGGATGTGAGAATGGGGTTCGCCCAGCGCTCATAGACGCCGTTGGAATGGGCGAGCGCGCGGTTCGGCCGCTGCAGCAGGGCGTCATGCTCCGCCTGCAGGGCGCGCAGCCGGGTGAGGAAGTCGGCATCGTTTGGCATGTCGTCGCGGGTTCCTCGAAGGTGTGTCGTTCAGTGCAGCTTTGCCGGACAAACCGGATTGGGCGGATGCAGCGGTGGGCCGATCGCCACGCCCGATGAGAGTGTCGCGCGCAACGCATCAGGCATTTCATCGAGCGTCAACGTCCGGGGAAGGTCGAAAAAAGCTTTGACCCGTTCGGGCGTGTTGCAGCCAGGGCAGGGCGCGTTCCAGGCCCAATCGCCATTGAGATATTCGCCGCCCCACAGCAACACCCAGGCTGGATTCAGCGCGTCGAGAACCGCGGCGCTCGGGATCATGCCGACTTCGGTGAGCGCGAACGGCGTCTTCCCGGCGACGGCCGTGACGCTTTTATAGCCTTGCGCGTATTTGGGACTGTCCGGGTCGTTCTCATAGACGTCGATGCCGACAACGTCGGGGCGATGCTTCGAAGGAAAATAGCGCTTCGCGTCCGGGGTGGCGCGGTCGCCCGACCACACCCAGATCAGATTGTCGAGCTTGTGCTTGACCGCGAGTTCTTCATAGAGCGCGTTCCACAATTGCGGATAGGCATCCTTCTGGCCCCACCAGAACCAGTCGCCGTTCATCTCGTGATAGGGGCGGAACAGAACCACGATTCCGCGATCGCGCCAGTCGCTCAGCACCTTCGCCACCGCATCGACATCGGCGAGCCACAGCCGATGCTCCGGCGTGCCGTCGGTGAGAACGGCGCGCAGCGTTTCGGTCGTCATCGGCTTCTTGGTGCAGTCGTAATATTCGCCGCGCGGACACACTTCCACCGGATTGCGTTCATGCCACGACATGGTGACGAGTCCGCCCGACGCTTCCTGCGTCGCAGCGCGGTCGGTGAGGTAGGACGCGTAGGGCGGATAGGCGATCGCGGACATCAATTCGAGGCCCATGATGGCGGGGCGGGCGCCGGTCAGCGCGAAGACGCGGTCCGAAGACGTGCAGTCGATATAGACTTCGTATTCGTTCACCTGCACGCCGACGAGGCTTTTGTGGTTCTTCCGCAGCCAGCGCACATAATCGAGAATGGCGTGACGCTTGGCGGCGATGGACGCGGCGCCGGACGTATCGGGCGATGCGGCATTGCTGCCCACCATCGTCAGAAGCGCGCAAATGACGGCCGCCGCGCATTGCCGCGCCGCCAAGGGTAATCCTCTTGTAAGCACCTTGCCGTTTCGTCCCTTCGCGCGGACCGGCTTAAAGGCTCCGGCCGGGGCGGTGGATCCGCCATTTTTGTTCCCACAATCGTTCGATTTCTTGCAGTGGGCGCGCCTAAAATGCGATACGCTGATAGCGCTGTCAATCAAGGTTTTCCTGGCTATCCCCAACGATGCGGAAGGACGTTCGATGCTTGGATTGTCTATCGCGGGACAGCGCCGCTTCGCTTACGGATTCTGGCGCTATCGCGAGGACGAAATCGATGCAGCGACGCAGATGCTTTCGCTGGCGCGCGAGAGCGGCATCGACCATCTCGATACCGCCGACATCTACGGCGGACCCGGCGGCTTTGGCGGCGCCGAGCGGCTTCTGGGCAAAATCCGCGCGCGCGCGCCGGGCCTGTTCGCCGGCGCGATCGTTGCCACCAAGGCGGGCGTCGAACGCGGATCGCCTTACAATTCTTCGCGGGCGTACATAACGGCGGCCTGCGAGGCCAGCCTGAAGCGGTTGGGCGTCGAACGGATCGATCTGTTCTACATCCACCGGCCGGATCTGCTCACGCATCCGGCCGAACTCGCCGCGACGCTGGATAGTCTCGTGTCGTCGGGCAAGGCGGGTGCGATCGGCGTTTCCAACTTCACGCCGGCCCATCTCGATTCGGTCGCGCGTCATCTGAAGAATCCGATCCGCGCGCATCAGATCGAGTTCTCGGCGGCGCACGTCCCGCCTTTGTTCGACGGCACGCTGGATCAGGCGATGGGGCAGGGCATCGCGGTCGCGGCCTGGTCGCCGTTGGCTGGCGGCCGCCTTGTCGCGGACGAAGCGAACGACGCTCTTTCGCCCGTTCGCGAAACGCTCGACAGGATTGCCGCGCATCATGGCGTGTCGCGGACAGCCGCGGCGCTGGCTTTCGTACAGCGGCATCCGGCGCCGATCACGGCGATCCTCGGCACCAAAACGCCCGCCAGGCTTCGCGACAGTTTGCGAGCCGAGGGTGTCACGCTGACGCGCGCGGAATGGTACGCGATTCTGGAAGCGCGCCTTGGCCACAAGATGCCGTGATTGCGCTCAAGCCTTCAGCGCGGCGGCATGCGCGCGGATGATTTCAAGCGTCGTGGCGTCGTTGTCGAACACCGAATTCCCGCCTTGCGGCTCTTGCGGCGGATCGCCCATATAGGACGTATCGCCCTTTTGCATGCGGTAGTCGGGATGCTGGGAACGGCCGCTGCCGCCCCACGCCCAGAAATTCGAACCCGCCACCGGCCCGCCCGCCTTGGCGCTTTCCAGAACGCGGCGATAGATCATGGAATAGAAGCGGTCCTTGAAGGTCGTGGGCGAACCGGGCTCGTAGCCGTTGTCGCGCGGGAAGCCGAACTCCTCCACGACGAGCGGCTTGTTCAGCGTCTTGGCGGCGGCGATGTGTTGCGTCAAGTAATCGTCGGCGAGCGCTTCGCCGCGCGCATGGGTTCCCGGAAGATCCTTTGCGTCGATCCAGCTCCAGTTGAGCGGCCAGATGTGACAGGTGAGATAATCCACCTCCGGAACGCCGTGCGCCTTGATCACGCAGTCGTCGGACTCCAGGCAGCCCTTCAGCCCTTCATTCCCGGTCGAGACCAGATGATTGGCGTCGAGCGATTTGATGAACTTCGCCGTGTCCGAGATCCACGCATAGAAGGCCGGCATGTTGGACGTTCCGAAGGCCTGGCTGCCGCCGGGACGCGGCTCGTTGGCCAACTGCCAGGCCATGATCGCCGGATCGTCGCGATAGGGTTGGCCCGTTATCGTGTTGGTGCGCGTCACCAGCGCGGCGACATATGCGCGATAGAGCGCGACGGCGGGTTCGCTGGCATAGAAATGCGCCGAAAAATCGGCGAATTCGGGCCAGGGATGGGCGGGATCGTTCATATCGATGTATTGGCCGCCATTGGTCCAATAGAGATAAGTGGCGAAGCCGCCGGACCATTCCCAGAAATTGCCGACATAGATGACGGCGCGCATGTTCCGGCTCGCAATTTCCGCCAAAAGAAAATCGAGGCCGCCGAGGAGTTCTTCGTTGTAGGGCGGCTTGGCGGCGTGGAACGCGGGATCGAGGGAATTCTTGAGCGGGGAAAGCTCCGAGCCGCCCAGCACGCGCAAATTGGTCACGCCGAGCGACGCAAGGGTGTCGAGTTCCCGGCTCAGCCTCGCGCGGTCGCCGAGCGGCGCCTTCGCACCGAGATAGGCGCCGTACCACATATTGGATCCGACATAGCGGTATGGCGCGCCGTCGATCGTAAATTGGGCGCCGTCGACCCGGACGAAGTTTTTCGGCGCGCGCCTGGGGGAAAAGAATTCGCCCAACTTGTCCAATTCGCTCGGGCCATGCGCGCATCCGGCCGTCGCAAACGCGGTCGAAAGCACCATCGCGCGTCTCGAAAACATGTCGGCACTCCCGAGCGCTAGCTCCGTGAGGATGAAGCGTTGCAAGATGCAATCCGTCAGCTCGTCATCCTTGCGATGAACTCCTCCTGCGTCGGCAATGCCTGCGCGGTTTCGCGTATCGTCGTGCGCATTTTCGACATCCGTTTGCGCACGTCTTCGATGTCCTGGACGTCGACCAGCGGCTCATAGGATCGCGGAATGACGTTCTGTCCGATGAGGACGGCAATCCAATCGGTGAGCGCCCACAGATCGTAGGGCATTTTCGGCGGAATCCGCCCGTGGCTGCGGAACAGATCGAGCCGCCACCGCAACGTCTCGGGAATATCCATCGTGCGGACATAGTCCCAGAACGGCGAGTCGTTGCGCTCCGTCGCGTTGTAGTGCAGCACGATGAAATCGCGAATGCTCTCGAACTCGTGCGCGATGCTGCGATTGTATTGGGCGACGTCGGCAGGGTCCGCGTTGCGGGACGGGAAGTAGTCCAGCAGCGTGAGAATGCTGGACTGAATCATGTGGATGCTCGTGGATTCGAGGGGTTCGATGAAGCCGCTGGCCAGGCCGATCGCGACGCAGTTCTTGTTCCAGAATATCTTGCGCCGCCCCGTCGTAAACTTCAGTTGCCACGGCGTGCCCAGGGCGGGCGTGTCGAGATTGCCCAGGAACGATTGCAGCGCGTCCTCGTCGCTGATGTATTTGCTGCAATAGACGTAGCCGTTCCCTATGCGGTGCTGCAGCGGAATGCGCCATTGCCATCCCGCGCTGAGGGCGGTCGCCCGCGTATAGGGCGTCAGCTCGCTGGCGCTGGCGCTGTGGATCGTGTAGGCGCGATCGCACGGCAGCCACTTCGTCCAGTCTTCGTATCCCGTCTTGAGCGCCTGTTCGATCAGCAGGCCGCGAAAGCCCGTGCAATCCAGAAACAGATCGGCTTCGATCCTCTCGCCGCCATCCAACCGAAGTGCGGCGATGTATCCGTCCTCGCCGCGCAGCTCCACGTCGACGATCTTGCGCTCGAGGCGCTCGACGCCGAGCCTTTCGGCGTATTTGCGCAGATACTGCGCGTAGAGCGAGGCATCGAACTGATAGGCCGAACTCCAGGTCGAGAAGATCGAATGCGGGTCCGGCGAGTGCTGCGCGCACCGGTTCAGCATCGATGCCATCGAACAAAGCGAATACTCGTCGAGCGAAGCGGTGTCGCCGAGTTGGTGCATCTTCAGCCAATATTGATGCAGATGAACGTTGTCGCGGCTCGTGCCGTGGACGCCGAACGGATGATAATAGGTATGGCCCAGCCGCAGCCAGTCGCGGAACTGGACGGAGAGTTTGTAGGTCGCCTGGGTCTGGCGCAGGAAATCCGCTTCGTCGATGCCCAGAAGCGCGTTGAAGTCCCGAATCGGCGGGACGGTCGCTTCGCCGACGCCGACCGTGCGGATATCCGCCGATTCGATCAACCGGATCTGACAATGCCGGCCGAGCGCGCGCGATAGTGCCGCGGCCGCCATCCATCCGGCGGTTCCGCCGCCGGCGATCGCAATGCTGCGCGGAAGATTGTCCGTCATCGGCCGCATTCCCCTTGAGAGGCCCCCGAAACTGCGCAATCGCGTTCGAGGCAGAATATACCGGGATCAGGTCGGCGCGCCCCAAAAAAAGAAGCGGCCGCCTTTCGGCGGCCGCTTCGCAAGTCTTACGCGATATTATATGCTGGCCTTGAAGCCGAAGAAGTAACGCGTGCCGCTGTCGTCGTAGGTGA
>CAZMHP010000087.1:0-10989 GCA_964566095.1 uncultured Rhizobium sp. | reverse complement strand
TGCGGCCGAGATAGCCGCCCTTGCGCTCCTTCTCGATCACCTGGCTGTAGATGCGGCCCGAGGTGACGTTGTCCATCTTCGACGCCGAGACGCCGGTGAAGCGCTCGTAATGGCCGAGATCGAGATCGGTCTCCGCCCCGTCATCGGTGACGTAGACTTCACCGTGCTGGAACGGCGACATGGTCCCCGGATCGACGTTGAGATAGGGGTCCAGCTTCCGCAAACGGACTTTGTACCCGCGAGCCTGCAACAAAGCCCCGAGTGCGGCGGACGCCAGACCTTTTCCCAAGGAAGAGACCACGCCGCCGGTGATGAAGATCAACCGCGCCATGGGAGTCCACCATAAGCAGGTGGCGCGCACGCACTCAAGCGAAAAGATTCGCCAAATCGACACACGCGATAATCCCCGCAAAACAACGTCTTGGCCGCATTGCCGACGTCGTGGGAGCGCAGTCATCCGACATGAGCCTCGCTTCGGCTTGTGCGAACGATTCGGTCGGAACGTTGCAGCACCGCGCCGCACTTCGGCGTAAAGTGAGGCGGTCTTCATCGGGGGTGTCGCATGCGCGTCTCGTTCATCGGTGTTCTGGCGGCAAGTCTTCTCCTCGTTGGCGCGTCCGCCCAAACCGCAAGACCGGCGCTTCATCCCAACGCGGCCCATCTTGGTGCCCCGCACCCTTTGAAGCTGCCGTTCAAATATCCTTTCGCCTTCCAACACCCGGTCTTCGACCCGGTCGGCTTCAAAGCGAAATTCGACGCCGACATGAAGAAGGACGGCGTGCCGAACTACATCGTGGAGTTTCGCCTCAACGGGAAGACGATCCTGCTCGACAAATCCGGCTACGCCAGAATACCGGCGGACGGCAACATTCCCTGGGACTCGAACGTGCGCATGCATATCGGCAGCGTCAGCAAGCTCCTCACCGCGATGGCGATGGTGAAGCTGATCGATCACAGCTATGACGCGAAAACCAATCCCTGGCCCTATCAGGTGCTGATCGCCAACATTCTTCCGACCTATTGGATGCGCGGGCCGGGGCTGACGCAATTGGGCGCCGGCCAGGTCGATCTGCGCCATCTGCTGCAGCACCATTCCGGGTTCACCACGACGTCCGACCAGGAATTCCACCCGGATTACCAGACCATGAAGGCCGTGATCGCCGCCGGATCGAACGACAGCAACACGCCGAATTATCAGAACGTGAACTTCTCGCTGATGCGCGTGATCCTCGCGGTGATGAACGGCAATATCAGCAAGGACAAGGTGTTCCCAGGCGACCCGGCATTCAACGATTACGAGTGGGACGGCGTCGCGGTCGGCGCCTATACGAACTATCTCCAGTCAAACGTGTTTCAACCTGCCGGCGTGAACGACGCCACGCTCGCGCATCCTTCGACGGTCGCGCTCGCCTACGACGCGGCCTCGACGAGCCCTGGTTGGGATTCGGGCGATCTGTCGGCCTATAGCGGCTGCGCCGGCTGGCATCTGAGCGTGGACGATCTGCTCAACGTCATGGCGACCTATATGCGCGCCGGCACCATCGTCTCGACGCCGGAGGCCCTGGGGACATTGGTTCAGGAACTGGGCATCGACAACGCGCAGGCCTCGCCGCTGGGCGAGCTTTACAGCAAAGGCGGCGACGACTTCGACAATGCGGGCCATATGGAACAGGCGGCGGCGATGTTCGTGCCCAGCGTCAAGATCGAGGCGGCCGCCTTCGTGAACATGCCGATGGGCAATGGCGACGGCGTCGAGAGCGTGCTGGTGCAGGATTTTCTTGCCAGCATCAAGGAATACAACCCCTTCAACGTGCAGCAGAAGCAATAGCGCTCAGTCAGCACCACCCGAACGGATCGGCAATGCGAGACCAGCTTTGACCCGGTCCAGAACGACGTGCGTCTCGTAGCGCGCGACATGCGGCGTCTCGAACCAGTCGCGGGCGAAGACGCCGTATTCCTCCATGCTGGCGGCGGTGACGACGAGCACGAAGTCGGTGCTGCCGGTCACGTGGTAGCACTGCTGCACCTCGGGGTGCGCCTTGATCTGGCGCTTGAAGCGATCGATCTGCGCCGCGCCGCTGGCGAGGCTGACCGTGACGATGCAGGCGATGGGCACGCCCATGGCGCGGTTGTCGAGCACGGCGACCTCCGCGACGATCGTGCCGTCGGAACGCAGCCGCTTGAGGCGGCGCTGCACGGCGGCGGCGGAGAGCCCGACCTTGGATCCGATGGAGCCGGCGATCCGCCGCGTGTCGTCCTGATAAAGTGCGAGAATTTTGCGGTCGATGCTGTCCATCGGGTCCCTTCTGCGGCCAAGCCGCAGCAAACACCACCAAAACGCGGCGAACAAGCCCCCGAATGCGGCTAGGCTTCATGCGCTGGCAATCCTGGAGCACCGCCATGTCGCGTCTGATCTTGTCCCTCGGGCTTCTCGCCACTCTCGGATCGAGCGCCTTCGCGGCGGCACCGGATCGCCTGTCCGCGGCCATCGCGCAGGGCGACTATCCCAAGACCACCAGCGTGCTGGTGATGCGCGGCGACCGGCTGATCTACGAACGGTATTTCGGCGACGGCAAGCGGGCGCTGCTGAACGACACACGATCGGCGATGAAGGCGGTGACGGCGCTGGCGGTGGGCGCCGCCATCGCCGATGGCATGCTTTCGTCCGCGCAGGCGCCGGCCTTCCCCTACCTGTCCGACCTCAAGCCGTTCGCGAACGATACCGCCGACAAGGAGGCGATCACGCTGGCCGACATGCTCAGCATGACCTCAGCGCTGGACTGCAACGACAATGACGACGCCAGCCCCGGCAATGAAGATCGCATGCACGAGCAACAGAACTGGACGCGCTGGGCGGTCGATCTTCCGACCATGCCGGGCTATGCCCGCGACGCCACCGGCCAGGGACCCTGGCGCTATTGCACCGCCAATGCCTTCCTCGCCGGCCAGGTCGTGCAGCGCGCGACGCACATGTCGGTCGACGCGTACATCGCGCGCCGGTTGCTGAAGCCGCTGGGCATCGCCCGATGGGAGTGGCCGCGCTCACCCACCGCAGAGGTCATGACCGGCGGCGGCCTCAAGCTGCGCTCGCGCGATCTCGCCAGGCTGGGCATGCTGCTGGCCGACGGCGGGCGCTGGCATGGGCGCCAAATCGTTCCGAAATCCTGGGTCGATCAGATGCTGACCGTGCGTCGCGCGTCGCGGCCCGACCAGAACTACGGCTACTTCATCTTTCAAGGCCGCTATGCGACGTCCTGCGGCGAGACCACGGCCTGGTACATGGCCGGCAATGGCGGCAGCCAGATCGCGATCCTGCCGGACCTCCACGCCGTCATCGTCGTGACACGGACGAACTTCAACGTGCCGGGCACGTCCAACGGCACCGTCGACATGATCGGGAAATTCGTGCTGCCGATGCTCACTTGCGGGTCTTCACCATCGCATTGATTGCCCTTTGGCACGGCGCCGCCCCGCGCTAGCCTCAGAGCACTTCCGGGGGGATGCGCCGTCTCATGCGCCTGTTCGCGCTATTCCTGCTCCTGCTGCCCATCCTGGGCGACGCGGCGCGCGCGCAGCCATCGTCGCTCTATGTCGTGCGCTACGACCATTGGTCGGAGGGCGATGAACGCGGTTACAGCGATTTCATCGCGGCCCTCGGCGCGGCGGACTGCCATACGGTCGATCAGTGCCTGCACGATCCGGCCAATCCGTTCCGCGCCAGCGACCCGCCGGGCACGGTGTTCGAGTCCGATTGCTCCGACCTGCCCTATGTGCTGCGCTTCTACTACGCCTGGAAGCAGGGGTTGCCGTTCTCCTACGAGGACGCCGTCGAGCCGATCGGCGCGGCGCGCGACAATCGCTACAGCCCCAATGGCAATCGCGTGACGTCGCGGCGCACGGTGCCGAGCGGCGTGTTCACGGGGCTCCAGGTCATCGCCCAGATCGAGGACGCGGTGTCCTCGGCGACCTACCGCATCCACCCCGATGTCGATGCGCCGCTGCCGCCCGACCATTACTCGCCGGCGATCGATCCCAGATCCATTCGTCCGGGCACCGTGCTCTACGATCCCAACGGGCATCTGGCGATCGTCTACAGCGTCGACAGAAAAGGCCGCGTCTATTTCATGGACGCGCATCCCGACTATTCGATCACCCATGTGTTCTACGATCTGCGCTTCACCCGGGCGGTGCCGGGCGCCGGCGCGGGCTTCAAGAACTGGCGGCCGCAGCGGCTGGTGGGCGCCACGAAGCTGGGTGACGGCACCTTCGGCGGCGGCCATGTCGAGTTGGCGCGCAACAGCGAGATCGCCGATTTCTCGACCGAGCAGTTCTACGGCAACGGGGCGCGGCCGGCCGACGCCCAATGGGCGGACGGGCGTTTCACGCTGAACGGCGAGACGCTCGACTACTACGATTACGTGCGGGCCAAACTCGGCAACGGCAAGCTGAGCTTCGATCCGGTCGAGGAGGTGCACGATTTGG
This sequence comes from uncultured Rhizobium sp., assembly GCA_964566095.1. Taxonomy (GTDB): domain Bacteria; phylum Pseudomonadota; class Alphaproteobacteria; order Micropepsales; family Micropepsaceae; genus Rhizomicrobium. The sequence continues at coordinate 6,507 of CAZMHP010000087.1, read as the reverse complement.
TGCAATCCAACTGCTCCGACCTGCACTATCGCGAGCAGGCCGTCGAGATGGCGTTGAACGCCGGTCTCGACGGCCGTCCGGAGCCGAACCGGCTGCCGCCCAACATCTACGGCACCGAAGGCGATTGGGAGACCTATTCGACGCCGTCGCGCGACGCGCGGCTGAAGACCGCGTTCAAGGAGTTGCGCGACACGGTCGAACGCTTCATCACCATGTACCTGCGCGCCGATCCGCATCTGAACTACAAAGGCAGCGATCTCGCCGGCGATCTGATCAAGACCTACGAGCACGACGTCGCGGCCTGCCGCGTCGACTATGCAAAGAGCGACGGAACAGCCGTCTCGCTGAGCTATGAAGAGGCGCGGCAGCGCCTGTTCGCCATGTCGTTCGATCCCTATCAATGCGCCGAGCGGCGCTGGGGCGCGCAGACGGCGGCCGAGCTCTTATCCTGCCGCGACGATCCGACCAAGCAGGCCTGGTATCTGGCGGAACAGAACCTGCGCAACCAGCTCGACCGCACCTATGGCGCCCGCATGGATTTCACCCTGCGCGAGCTTGCGACGCCCGGCGCCGGCAAGGGTGTGCCGCAGCCGCCCGATACCGATGTGCGTGCCTATCTGGAGACGGCGCGCGGTGCGCGGCCGATCGTCGATACGGCGGCGTACAATACCGGCGATTAGTGCGGCGTCGGGACCGACGGCTTGGCGGGCGTAGACGGCAGCGGCTTGACGGGAGCCGAACGCGCCGGAACGGGCGCGGTGTCGAGGATCGACTTGGTGGTGTGGCCGTGCAGCGCCAGCAGATTGAGACCCAGACAGGTCACGAAGAACGCCGCACCCAGCAATGTGGTCGCGCGGGTCAGCGTGTCGGCCGCACCGCGCGGCGAGAACAGTCCGCCCAGGCCCGAGCCGCCGCCACCCATGCCCAGCGCGCCGCCCTCGGAACGCTGCAGCAGCACCGCGACGATCAACGCCACGGCGACGAGAAGTTCGATAGCGATCAGAATGGCTTGCACGAAAGCTCTCCGGCGGCACCGCGTTCAGGGGGCGCTGCATAAACGAAAGCGGCGCCGGAGGGAAGCGGAGCCTAGCGCGCCGCGGCCCGCATCGTGCGCGGGCGCGGCGCGGCGAGCGAGACGAAGCGGACCAGGAGCCACTCCGCGCTGGCGGAATCTCCTGTGAAAGCAGGAACATAGCGCCAACGCCACACGCTGCGCAGCGCCACCGCATCGAACGCCGGATCGCCGCTCGAAGCGTCGAGGGCCGCCTGTTCGACCCGCGCGCCGGAGCGCGCCAGAACGCGCAGCGTCGCGGCCCCCGCCACCGGCGCGGCATCGGCCGTGCCCGGCTGGCGGATCAGGACGGCGCCGGCGCTCATGGGCTCCGCCGCGGCGGTGCCCGCGAGGACAAGTGTCGTCAGCGATGCCAGGACGATCAAGCGAACCGAAGCCATGCCGCCACCCCGCGCGAAGACTCAAGTGCGATGCCGGGATGATCCGCTCGCGGCCAACGCCGCACAACGATTCGTTGCTGCGGCTATCGCGCGGCGGCGGCCGCGGCCGAGACGGTGCGGGCGCGGATGATCGCGACCGTGGCGTCGATCTCGATCAGTATGTCGTTGGTCGACTTCTCCGGATGGAAGACGTGGTTCAGGCTGAGCGAGGCATGACCGAGCAGATGCATCGCCGCGTTGCGATCGACGCCGGCGAGCAAGCCTTCCACCGCCGCCTGAACCGAGTCGCACCATTCGACGGCGGCGTCGACATCGGTGTCGCGGCAGCGCTTGGCGATGCCCTTGGCCAGATGGGCGATCTTCTCCAGTTCCTTGGTGTAGGCGCCGGCGGCGTGCTCCTGCATCAGCCGCCACAGGATCGATATCTGGAACGCGTCGCGCCGCAGCTTTTCCGAATTCAGCAATTCGCGCGCCGCGCGCAGCTCGGCGTCGAGGCGATAGGTCGTTTCTTCCGGCGAGAGGCGATCCTTGGCCTTCATCCGGAGCGAATTGGGTGGCTCGAACAGCTCGAGCTGCGAGTTGCGCGCCTCGTCCTTGCGGCGGTCGGGTCCGACATAGTCGCTCGTCACCACGAAACCCTTGCGGCGCTCGGCATGGGTGTCGATGCGGCTGCCGAGCAGCGCGGTCGAGAACGGCCGCAGCAAAAGATCGTCGGCGCCGGAATCGACCACGCGCTTGACGAGGCCGGCGGATTTCTCCCAGGCGGTGACGATGATGACGATGAAGGGATTGAACCCGGCGCTGCCCTGGCGCAGTTCCTGAATCATGCGGCACAGATCGCCGTCGCCGGTCGCTTCGCACAGGGCGAGATCGGGCGGATGGCAACGGATCGCATGGGTGAAGGCGTCGAGCGAGGCAACGGTCTCGATGCGGCGGAAGCCCAGCGTATACAACGCGGCGCGCGTCGCCGTCCGGTTCGCCGCAACCGGATCGTAGATCAGCGTTTCCGTCGTATCGTATGCCAGCCGGCCCATCGGAGCGCGTCCAAAACGCTTCAAACGGATTACAAATGCCACGGGCCGGGTTAAGGAACGGTGGTAAGACTGGGTTAAGATGTGCGACGCGAAGCCTCTACAATTGTCAGAAAATCGGATGCTTTGAGGCTGGCGCCGCCGACCAAGGCGCCGCCGACGTTTTCCAGCGCCAGGATCTCGCGGGCATTGGACGGTTTCACCGAACCGCCATAGAGAATGCGAAACGCCCCGCCCAAACAGGCGCGGATATGCGCATGCATTTGCGCGATGTCGGGCGAAGTCGGCGTCTTGCCGGTGCCGATGGCCCATACCGGCTCATAGGCGATGGCCGTGTTGTCGGTGGTCGCACCGGGCGGCACGCTGCCGGCGAGTTGGGTCTTGCAGACGTCATAGGCGCGGCCGGCATCGCGTTCGGCCTCCGTCTCGCCGATGCAGATGATGGCGGTGAGCCCGGCACGCCAGGCGGCCTTCGCCTTGGCGGCCACGATCGCGTCGCTCTCGCCGTGATACTGGCGGCGCTCGGAATGGCCGACGATCACCGCGACGGCACCGGCATCGCGCAGCATCTCCGCGCTGATATCGCCGGTGAAGGCGCCCGAGGATTCGGCGTGGCAATCCTGGCCGCCGATGGCGACCCCGCCGCCCAGCGCCGCCGCGCGCGCGATCAGCGTGGCGGGCGGACAGATCAGCACGTCGCAAGCCGGCGAGGACAGGCCGGCCGCCACCGCCTCGATCTGCATCAACGCGGCGCCAAGCCCGTTCATCTTCCAGTTTCCGGCGATCAGTTGACGCATCATGTCCTCAGCGCAGGATTTCCACGAGCAAGACCCAGGCGTTTATCATGGTCGCGATCAGCGACATCACAATCCCCGGCACCAGCCAATAGAGCGCGGTGTCGCTGCCCAGATAGAGCGCCGCGCCGGCGGCGAGGATCGGCAGGCTGGAAAGCTGGGCCAGCGCGACCCTGGGCAGGAAGTTGGGCAGCATCGCGCCCCTGCCCTGCGAACGGCGCACGCGCAGCTGGATCGCGACGGGCAGCAGCCACATCGCCAGGCCGGCGAGCGCGATCTCGGCGGCGAACAGCGCCGCCGGCTGCCGCGGGACGAGCGCGAAGGACGAGACCACCAGCACGCCGGTCGGCAGCACAAGGGTTTCGACCGCGCGACCGGGCAGGATCGGATCGCCCAGGATGCGCGCGAGGTTGATCGAGATCGCGACCATGACGAGGCCGGCGAGCGCCGCCGCCGCGCCCAACTCGGCCGCGAAAAATCCCGTCCAATCCCCCATTTGGCGCGCCTTGCCCTTGTCGCACCCCCTCCCTATCATCCGCCGCTTTTCGCCGCCACGCCTTCCAGCCATCGGATCGTTTCATGCTCCAGCAGATGCGTCAGTTCACGAAGTCCTGGGTCTCCTCGATCTTCCTGGGCGCGCTGGCGCTCAGCTTCGTGGTGTGGGGCATCGCCGACATCTTCCGCGGCACCTCGGACACCAGCGCGTTCACGCTGGGCTCGACGGCGATCCCGGTCGAATCGTTCTCGCGCGAATACCGCGACATCCTGCGCCGCGAGCGCGCCGTGCTGCCGCCGGACCAGATGCGGCTGCTGGGCCAACAGGTGCTCGACCAGATGGCGCTGCGCACCGCGCTCGACATCCAGACGAGCCAGCTCGGGTTGACCACCAGCGACGCGCGCGTGCAGCAGGAGATCCAGGCGATCGCGGCCTTCAACGGTCCGCTCGGCGGCTTCGACCACCAGAAATTCCTCCAGGAGATCGCACAACGGGGCTTTAGCGAGGACGAATTCATCGCCCGCTCGCGCCAGGACATCGCCCGCTCGCAACTCATCCGCGCGATAGAGGGCGGCTTCGGCCTGCCGCAGGATTATGCCCGCGCCGTCTTCTCCTATGTCAACGAGGCGCGCGCCGCCGACTACGTCGTGCTGACGCTGGCCCAGGCCGGCGACGTGCCGCCGCCGAGCGACGCCCAGCTCGCCGCCTATGTGAAGACGCATCCCGACGCCTTCTCGACGCCGGAATACCGCTCGGTCGGGCTCGCCTCGATCCGCATCGACGACGTGGCGAAGTCCATCCAGGTCAGCGACAAGCAGATCCAGGACGAGATCGACGCCAACAAGAACGACTACATCACACCCGAAAGGCGCGTGCTGGAGCAGATCCAGTTCCCCAGCGAGGCCGAGGCCAAGGCGGCGAAGACCGCGCTCGACGCCGGCAAGAGCTTCGCGGCGCTCGCGGCCGAGCGCAAGCTCAAGGCGAGCGACTATCAGCTCGGCGAGGTCGTGCAGGCCGACCTCGATCCACCGCGCGCGGCGGCGCTGTTCGCGCTGCCGGCGGGCGGCGTCAGCGCGCCGGTCAAAAGCACCTTCGGCTGGGTGCTGATGCACGTCACCGCCATCACGCCGGGCAGCGCCAAAAGCCATGACGAGGTCAAGAAGATCCTCCAGACAAAGCTCGCCCTCGCCAAGATGAGCGACATCGCCAACGCCTTCACCGACGCGGTCGGCGGCGGCGCGAGCGTCGAGGAGGCGGCGCAACGGGCCGGCATGCACTACAGCCGCATCGCGGCGATCGACGCGCAGGGTCTGGCGCCGGACGGCAGCAAAGCGATCGATCCGGCCAATCCCGAATTGCTGGCCGCCATCTTCAAGGCCGAGGTCGGCGAGGACGGCGATCCGTTCCAGACCCAGAACGGCGACAATTTCGCCATCAAGGTCGACGGCACCACGCCGCCCAAGCTGAAGCCGCTCGACGCGGTGCGGACGCAGGCGCTGGCGCGCTATGTCGCCGAGCACAAGCTGGCGCAGCTTCGCGCCAAGGCGGCGGCGCTGGCGGCGCGCGCCAATGCGGAGCATTCGCTCGCCGGCATCGCGCAGGCGCTGAACCTGCCGGTGCTGAAGAGCGGCGCGCTCAACCGCGGCACCAATGCGGGCGCGATGCAGCCGGCCGTGGTGCGCGCGATCTACGACGCGGGTCCGGGCGCCGCGGTGTCGGTGCCGGCCGGCGCCGACAGCTTCGTCATCGCGCGGGTGACCGGCATCGCCCATCCCGCGTTGCAGGTCGGCACGCTCGACTACATCCGCGGCGTGCGCGAGCTTGCCGGCGACGTCTCGGCCGACTTCACGCTCTCGCTCGCCAAGGCGGTCGAGAAGAAGGAAGGGCTGACGATCAACCAGAAGATCGTCGATGGCGCGATCGGCAATTCGGGATCGGGTTCGTGAGCAGCCGATGGCCATCGAACCCGACTTTCCCGCCTTCGCGCGCGCCTACGATGCCGGGCAGCCGCAAGTCGTCTACACCCGCCACATCGCCGATCTCGAGACCCCGGTCTCGGCGTTCCTGAAACTCGGCGAGGGACGCGACAACGCCTTCCTGCTCGAAAGCGTGCAAGGCGGCGAGACGCGCGGGCGCTATTCCATCATCGGGCTCAAGCCCGATCTGATCTGGCGCTGCCGGGACGGCAAGGCGCAGATCAACCGCCATGCGCGCGCCACGCCCGATGCCTTCGTGCCCGATGCGCTGGCCGACACGCCCCTGGCGTCGCTGCGCACCCTGATCGCGCAATGCCGCATGGCGCTGCCGCCGGGCCTGCCGCCGATGGCGGCCGGGCTCTACGGCTATCTCGGCTACGACATCGTGCGTCTGATCGAGAAGCTGCCAAACGTGCCGCCCGATACGCTCGGCCTGCCCGACGCGATCCTGCTGCGCCCCACCATCACCGCGATCTTCGACACGGTGCGCGACGAGATCCTGATCGTGACGCCGGTGTGGCCGCAAGCGGGGCTCGATGCGCGCGCCGCCTATGCGCGGGCGGGCGAGCGGCTGCAGGACGCGGTGGACGATCTGGAGCGCCCCGCCCCCGCCAGCCCGCGCGCGCCGGAGAACCTGCCGGCGCTGTCGCCGATCGAATCCAATACGACGCATGAGGAATATCTGGAGATCGTCGCACGCGCCAAGGAGTACATCCGCGCCGGCGACGTGTTCCAGGTGGTGCCGAGCCAGCGCTTCC
>CAZMHP010000086.1:0-11084 GCA_964566095.1 uncultured Rhizobium sp. | reverse complement strand
AAATTGACGTTCATCGGCTGGAAGGTCTTCGCGTCGGCGCCGCCGGTGATGTGGCGCAGCAGGGCGCCGAGCGCGGTGGTGGACGGCGGCGGCGCGGCCTCGCGGCCCGCCAATTGCGCGGCGGCGAAGCGGCCGGCAAGCAGACCGATCGCGGCGCTCTCGACATAGCCTTCGACGCCGGTGACCTGGCCGGCGAAGCGCAGCGAGGGACGCAGCTTCAGGCGCAATTCGGCGTCGAGCAGGCGCGGCGAATTGATGAAGGTGTTGCGGTGCAGGCCGCCGAGCCGCGCGAAGCTCGCGTTCTGCAGACCGGGGATCATGCGGAAGATGCGCGCCTGCTCGCCATGTTTCAGCTTGGTCTGAAAGCCCACCATGTTCCACAGCGTGCCCAGCGCATTGTCCTGGCGCAGCTGCACCACGGCATGGGGCCGCTCGCTCTTGCGCGGATCAGCCAAGCCCACCGGCTTCATCGGTCCGAAGCGCAGGGTCTCTGGTCCGCGCGCCGCCATGACCTCGATCGGCAGGCAGCCTTCGAAATAGGGTGTCGAGGTTTCCCATTCCTTGAAATCGGTCTTCTCGCCGGCCAGCAGCGCGGCGATGAAGGCTTCGTACTCGTCCTTGTTCATCGGGCAATTGACGTAATCCGCGCCGTCGCCCCCAGGTCCCTTCTTGTCGTAGCGCGACTGCATCCAGCAGATGTCGAAGTCGATGCTGTCCTTGGTGACGATCGGCGCGATGGCATCGAAGAAAGAGAGTTGATCCTCGCCGGTGAGCGCCCGAACGCTTTGCGCCAAGGCGGGCGAGGTGAGGGGCCCGGTCGCGATGATGGTGGAGCACCAATCGTCGGGTGGCAGGCCGGCGATTTCCTCGCGGGCGATCGCGATATGGGGATGGCTCGTCAGCGCGCGCGTGACGGCGTCGGAGAACGGCACGCGATCCACCGCCAGCGCCCCGCCCGCCGGCAGCCGATGGGCGTCGGCGGTCCGCATGATCAGCGAGCCGGCGCGGCGCATCTCCTCGTGCAGCAGACCGACGGCGTTGTTCTCGGGGTCGTCGGAGCGGAAGGAGTTGGAGCAGACGAGTTCCGCCAGGCCGTCCGTGATGTGCGCCTCGGTGCCCCGCACCGGCCGCATCTCGTGCAGCACGACCTTCGCGCCGGCCGCCGCCGCCTGCCAGGCCGCCTCGCTGCCGGCCAGCCCGCCGCCGATGATGTGCAGTTTTTCCGCCATATGGGTCGATAGCACCTTGGCTGGCGATTGAGAATGTACTCCGCCGAAGGGATTTCATGTCTTGACATCAAGGCATCAAAAAGTTGATGCTTTGATGTCATGAAAAAGAAAATCGGCCCGAAGCGGCGCAACACGCTGACCATCGATGATGACAACGCGGTCAGGCTTGAGCGTCTGCGCAAGGCGCGCGACCTCAGCTTCAAACAGGTCGTCAACGATGTGATCCGCCGTGGGCTGGACGAGTCCGAGAAGCCGTTCCGCGGACCCGAGCCATTCGAGATGCCGGTCTTTCGCGGCACCAAGGCAAATTTCCAGACACCGGAAGAGCTCAAGGAACTGATGGACGAAATTCAACTTGAAGATGATCTGCGCAAGTTGGGTCGCCTTTGATCCTGATCGATACGAACCTGCTGCTTTATTCAAGCTTCGATAGCTTCGTCCAGCACGAGCGCTCACGTGCATGGGTCGAGCAGCAATTTTCCAGCGGCACTCGTATCGGGTTGCCGTGGCATACGCTGCTCGGCTATGTGCGCGTCGCTGCGCAGCGACGTGCCATCCAAGATGGACCTACAGTGGCGGAGGCGTGGCGCGTGGTGCGCGGCTGGCTTGACCGCTCGAACGTATGGGTGCCGCTCCCGACCGAACGCCACCGCGAAATTCTCGAGCGCTTGCTGACGTCCGGCACTGTGGGCAACCGCCTTGTGATGGACGTGCATCTGGCGGCACTCGCGATCGAGCACGGCTTGATGCTGTGCAGTGCCGATGCCGATTTCGCGCGCTTCAATGAGTTGCGCTGGCTCAATCCGCTCGAAGACTAATCCCAGATCGGCGGCTTGCGGTCGATCCACGGATGCGCCTGTTCGAGCTGCGCCGCGAGGCGGAACAGTGTCGCTTCGTCGCCATAGCGGCCGGAGAACATCATGGCGAGCGGCAGCCGGTCGCTCGACAACCCCATCGGCACCGACATCGCCGGCTGGCCGGTGAGATTGGCGATCGGCGTCATCCCGAAGGTCTGCCCCTGGCGGCGGTTGAACTCGCGGGCGCGCACGTTCATCGGATCGAGGAAGCCCAGGGGCGGCGGCGGCGTGATCTGGATAGGCTGCAGCAGCACGTCGAAATCGCGATAGAGGCCCAGGATCTCGCGGCCGATCAGCCGGATGGTCTGCAGGCCCCAGGCGACATCCTTCGGCGTCAATTCCTTCGCGGCGCGATAGCCGATCAGGGCCAGCCATTCGAGCGTCGAGATGTCGAGCGGACGCTGCATCTTCTCGGCCCATTCTTCGTAGCCGACGAGGGCGACGGCGCCGGAGACGAACCCCTGCGCCTTGTACAGCTTGCGCACATTCGCTTCGAGCTTGGGCAGTTCGATCATCGTGTGGCCGAGTTCGCGCAGCAGCGCGACGGTTTTTTCGAAGGTCGCCTGCACGTCGGGATGCAGCGGCGTGTCTTGGATCGTCTGCGCGCAATAGGCGATGCGCAGCCGCCCCGGCGGCGTCGCGATCTCGTCCAGGTAGGCGCGCGTCTTCGGCGCCGGCGCATAGGGCGCATCAGCTTCCGGATACCCGGTCCAGTCCAGCATCGCGGCGCTGTCGCGCACGCTGCGCGTCACGACGTGATCGACGATGAGGCCATGGGCGCGGCCGCGATCGTCCGGGCCGCCGGGATTGCGGAACTGCGTCGGCTTCATGCCGAACAGGCCGCACTGCGCGGCGGGAATGCGGATGGAGCCGAGACCGTCGGACGCATGCGCCATCGGCACGATGCCGGAGGCGACCGCCGCCGCCGCGCCGCCGGACGAGCCGCCCGTCGAGTGGTTCGGATTCCACGGATTGTGGCAATTGCCCAGGAAGCGGCCTTCCGTCGTTCCCGGGATGCCGAATTCCGGCGTGTTGGTCTTGCCGGCGAGCACCATGCCGGCGGCGCGGTAGCGCTTCGTCAGTTCGGAATCGCGTTCCGAGACGTAGCCCGCGAGCAGCGCGCTGCCATTGGTCATCGGCCAGCCGGATACCTCCATGCCGATATCCTTGATGAGGAACGGCACGCCCTTGAACGGCCCGTCGGGCAATTTCGAGACGGTGGTTTTGCGCGCCTCGTCATAGGCCTTGTAGACGACGGCGTTGAGCGTTGGGTTGCGCCGTTCGATGCGCGCGATCGCCTCTTCGAGCAATTCCAGCGGCGTCACCTCGCCCTGTCGCACCAGATGGGCGAGGCCCAGACCGTCGAACTCGGCATATTCCGCGAAAGCCATGATCAGATCCTCATTTGCGCATAACGGTGCGCCCAAGGCCGGGCGCGTTCAAGCTCGGCCGCGAGCTTGAGCAACGTCATCTCGCCGCCGGCCCGCGCGGTGAACTGCACGCCGAGCGGCAGGCCGTCCTTGCTCCAGTTGAGCGGCAGGTTGATGCCCGGCGTGCCGGTGGCGTTCTGCATCGAGGTGAACGGCACATAGCCGAAATTCGGCGCGAAGCCCTTGCGCACATCGGTCTCGTCGATATCGAGAGTCCCCAGCTTCATCGGCGGGCGCCCCAGCGTGGCGGTCAGCCAGACGTCGTAGGTCTCGTGCCAGGCCGCGATCTTGCGGCCGGCGCGCATCATCGTCTGGCGCGCGTCGGTCAACTGCACCGCGGTGATCGCCTTGCCGATCTCGTGGAGACCGAGCGTCAATCCTTCGACGACGTCGAGCGACGGCGCCATGCCCGTCTGTCGTTCCAAAAGCGTCAAGGTGTACGTCACGTTCGCGGCCCAGATCGCCGAGAAGGCGCTCACCAAGGCGCCGGCGTCGAGCGGCGGGTCGGTAAGTTCGACGTCGTGGCCGAGGTCCTCGCACAGCTTGGCGGTGGCCCGGACGGCCGCGGTCACCTGCGCGTCATGCGCAGTGCCGTTCAGCATCTTGGTGCTCACCGCGATGCGCAGCCGCTTGGGCTTGCGCTTGATGCCTTCGAGATAGGACCCCTCCGGCGGCGGCGCGAAATAGGGATCGCCGTAGTCGATGCCGCACAGCGCATCGAGCGCGGCGGCGGTGTCGCGCACGCTCTTCGTCACCACGCCGTCGATGGAAAGGCCGCTGGTGGCGTCGGCCACTTCCGGCCCCTGGCTGACGCGACCGCGCGTCGCCTTCAGTCCCACCAGCCCGCAGGCGGAAGCCGGAATGCGGATCGAGCCGCCGCCGTCGGTGGCATGCGCGATGGGAACGATGCCGGCCGCGACCGCCGCCGCCGAACCGCCCGACGATCCGCCCGTCGAATGCGCGAGGTTCCAGGGATTGTGCGCGGGGCCATAGAGCTTGGATTCCGTGGTCGGCAGGATTCCGAACTCCGGCACATTGGTCTTGCCCAGCGGGATCAGGCCCGCGGCGCAAAAACGCGCGACGGTGTTGGATTCGACCTGCGCCGGCGCCGAGGGCACGTAGCGCGAGCCGGCGCGCGTCGGCCAGCCGACGACATTCGCGCGCATATCCTTGAGCAGCATCGGCACGCCGGCGAAGGCGCCGTTGGCGCGCCGTCCCTTTGCCGTCGCGCGCGCGCCGTCGTAATCGGCGAAGACGATGGCGTTGAGTTCGGGATTGCGCGCTTCCGCCAGCGCGATCGCCGCCTCGATCGCCTCGGATGCCTTGATCTTCTTTGCCTTGATGAGCGCGGCCAGGCCGAGCGCGTCGCAAGACGCATACTGTGCGGGATCCATCGCTTACCTCGAGCCGTTGTTTCGAACTTATCCGACGCGTCGCGAAATTGTCACGGCAAGGTTCGCGGCATCGCAGCATTCCGATACGTCAATTGCCGCGACGGCGGCCGGGCCGTAATATGGCCGAAGGTCCGGGGGGGGGGGTGTCATGAAGATTCCGTTCGAGCGCACGATCGCGGCGTCTTATCGGTTCGCGTTTTCCAACATCCTGTCCGTCATCGGAATCGCTTGGTTTCCCTATCTTCTGTTGATCGCAGTTGGGGCAGGTGCGATCTATCTGTGCGGACCTCAAATCTATGCCGTCATCACGGCGGTGCAGGCCGGGTCCAAGCCCGATCCCGCGAAGCTGCAGGCCCTTTTTCGTTCCATCGCACCGATCTATGGCATCATCTTGCCCGTGGCGCTCGTCACATCGGCAATGGTCACGGTCGGCACGGTGCGCAAGGCACTCGGATTGCACCCCGGTCCGGTGTTCGTCTTCTTTTCGCTCGGTGGGGCGGTCTGGCGGCTGATCGGCGCTTACATTCTCATGATCGTTCTGTTCTATGGTCTGGCGATCGTTTCGGCCGCGGCGGTAGCAGCCGTCTGGTTCGTGCTGCATCGATACGCGCCGGAGGCGGAAGGGATCGTGACGGTCCTGCTGGCCATCGTCGCCGTCTGCTTCTGCATCTACGCCGTGGTGCGGACGAGCTTCCTGCTTCCAGCCGTCGTCGTCGCCGAAAACCACATCGGCATCCGGCGGTCTTGGCATCTGGGACGCGGCAACTTCTGGCGCATCGTCGGCATCCTGCTGCTGATCTATATTCCGGTCGCCTTCGCGGTCTCGACCATCACCAGCAGCGTGTTGCAACTGTTCTTGGGGCCCTCGATGGGCCTGCCGACCGGCGCCAGCTCGCCGGCAGAAATGCAGGCGGCCTTGAAAGCCATGTTGAACGGCTTCATGCGGGCAGCGCCTTATTATGCCGCGATCCAGCTCGTCCAGTTGATCCTGCTCAGCGGCCTGACCGCCGGCGCGGTCGCCAGTGCCTATCAATCCGTGACCGAAAGCGCTAAAGCGTCGCCCGATCTGAAGGCTTCGGCATGAACAAGATACCGGTCGGCAAGACCATCCGCTTTGCATATGCTTTCACCTTCGGGGATATCGGAACGATTATCGGGCTGATCTGGATTCCGGCCGTGCTGAACGCCGTGGTCAGCTTTCTCGCGTTGCGTGGCTACGACGCCAGCGCGTCGGCGAGCGGTGGCGTTCCGCCCGGCTTCGGCCTGTTGATGCTTTCCATCATCTTCGGCGCGCTGATCTTCGCGGTTATCGCCGTCGCGGTCACCCAACAAGCCTTGGGGCTGCGCGAGGGGTCCACCCTTGCGCATTTTTCGCTGGGCAATATGGAATTGCGCGTGTTGGGGGGCTTTTTCGGGCTCTTCTTCCTGATCGTCCTTTTCGCGGTCGCGCTTGCGATGGCTTCGCTCCTGATCGCGCTTCTGGCGGGAATGTTGGGGGGCAAGGCCGATGGCGCGGCCGCGGGCGCCCTCGCCAGCATCGTCACGCTGGTCGGGCTGGGTGCCATCTTCTATGCCGGCGTCCGGCTCAGCTTTCTATTCGTGCCCAGCGCTGTGGTGGACGGGGAGTTCGGCCTGACGCGAAGTTGGCAGCTGACGCGAGGGAACTTCTGGCGAATCGTGATTGTGGGCCTGGCGACGGTCTTGCCGGTCTTTCTTTTGGTATTTGCCGCCCAGATCGCGGTCCTCGGCCCGGAATATTTCGAAAGCATCGTCGCGATGATGAAAGACCAGGCACATGCGGCAAAATACACTGCGGAACAGGCGCAGCTGACCTCGGCCAAGATGCCGCTCCTGCTGGGGCTGGGATTCGTGATCACCCCGATCACCAACGGACTGGTTTTCGCGCCGGCCGCTTTCGCGTATCGTGTGCTCTCCGGCAAGGGTGAGGTTGCGTCCGCCGGGAGCCAATGATCGCGGCGGAGTAGCCGCATTCTGGAAACCGGCCTTTGCGCAACCTTCGGCTCGCCCTTATTTTGGCCGTCGTCTATGTCGACATGCTGGGCGTCGGATTGGCCTATCCGGTCCTGCCCCGCCTGGTGCAGCAGTTTCAGCACGGCGACGTCGCGAGAGCATCCTACGTCTACGGTCTTTTGATCTCGGCCTATTCGCTTACCCAATTCCTGTTCGCGCCGTTCTTCGGCGCGCTGTCGGATCGCTACGGTCGCCGGCCGATCATGATCGCGGCGCTGGTGGGGGCGACGAGCGCCTACTGCATGATGGCCATGGCGCACGGCCTGGCCGTTCTTGCCGTCTCGCAGCTCCTGGCGGGCGTGATGGGCGGGTCGTTCGCCACCGCGAGCGCCTATCTTGCCGACATGACACCGCCCGAACAGCGGGCGCAGAATTTCGGGCTGGTCGGCGCCGCCTTCGGCCTGGGGATCATCACCGGGCCGGCGATCGGCGGACTGCTGGGCGCGGTCGATCCGCATCTGCCGTTCGCGGCGGCGGCGGTCGCCTCGGGCCTCAATGTCGCCTTCGCCTTTTTCGCCTTGCCCGAGTCGCTTGCGCCCGAGAGGCGCACGCCGTTCCGCCTTCGCCACGCAAATCCGCTGGGCGCGCTGCGCCAAATTCGACGCTATCGCACGATCGGCCGGCTGCTGGCGATTTTTGCGCTGGCGACATTTGCGAGCCGTGCCTCCGAGACCGTCTGGGTGCTCTACACCGGTTACCGCATGCATTGGGGCGCGGCACAGATCGGCCTTTCCATCGCGCTCGCGGGCGTGCTTCTGGTCATTGGCCAAGGCTGGCTGCCGCGAGTCCTGCTGCCGCGCATCGGCGCATGCCACGCGATCCTGCTGGGCGTGGGCATGAGCGTGTTCGTCTATATCGGCTATGGCAGTGCGACACAGGGTTGGATGCTCTATTGCGTCATGCCGCTGTCGCTGATCGGCTGGCCCTTCGCGCAGCCCGCGGTGCAGAGCCTGATGTCGCGCGCCGTACCGGCGGGAGAGCAGGGCCTGCTGCAAGGTGCGCTCGCCAGCGTCGCCAGTCTGACCACCGTGCTCGGACCGCTGGTGTGGACGAGCCTGTTCGGATATTTCGTCAGCGACCGCGCGCCGGCCAATATCCCCGGGATGACGTTTTATGTCGCGGCACTGACGTTTCTGGCCGCGTTCCTGCTCGCGGTCCGGTGGCGGCGCGCGGAATTCCTGCAACCCGCTGTTGCATGACTGTCTTATCGACTTCACGCAGCGAATATAGGATGAATCCGAGAAAGCCGGTTGGGTCGGTTCGGGGGATCGAGTGATGAGGAAGGTTTCGGTTGGCGCAAGCGTTGCGCACGCCTACGAGTTTCTGTTTGGCCGCTTTTTCCAGATCATCGGGACCGCGTGGTTGCCCGCCGCGCTCTTCGCAGCGGGTTACTACTATTATCTGACCGGCGTGCTGCCGCTGCTGTCCCAACATCCGGGCGACGCCGCCGCGATGACGGCGGCATGTGGCCTGGTGCTTGCCAGCTTTGCCGCCTTCGTTCTCATCCACGCCGTGATCGCGATCTCGCTGACGCAAGAGGCGCTGGGCGTGCGCAAGGATTTGACTCTCGCCCATTTCGTGATTGGGCCGCGGGAGCTGCGCCTGTTCTTCGGCTATCTGCGCTACTACGTGGTCTTCATTCTCGTTTATGCCCTCGTGCTGGCCGTCAGCCTCGGCGCGATCTTCGCGGCCAAGAAATATGGCGCCGGCTTGGCCCCCAATCTGGCGCTTCACGGCACTCCCATAGCGGTCGTTGCCGCGATGATCTTGACCGTCGTGCTGATCGTCACCTTCGTCCTGTCGATGCTGCGGCTCTTTTTCCTGCTGGCGCCGGTGGCCTCGGTCGAACACCGCACGCGGCTGTCGCGCGCCTGGGCCCTGACCAAAGGCAGCTCCGTCCGCGTGTTCATCATCATCCTGCTCACCTGCATTCCGGCGATGATCGGCGCGGTTGCGGCGATCTACTATCTGATCGGCCCGGCGGACGTCGCCGCGCTGTTCAAGGCCGTGCAGGGCGCCAAGCGCGGCGATGTCTCGTCGACTTTTCTCTCTTTCTATGCCGCGCACGCGGTCGTGCTCGCGGCCGTCGCCGGTGCGTTGGCGGTGATCAACGGCGCCTTGCTGGCCGGATCTTCGGCGAATGCCTATCGCGTCGCCAGCGGCCATGAGGATCCGGAAGCCGAAGACGACGCGGCGCTGGTCGCGCCGCTCGTCGCGCCCGTCGTCGCCGAGGAGCCGGCCCACGATCACGGCCATGGCGGACACGGTGACGACGACCATGGGCATGGCGGGCACGGTCACGAAGATCATGGGGACGAGGCCGACGACGAGGCTTCGGACGATCACGGCCATGGCGGGGATGAGGAGCACGGCCATGACGCCCACGGCCACGATGGGCATGCGCATGACGGGCATGGCGACGCCGAACATGGCGGTCATGACGCTCACGGCCATGGTCACGATGCGCATGGCCACGATGCGCATGGGCATGATGGGCATGGGCATGACGACCATGGCCACCACGCACATGGGGACGTTGCCCATGGCGACGACGCGCATGGGCACGGCGATCAGGGGCCGGACGGCCATCACGCGCATACCGGCGACGACAATCGCGACGCGGCCTGACAAGCCGCGCACCCGACTGCTTGATCCCAGCTATTCCGCCGCCTTGAGCTTTTTGGCGGAGAGCCTTTCGGGCACGCGGTTCTTGAGCAGCGGCTTGAGATACTGGCCGGTGTAGCTGCGCGCCACCTTCGCCACGTCTTCCGGCGTGCCGGTCGCGACGAGTTCGCCGCCGCCGTCGCCGCCTTCGGGGCCCAGATCGATGATCCAGTCGGCGGTCTTGATGACCTCCAGATTGTGCTCGATCACCACCACGGTGTTGCCGTTGTCGACCAGCTCGTGCAGCACTTCGAGCAGCTTCTTGACGTCATGAAAGTGCAGGCCGGTGGTCGGCTCGTCCAGGATGTAGAGCGTGCGGCCGGTGGCGCGGCGCGACAATTCCTTCGACAGCTTCACGCGCTGCGCCTCGCCGCCCGACAGCGTCGTCGCCTGCTGTCCGACCGAAATGTAGCCCAGGCCGACGCGCGACAGCGTGTCCATCTTCTCGCGGATGGATGGCACCGCCTTGAACAGATCGGCGGCGGCCTCCACCGTCATGTCGAGAACGTCCGCGATGGAGTGGTCGCGGAATTTGACCTCCAGAGTCTCGCGGTTGTAGCGCTTGCCCTTGCAGACGTCGCATTGGACATAGACGTCGGGCAGGAAGTGCATCTCGATCTTGATGACGCCGTCGCCCTGGCAGGCTTCGCAGCGCCCGCCCTTCACGTTGAAGGAGAAGCGGCCCGGCTGATAGCCGCGCGCCTTGGATTCCGGCAGTTCGGTGTACCAGTCGCGGATCGGCGTGAAGGCGCCGGTATAGGTCGCCGGGTTCGAGCGCGGCGTGCGCCCGATCGGGCTCTGGTCGATGTCGATGACCTTGTCGAGATATTCCAGCCCCTCGATGCGGTCGTGCGGCGCGGGATGTTCGCGGCCCTGGTTGAGCTTGCGCGAAGCGGCCTTGAACAGCGTCTCGATGGTCAGAGTCGACTTGCCGCCGCCGCTGACGCCGGTGACGCAGGTGAGCGTGCCGAGCGGAACCGAAGCGGTGACGTTCTTGAGATTGTTGCCCTTGGCGCCGACGATCTTGAGCCAGCGATTGTGCACCGCCTTGCGCCGCGTCGCCGGCACGGCGATCTGCTCCAGGCCGGTGAGATATTTGCCGGTGAGACTCTTCGGGCTGCGCATGATGTCGCCCGGCGTGCCCTCGGCGACGATGTGGCCGCCATGAATGCCGGCGCCCGGGCCCATGTCGATCACGTGATCGGCGGTGCGGATCGCCTCTTCGTCATGTTCGACCACGATCACGGTGTTGCCCATGTCGCGCAGGCCCTTGAGCGACTCGAGCAGCTTTTCGTTGTCACGCTGGTGCAGGCCGATGGAGGGTTCGTCGAGGACGTAAAGCACGCCGGTCAGGCCGGAGCCGATCTGGGACGCGAGTCGGATGCGCTGGCTTTCGCCGCCCGACAGCGTTCCCGAGGCGCGCGCCAGCGTCAGATAGTCGAGGCCGACATTGTTGAGGAATTTCAGCCGGGCGCGGAT
>CAZMHP010000085.1:0-11097 GCA_964566095.1 uncultured Rhizobium sp. | reverse complement strand
AAATCGTCGAGCGCTTCATGCCCAACAGCTCGATGGCGTTCGACAAGCTCGATCCGGCGGTGCAGGACTGCATCCTGGCCCGCAGCGCCTGCCAAGGTTACGTGTTCAAGGTCGATCATCGCGAATTCCAGAGAAGCGGCAGCCTGTTCCTGGATCTGTTCGGCTTCGAGCACACCACGACCGAGACCGGCTGGACGGCGCAGGTCCTGGTGCTGGTGCAGGACGGTCATGTGACGCACAAGCTGCTCTCGGGCGAGCCCAATGTGCGCATCGTGCGCGACGACGTGCAGCCGCTCGGCCCGATGCAGAACCTGGCCGGCATCTTCGCGACGGGCACCTCGGTCGCGATGCGCACGCTGAAATAGGTTCAACCCTTCGCCGCCGCGGCGGCAAGCGCGGCATCGACTTGTGGTCTGAGCGCCGCGGTCGAGGCTTCGGCCTTGGCGAGCGCAGCGTGCACCGCGGCCGCGTCGCTTTGCGACAGCACGGTGCGGCCCTGCGCGACCAAGGGCGCGACCTCCGCAATGGTATTCGCCAGGGCTTCCAGGATCTGAAGGATAAGAGCGAGCGACATGGGACGGTCTCCTATTTCTTGACGA
Organism: uncultured Rhizobium sp.; assembly: GCA_964566095.1. GTDB lineage: Bacteria > Pseudomonadota > Alphaproteobacteria > Micropepsales > Micropepsaceae > Rhizomicrobium. Next base: position 10,498 of record CAZMHP010000085.1, on the reverse strand, counting down.
GGGCGCCGAGCTGGGCGATGGCGCCGTTGGCATCGGCGATGGCGGCGAGCATGCCCGGCGCGTTGGCGGCGGCGTCGGCCGCGTCGGCTGCATCGAGCGCGGCGCCGGCCTTGTCGTAGAGCGCCTTCGCCGTCGCCGCGTTGGCGCCCTGGAGCGCCCCGCTCTCGGCGGCGTTCTGGAGCGACAGGCCGACGCCCTGATAGGCGAGATGGGCCAGCGTCAGGGCCTTCTCCGCATCGGCGGTCGTCGCCGGCGCGGTTTGCGCCAGGCTCTCGCCGCCCAGAACGAAGGGCAGCGCGGCGCAGGCGCCGAGCGGCGCGGCGGCCAGCGACAGCGCAAGGGTCACAGCGAGCTTGCGCATGATCAGCGCGCCCCCGTCGCGATGCCGTGGCGCACGGTCATCGAGAGCATGGCGGGCACGGCGAGATCGAGCGCGGCGGCGAGCGTGAGATCGCCGTCGAGCCAGCCGCCGAGCGCACCGAGCACGGCGAGGCTGGCGACGATGTAGGTCTTGTATCCGTTGAGCATGAGGTCGTCCTTTCGCATTGGGATGGCGGCGTGGCGGCGCCGCGACGAACCGGCCGCCGACGGTTCTTCGCGTGTGGGTTGGCGCGGCTAGGGGGTTTCCAGCGCGGCGAGGCGCGCGGCGAGGCCGGCGATCACGAATTGCGCGAGCTCGTCGTAGCGCAGGCCCAGCGTCCATCTCGGCGCGCCGGTCTGGTCGATCGCGGGCGTCGCCGGGTCGCGGCAGACGATGCCGTAGCGCATGGGATCGAGGCCCTGCGCCGTGAAGGCGGCGACGACGTCCTCGAACAGCATACCGATGTGACGGCGCGCGTCGGCGCCCTTGCGCGCGGCGGCATCGCAGAACCGAAAGACGCGCACATTCGCCGCCAGCGTCCGCGCGACGGCGATCTCGGCGGCCGAGAGCGGCGCGATATCGGTCTTGGTGTCGCGGCCGGACGTGTTGATCGTGCCGGTGCCGGCATAGATCGTCGCGAAGCGGTTCGCCGCGGTGCCGCAATTCTGGCCGTTGTCGACACCCGGCAGGATATTGCCGGAGGTGTCGATGAGCAGGGCCGGCGTCGAACCGCCGGCGGTGCGCCGGCGAATGAAAAAATTGTCCTGGGGGATCAAACCGCCCGCGTTGACGGCGACGCCCGTGTCCCACCAGGTCGAGTTGGTGGCGCCGCCATCGACCGTGCCCATCAACTCCACGGTCGCCGACGTATTGCCCGTGCCGGTGTACATCCGATAGATGCGCATGACGGCGGCGGAGCCGATCAGGTTGAGCGATCTTGTCGCCAGCGCCGACGTCACGCCGTCGCCGAACGAGCCCGAGCCGTTGACGGTCAAGGCACCGACCGGACTGGCGGTGCCGAGGCCCAACGCGCCGGCCGAACTGACGACGCCGCTGCCCGGCAGCGCGGTGGTGCCCGAGAGCGTCGCGCCGCCCAGCGTCTTGTTGGTCAGCGTCTCCACGCCGCTCTTGGTCGCGGCATCGCCGGGATCGGAGGCGGCGCGGACGAAGGAACGCTCGCGCCAATTGCCGCCGGCGTCGGAGGTGTAAATGCCGACATCGCCCGCCGCGGTGACGCGTGACGCGCCGCCGAGCAGGATGAGGGACGTCGCGTTGTGGGTCAGCGTCAGCGCGCCGGCGAAGCGCACGAAGCGCAGCGCATGCGCCGCCGCGCCGAAGGAGGTGATCGCGGTCGTGCCGGTCACGCTCACCTTGAGCGAGGGCGCGGCGCCCAGATCGGTCGTCGCGGCGCTGGCGATCGTCGCCTCGCTGGCGAGGAAATCGACGGAGCCGTCGGCGCGGTTGATGTCGAAGCCGTCGAACCAGGTGGAGCCGTCGGGCGAGACCTTGAAGTGGAAATCGTCGTCGCCGCAGAGCCCGATCTCGGCGCGGCCGGAATAGTTCGTCTGATAAAGGAGCGATGCGGTGTCGCCGGCGGCGTGCTTGTTCAGCTTGGCCTGCACGCCATTGCCGATGTTGTCGAACAGCACGGCGGAGGATTTCGCCGCGAACTTGTTGGTCGCGTCCGCGGTCGTGTTGACGCCGACGAGCGGCAGGTTCTGGAACGACAGGATGGACGTGTAGTCGACCCAGGCGCTGCCGTCGAACACGATGAGCCGCGCCTCGTCGACCACATAGGCGGCAAGGCCGGCGAAGGGCGCGTAGAACCGCCAGGCGCCGTCGACCGCATAGGCGATGTGGCCGTCCTGCCCGGCCCAGCCGCCGGTGGCGGTGGCATGGATCAGATAGGTGTCGCCATCGGCCGGCGTGGCCGGCGGCGCCGTCAGATCGCGGTCGAGGAAGCGGGCGCAGAGCAGTGCGTCCAGCATCAGAAGGGCCTCGTTATGGGTGACGTGTTTTTGCGCTTGGGCCGCCGCCAGAAGCGGAAACCCATGGGGTGTCGAGGACATGCGGGGACTTTCAGCACATCCAAAAGAATGGCCGAAGGCACCGAGGGAGGGGCGATGCGCTCGACCAATCCCTCGGGAAGGCAAGTTAATGTGGACGGGACGAGCGAATCAGATCGCGGCCGTGCCGGGCGGTCCGCGCCCGAACGTCGAACTCAACTGATAGACGCGAAAGCGGAACGGGCTGGGCAGGCCGGCGGGGAAGTCCGTCGCGATCTGCGCCGCGGTGTAGGCGTAGGCCGCCGACGGATTGGCGGAGACGGTGCGGATCACGGCGCCGGCACCGTTCAGGATCTCGACGTCATAGCTCTCGACATCTTCCGCGAGCGGCACGTCCACGGCATCCCAATTGTCCCCGCCCTGGCGCGTGCGCCGGATCCAGGAGAGCTGAAGATCGCCGCCCTGCCGGCGCGCGGCCAACTGTACCGGCGAGAGCGGGCGCAGCGCGATGCCGGCGAATTGTTCGCCGGCAACCTGCCAGGAGGGATCGGAGATCGGCTTTCCGGCGGGGCCGTAAGCATAGAAGAAGGGCAGCGTGGTCTCGTTCTGCTTCAAGTCGAGCTGCTGCGGCGCGCCGTCGAGCAGCACGGCGCGGGCGCCGGCGGCGAGCGGGGATCGCATCGCGCCTTCGCTGCCGGCCTGGCCGCGCAACAGGCGCGTGAGGCGCCATTCGTTCGGCGCAACGAGCGTCGCATCGGCGAATTGCACGATCTCCCATTCGCCGTCTTCGTTCTGAAGGCCAAGCGTGTTGGCGCCGCCGAGCACGGCCAGATCGTCCTGCGCCGACAGCGTGCCGGCGCTGAGCCGCAGCGCCAGCGTGTTGACGAGATCCCAGCGCCAGAGCGGGCCGGAATAGAAATCCGCCGTGGTGCGGCCGAGCGTGGCGGCGCGCGCGAGGGTGAGATTGAGCGCGTAGTTCGACGGGCCGGCGCTTTTCATGATCTGCACGGCGCCGGGCCAGGGCGAAGCGAAAGCGGCGGCGACGGGCGCATAGGGCGACTCGGCGCCGGTCAGCAGCGGCAGATCGAGGAACACGGCCAGCGCCCGGCCCGGCGGCGACAGCGTCTGCACCGCGCCGGGGGCGCGGGAGGGTCCGTTCAACGACTCATAGAGCGACGGATCGGTGACGACCGCTTCGATGGCGCGCGACGCGGCATCGTCGATCTGGGTCAGGCGCAGACGGTGCGCGCGGCCGCCGACGCTCAGCGTCAGCTCGTCGGCGACGTCGCGGGCCAGATGCGACGGCGGCAGCGCGAATTTCGCGCTCTCGCGCGCCGTCCAGCTTTCCTGGAGGAGAACGTTTCCGATCGAAAGCGCCTGGCCCTGATCCATGACCAGCGCGAGCGACGACGACGCGACGCGATCGGAGCGCGTCACCAGCCGGCGCGCCTGCGCGCTCGCCTGGCGGTAGTCGGCATCGGCGTCGATATAGGCGATGCGCGCGACATTGGGCAGGTCGGTTTCCTGCGCGCGGATGAGCGAGACGCCGAGACCGTCTTCGCCATCGGGCAGCGCCAGATCGTCCTCGCCGAGCGCATCGGCGCTCGCGCGGCCGCGGGCCACGAAACGGATCGCGCCCTCGCTCTCGACCGCGTCGAAGTGGAAGGCGGTCGACAGCGGCGCCAGCGCGTCGCGCGCGCTCATCGTGTCGGTGACGGCGAAACCCGTGACGAGGCCGTCGAGATCGCCGGCGTCCAGCGCGGTGAAATTCGACGCGGCGCAGACATCGCTCACGACACCGCCCAGCGCCACGGCGCCGAGACGGCCGTTCAGCCAATGGCCGAGCCGCCAATTGGCGGCGTCGCCCCACACGGTCGAGAGAGCGGGGAAGTATGGATAGGGCCGCGCGTCCCAGCACCACACATATATATGGTCGGTATCGACCATGCGGCCGGCGTAGTGCGTCGAGGCCGGGTTGTTCGCCGGATCGTTCCAGAAGGCAAAGTGGGTCTCCAGCACGCGGCGCTGGATGAGATCGTCGCGCGCGCCGTTCGAAAAATAGGGCAGCGCGCTTTCCGCCGATTTGGGATCGAAGAAGACATTGGGCTGGTTGGCGCCCTTGTCGACCGCCGGGCAACCGAGCTCCGTGAATCGCAACGGCTTCGCCATCGGCACCCAGGCGGTCGGCGTGCCGCTCTCCGTGCCGGATGGCCGGTCGTAGTGGGAATTGCTCCACCAGTTCCAGAAGTCCTTCGCGCGCCACACCCAGGGCTTGCCCAGCCCGTCGGTGATCGGCGTGCGCGTCTGCGCGGCGCGGTCCGCGTCGGAGGCGTAGTACCAATCAAAGTCTTCGCCGCCGCGGATGTTGGCGTTCAGATAGGCGCGGTCGGTGATCGCGGTCGGGCCGGCCGCGTTCCAATCCAGATGCGCCGTGCCGTCGCGCCAATCGGCGAGCGGCAGGTAGTTGTCGATGCCGATGAAATCGATGTTGGCGTCTGACCACAGCGGATCGAGATTGAACAGCACCGCGCCGGCGCCGGTCTGATGGTTGTTGTACTCGCTCCAATCGGCGGCATAGCCGAGTTCGGTGCCGGCGCCGAGGATCGCGCGCACATCGGCGGCCAGCGTCTTGAGCGCGGCGACGGCGGGATAGTGCGTGGCGCTGTCGCGCACGCGCGTCAGACCGCGCAGCTCGCTGCCGATCAGGAAGGCATCCACGCCGCCGGCGGCGGCGGCGAGCAGCGCGTAATGCAGGACCATGCGGCGGAAGCCCCAATCGCCGCCGCCGATCCAACTGACGTCGGTTCCGCTGACCGCGAAGTTCGCTTGCGTGGCGGCGCCGAAGAAGGCGTTCACCTGCGTCGCGGCGCTCGACGTCTGGTCCGGCGAGCCGGAGACGCCCGGCGCGGGCGAACAGGTGATGCGGCCGCGCCACGGATAGGCGGGCTGCGCGCTCGCGCCGCTGTAGGGATCGGCGAGCGTGTTGCCCGGCGCGATGTCCATGAAGACGAAGGGACAGAGCATCACGCTGAGGCCGCGATTCTTGAGGTCGAGGATCGCGGCGACGACGGAGGCGTCGGACGGCGTGCCGCCATAGGCCGGCTGGCCGTCCACTTGCGACACGACATGCGCGGCGCCGCGCGCCACGCCGTCGACTTCCCAGGTCTCGGGATGGGTGGTCTTCGCCGCCGTCTCGACTCCCGGCCGGACGGTGCAGGTGCCGGCGCGCAGATCGCTGCCGAACCAGCCGACCACCAGCGACACCGCGCTTAAGTTCGGCGCCAGCGCCTGCAGCTCGTCGAGCGAGGCATCGATGTCGGCGGCGCCGGCGGCGCTGTGCGCGTTCTGCGCCGCGGTGGTGCCTTCGCCGTCGTCCTGCGAAATCACGGCGGTGTCGAGGACGAACTCGCCGGCGCCGGGGATCAGCGCCGCGCCGGTCAGGCGGTTCTCCAGCGCGTTGGGGTCGGCGGCGCCCAGATTGTGGAACACCTCGAACTGCAAATTCGGAATGCGGTTGCCGAAATCGGCGAGCGGCATGTCTTCGAACACGACATAGGAAAGACCGCGGAAGGCCGGCGCGTTGTCGGCGCCTTCGATGTCGGCGATCAAGGGATCGGCGGTCTGCGTCTCGCCGCCGTCGTGAAAGCGCAGCGTGACCGTGGACAGATCGAGCAGCGTGCCGTCGGCCCACACCCGGCCGATGCGCGTGGCGCCGGTGCAGAGCCCGACCGCGAAGGAGATGGAATAGAGATAGTCCGTCTCGCTGACGCCCGGCGAGGGCAGGCCCTTGCCGCCGCCGCTATGCGTCGTGCTCTGCGTTTCCTTGAAGCGGCTCGCCCAGATCACCTGGCCGGCGACGCGCACGCGGCCGTAGAGACGCGGGATCGGCGCGCCTTCGCTCGAGGCCTGCAGCGCGGTGTCGGCGAGGCGCGGGCCGGTGACATGGCGGCCGGGCGAGATGGCGGCGTCGATCTCGCTGCCCAGAAAGCTGCCGATGGCGCCGCCGATCTGCGCGCCGGTGATGGTGGCGCCGAGGAACGAGATGCCCGAGCCGAACAGCGATGTGCCCAGCCCGGCGCCGACGACGCCGAGAACGAGAGAGGCCATGGATTGATCTCTTCAATCACCTCCCCCTTTGTGGGGAGGTCGAAAAACTGCGAGCGCAGCGAGCGGTTTTTCGGGTGGGGGACGGTGCTTGCCGCCCAAAAGCGGCCCCCCACCCCAAAAATCGCTTCGCGATTTTTGGACCTCCCCACAAAGGGGGAGGTGATTCAAAGTCGAAACGAATACGCCAGCTTTCGGCGCCAGAAAGGCGAGAACGGTTCTTCCGCCACGCGGCGGTTCTGGCGCGCGTGGATCAGCGTCAGCGCGCCGTGTTGCGCGGCGACGATGCCGCAATGCTTGGCCGGGCCGTGGCGCGCCATGCGGAACAGCACGACGTCGCCGGGCGCCAGTGCCGCGGGATCGATCGGCGTCAGATGGCGCGCGAGCGCTTCGTACAATGTCTCGGCGCCGGTCGCCTCGGCCCAGTCGGGCGCGTAAGGCGGCGGCGCCTCGGCGTCTTCGCCGTGGATCTCGCGCCAGATTCCACGGAGCAAGCCAAGACAATCGCAGCCGACCTGCCGGACGCTCGCTTGATGGATGTAAGGCGTGCCGATCCAGGCGCGGGCGATGGCGACGACATTCGGTGCGTCTCCCCCCTCCGTCTCGACGCTGCGCGTCGAGCCACCTCCCCCGTGAACGGGGGAGGAAAGTTGTTCAATTGCCATAGCGGCTGCCTCCGTCGAGCGGTTCGTTGCGCGACGGCGCGGCGAACACCGCGTCGTTGCCGGGCATATAGGGAAAGCCGCGGAAATTGACGACGTTGGCGAACTTCGCCTTGCAGGTCGCAAATTGCTTGTCGCAGCCGGCGGTGAGCGCGAAGCCGTCGCCGGGCGCGACCGTCTCGCTCATCGCTTGCCACAATTCGATCGAGCCGGGGCCGTGGCGCTTCACTTCCATGGCGCGGCCGGCATTGGCGCCGCTGGTGAAGGTCAGCTTGCCGCCGCTGAACCAGTCGCTCGCATAGGCGGCGAGATCCGCCGTGGTGAAGCGGCGGTTGTCGGTGACGGCCAGCACCGTGGCGGTCGCGCTGAAATCCGCCGTCGCGATGTTCTTGCCGCAGCGCGCGTCGCCGAGGTCGGCATCGCAGGAATAGCCGTAGACGCGGCCGACCGGCTGGTTGAGACGATGCGCCAGGCCGCGCACCTCGGCGCTGAACGCGGTCTTGCCGCGCGTGACCTCGCCCAGGCTGCCCTTGCGCATCAGAACGCGCTGATCGGGCGCGGCCCAGTTGACGCGCCATATCTCGATATCGGCGTCGTCATAAAGACCGGCGGCGAGATCGGCGTCGTTGAGCGTCGCGGCGCTGAGCGCGCCGGTGACGGTGAGGTTGTCGACCGCGAGGCCGAGCGTCGACTGCACCTCGCTGGCGGTGAAGCCGGTGGCGGCGTCGAACGCGACACCGTCGAAGACGAGCGGGGTGTCGTGATCGGTAAAGCCTTGGACCGCGCCGTCGCGGCGCACGATCTTCCAGCACCAGCACAGCGTCGTGGTGCCCGAAGAGAGATGGTCCTGCAGACCGGGGACAAGATTCTTCATGCGTGTATTCGCAGATAACCTCTCCCGCTTGCGGGAGAGGTCGAACGGCGCTGTGCGCCGTTCGGGTGAGGGGATATGGTGCGGGACGTTGTGCCCCTCACCTAGCAAAATCCAAGCACTTGGCTTCGCTATGCGCTTCGCCAAGTGCAGGATTTTGCGTCCTCTCCCGCTCGCGGGAGAGGTTGATCACAGCCTGATCTCCACCAGCGGGATGGAGGGGATATCGCCGGCCGCGAAGCCGGCGAGGTTGATCGACAGACTGTCGGTGTCGAAGCGCACCGGCGTGTCGAACTCATAGCCCGCGGTCACCGCGCCGGTCGGGGCGGACGCGAAGGTGACGAGGCCGGTTGTGGCGTCGATACTGAAACCACTGGTGCGTTCCGTGCCGGCGACGGCGACGCCCACCGTGCCGGCGACGGGCTTGTCGATCACCCGAGTCCAACTCGACGGGCCGGAGGCGTAGGTCTTGGCCAGCTGGAACGCGGTGACATGGCCGTCGCCGGTGCCGATGGCCTGGTCTAGCGGCGAAAGCGCCGCGCCGGGCGCGCAGGATTTGAAGTCGCTCCAATCCTTGAAGCGGAAGCCATAGAGCCGTCCGGCGCGCGCCTCGAAGAAACCGATCACGGCGTGCAGATCGTCGAGCGATTTGACGCCGTAGCCGGCGTCGTAGCGGCGGCGCGAATTGGCCCACACCGCGTTGCGCTCCTCGAAGCCCGAACCCAAGGTTACAATCTCGGTCTTGCGCTCCGGCCCGCCCGTCGAGTGGAAGGCGACGGCGGTGGGAAAGCGGATTTCGTGAAAGATCATTTGTCCCCCCTCCGCCCTTCGCCGCTGACGCGGCTACGGCCTTCGTACGCTGTCGCTGCGAAGCCCCCGCCAGCGTGCTTCGCACGCGTGGGGGAGGCGGGCCGGTATTGGGTTGAGGTGTGCATCAGAGATTCCTCTGCCCCTTCGCGAGCGCGCGGCTCAGCAGCGCGGCGATCTGGGATTGCGACTTCACGAAGCTTGCCGCATCGGGCGTGGTGACGTTGAAGACAATGCCGCCACCACCACCGAGCGCGCCGTTGGGCGCGATGGCGCCCGACGCGCCGGGCACGAACAGTTCCGGTCCCTTCTCGCCGACGAGATAGGGCGTTCCGGCATCGACCGGGCCGCCCGCGGCGCGCGCCCCGCCGACGGGCAAGATCGCGCCGGCGATCGAGGTGAGCACGTTCTCGATCGGCTTGACGATGAACTGCGTCGTGGCGATGCGGTCGAAACTCGCCAGGATCGAGGTCACCAGGCCGTCGACCGACGCCTTGCCGGACAGCACGGCGCGCGCGATCGTGTTCTCCACCGAGGAAAAGCTGCGCGTCACCGCGGTGTCGATCGCCGACGTCGCACTCTGCACCGGGCCGCCGACGAAGGCGTTCAGCGCCTGTGCCGCGGTGTCGAGCGATTGCTGCACGGATGATTGCTGTGTGGGCGATTGGGGGTCGGACATGGTTCAATCCGGAAATTGCGACATCAGGTCTTCGAAGGCGGTACGCGCGAGCGGCTGGCGCGCCGGTGGTGGCGCGACCAGCGCGCGCCATTCGGGCAGCGACAGGCGCCAGAACGCGTCGGGCGACAGGTGCAAGCGGCCGAGACCCACGCTCAGCCACTCGCTCCAGAAAAAGGGTTGGTATCTGCCTCACACGCTTCGCCGCTCGCGCGCGCGGCGCCTTGTGAAAGCCCGGCGGCATCGAAAGCGGCGGTGACGGCCGCGACCAACGCGCCCAGATCGCAGGGCAGACGCAGCACGTCGGCAGGAGTGAGGTCGTGGCCGCCGCCGCGCAGCAGCGCCGCCGCGACGACCGCGAGATCGGCGGCGCGCACGCTCTTCAGACGCGCCGCGACTTGCGCCAGGTCGGCGAGACCGAGGCCGTCCTCGATCTCGGCGAGCGCGCCGAGCGTGAGCAGCAGGCGATAGGCGCGGCCGCCGGCAATCAGCTCGGCTTCGCCTCTGACTTTATTGGGCATGGTGATGCTCCATAACCTCTCCCGCTTGCGGGAGAGGTCGAACGGCGCGTAGCGACGTTCGGGTGAGGGGACGGTGCGGGGCGTTGTGCCCCTCACCTAGCGAAAACTAAGCACTTAACTTCGCTACGCTGCGCTAAGTGCAAGTTTTCGCGTCCTCTCCCGCAAGCGGGAGAGGTTACAGCGCCGCGAACGTCAGCGCGCCGGCGGATGCGAGCGAGAGCGACAGCTTCAGTTCGCCGTCATACGGGCCGTCATATTGCAGCGACGTGATCTTGAACGGGCCGGTGATCGTGCCGAAGCTCGGGATCACGATCTGAAAATCCGGCGTCGTCTGCGCGAAAAACGCGGAGCGAAGTGCGGAGTCGCTGGCGGCGTCCTTGAAAACCCCCGAGCCGCTGATCGCCGCACTCTTCACCCCACCGCCGGTCAGCAGCTCGCGCCACTGATCGGCGGAATCGGCGTTGGTCACGTCGACATTGGTCGCGTTGAA
>CAZMHP010000084.1:0-11144 GCA_964566095.1 uncultured Rhizobium sp. | reverse complement strand
ATCCGCGACAACGGCGTGGAGCAGTTCGTGCGCGACGGCCGCATCAACCAGACCTATGAAGGCGCCAATGGCGTGCAGGCGATGGACCTGGTCGGCCGCAAGCTCGGCCGCAAGGGCGGCGCCGCGCCCTTCGCGCTGTTCGGCCAGATCAACGGCTGGTGCGAGGAGAACGCCAAGGACGAGGCGCTCGCGCCTTACGTGAAAAGCGTCAAGCGCGGCCTCGACAATCTGCAGAACGCGACGCTGTGGCTGGCGCAGAACGGCCTCGCCAATCCGAACAACGCCGGCGCCGGCGCGACGGACTATCTGCGCCTGATGGGCATCGTGGTGACGGGCTGGATGTGGGGCCGCATGGCGAAGGTGGCGCTGGCCAAGCTCGCGAGCAATCCGCCGAACGCCGCGTTCTACAAGAACAAGCTGGTCTCGGCCCGCTATTGGATGGAACGCCTGATCCCCGAATGCCCGATGCTGCTCGAGCGCATCCAGGCCGGCAGCGAAACGGTGATGGCGTTCGAGTGACTTACCTCTCCCGTTTACGGGGCGCGTAGCGGCGGCATGCGCACGACGTTTTCCTCTCCCGCGAGCGGGAGAGGACGCAAAATCCTGCACTTAACGTAGCGCAGCGAAGTTAAGTGCTTGGATTTTGCTAGGTGAGGGGTACAGGCTTGGCGCGGCCCCTCACCCGAGCGCTGCTTCGCGCCGCTCGACCTCTCCCGCGCGCGGGAGAGGTTGGACGCCACCGACCTCAAAATAATTTCTCGACACCCCCTTGAACCGAGTCGGTCTACGCACCATTTCCGCTAAATCCCCACAGGTGTAGGCAGTCAGATACGGTCTTGCGAAAGGCCGCGGCGCGGGCGGCTTTGTGCCTAGCACCGCATCGCGAAAATTCGCGACAGGAAATTTCTTTTATAAACAAAGAGCGCGGTACCGCCGCGCGGAAAGGAGCTTGGCTTCAACGAACATCTCGCGATGCGATGAACGCCGCGCAAATCGCGCTCCCGATCCGCGCCCCGATTCCGTTCGCAAAGTTTGTCATGCCCGCGAAGGCGGGCATCCAGCGGGACTGCTCTGGATTCCCGCCTTCGCGGGGATGACAAGTTGGCAGGCAGTCCGTCAGGCGCGTCTCGCGAACAATTATCTTGCCGAAGCGGACCGCCTCGCCGTGCGATCTCGAAAACAATTATCTTGCCGAACGTAAGCTAACCGCCTCGCCGGAAAGGAGGATCGCCGTTCACGCCGCCGTGGCGAGCTTGGCGAGCTGGCCCATCAGCTTCTTGATGCCATTCATCCGGCTCTCCGGCGACGGCCAATCGCGCGTCACCACCACCTTCTGGTCGGGGCGCACGCGCATCGTGCCGGCGTGTTCGCCGATCAGCTTCACCAGCGCCAGCGGATTGGGGAATTGGCTATTGCGGAACGAGATCGTGCCGCCCTTCGGCCCGGCGTCGATCTTCTCCACCAGCGCGACGCGGCACAGCTGCTTGATCGCCACGATGTCGAGCAGGTGCTTGACCTCTTCGGGCAGCGCGCCGAAGCGGTCGATCAATTCGGCGGCGAAGCGGTCGATGTCCTCGCGGCTCTCGATGGACGCGAGTCGGCGATACAGGGCCATGCGCACATTGAGATCGGCGACATAGCCTTCGGGAATGAGCACCGCCGCGCCGATATTGATTGTCGGCGACCACTGATCGGGAATATCGGAAGCGCCTTCGCCGGTGCGAATCTGCGCCACCGCGTCTTCGAGCATCTCTTGATAAAGCTCGATGCCGACCTCGCGCACATGGCCGGACTGTTCCTCGCCGAGCAGATTGCCGGCGCCGCGGATGTCCATGTCGTGGCTCGCCACCGAGAAGCCGGCGCCGAGCTGGTCGAGCGATTGCAGCACTTCGAGGCGCCGCGCCGCCGTGTCGGTCAGCTTCTGGTTCGCCGGCGTCGTCAGATACGCATAGGCGCGCTGCTTGGCGCGGCCGATGCGCCCGCGCAGCTGATAGAGCTGCGACAGGCCGAACATGTCGGCGCGGTGCACGATCATGGTGTTGGCGGTCGGGATGTCGAGGCCGCTCTCGACGATGTTGGTGGAGATCAGAACGTCGATCTTGCGTTCGTAGAACGCGGTCATCACCTCTTCGAGAACATGCGCGGACATCTGCCCGTGGCCGACCGCGACCTTCACCTCCGGCACGGTGGCTTTGAGGAATTCCTCCGCCTCGCGCAGATCGGCGATGCGCGGCGCGACATAGAAGCTCTGCCCGCCGCGATAATGCTCGCGCAGCAGGGCCTCGCGCACGACCAAGGGATCGAACGGCGACACGAAGGTGCGCACCGCGAGGCGGTCGATCGGCGGCGTGGTGATCAGCGACAGGTCGCGCACGCCCGACAGCGCCAGCTGCAGCGTGCGCGGGATCGGCGTCGCCGTCAGGGTGAGCACATGCACGTCGGCCTTCAGCGATTTGAGCTGTTCCTTGTGGTTGACGCCGAAATGCTGCTCCTCGTCCACGATGACGAGGCCCAGACTCTTGAACGCGATGGATTTGGCGAGCAGCGCATGGGTGCCGACCACGATATCGACCGTGCCTTCGGCGAGGCCGGCACGCGTCTCTTTCGCCTCCTTCGCATCGACGAAGCGCGAAAGCTGGCGCACCACGACGGGAAAGCCCTTGAAGCGTTCGGCGAAATTGCGGAAGTGCTGGCGCGCCAGAAGCGTGGTCGGCACAACCACCGCGACCTGCTGGCCGCTCATCGCGATGACGAAGGCGGCGCGCAATGCCACCTCCGTCTTGCCGAAGCCGACATCGCCGCACACCAGCCGGTCCATCGGCCGGCCCTTGGCGAAGTCCTCCATCGTGTCGGCGATGGCCTTCTCCTGGTCGTCGGTCTCCTGCCAGGGAAACCGCGCGCAGAACTCGTCGTAGAGACCGGACGGCGGATCGACCGCGGGCAGCGATTTGAGTTCGCGCGCCGCCGCGATGCGGATCAGCTCGGCCGCGATCTCGCGCACCCGCTCCTTGGCGCGCGCCTTGCGCAGTTGCCAGCCGGCGCCGCCGAGCCGGTCGAGCTGCGCGTTGCTTTCGTCGGCGCCGTAGCGCGTCAGAAGCTCGATGTTCTCGACGGGGAGGAACAGCTTGCCGCCGTCATACTGGATTTCCAGGCAGTCATGCGGCGCGCCCAGCGCGTCGATGGTTTTCAGGCCGAGATACCGTCCGACACCATGCTCGATATGCGTGACCAGATCGCCCGGCGCCAGTGCGCTGGCTTCGGTGAGGAAGTTCTGCGCGCGGCGCGCCCGCGTCTGTGCGCGCACCATGCGGTCGCCCAGGATGTCCTGTTCGGAGAGCACCGCGAAATCCGGCGCCTCGAAGCCGCGCTCCAGGCCCAGCACCGCGATGCCCACCGCTTCGTCGTGCAGCGTGCCGGCCTCGCCCCAGTTCGCGATCGAGCGGATCGCGGTCACGCCGTGATCCGACAACACGCCGCCCATGCGCTCCGAAGAGCCGGCGCTCCACGATGCCACCACGACGCGCTTCTTCGCCGCCTGCAGCGCCGCGATATGTTCCGCCGCGGCTTCGAACACATTGGTCTTGCCCGCCGCGCGCTCGGGCTGGAAGTCGCGGCCCTGTTTGCCGCCGGCATCGACCGAGGTCATCGATTCGGGCGCCTGGAACGGCGACAGGTCGCGCACCTTGTGCTTGGCCAGCGCCGCGGTCCACTCCGCGTCGGTCAGATAGAGCGTGACGGGCTTCAGCGGCTTGTAGGGCGGCGCCTTGATCGCGCTCTTGTCCTCCACCCGCGACTGGCGGCGGAAGTCCTCGCGCGTCTCGAAATAGTCTTTCACCAGTTCGAGCCGCGCCTTCTTGGTCTCCTCGGTCTCATGACCGAGCAGCAGCAGCGCGCGCGGCACGAAGTCGAAGAACGTATCGAGCCGCTCGTAGAACAGCGGCAGCCAGTGCTCCATGCCCGGATGTTTGCGCCCGGCGCTGACGCTCTCGTAGAGCATGTCGTCGGCATTGGCCGGGCCGAAGGCGGCGACATAGCCGACACGGAAGCGGCTGATCGCCTCCTTGCCGAGCGGCACTTCGCTGGCCGGCAGCAATTCGATTTCGGGGATCTGGTCGCTGGAAAGCTGCGTCTCGGCATCGAAGCGGCGGATCGCATCCAACTCGTCGCCGAAGAAGTCGAGCCGCAGCGGTTGCGCGATCCCGGGCGGCCACAGATCGACGATGCCGCCGCGCAACGCGAAATCGCCCGGCTCGCGCACGGTGGAGGCGCGCACATAGCCGTTGCCGGCCAGGAACGCGATCATGCGCTCGCGGTCCACGGCCTTGCCGGCGCGCGCGAAGAAGCTCGCCGCGGCGACCCAGTCTCGCGGCGGCACGCGCTGCGTCACCGCGCCCACCGTGGTCACGACCAGCGCGGCCTGGGGCCCATCGGCGCGCGCCAGCTTGGCCAGCGTCGCCAGCCGTGTCGCCGCGATGTCCGGCTTGGGCGAGACGCGGTCGTAAGGCAGGCAGTCCCAGGCGGGAAAGGAGAGAACCGCCAGCGCCGGCGCGAAGAACCGCGCCGCCTCGACCACCGAGGCGGCGTGCACGTCGTCCGATGCCACGAACACCACGACGCCGTCGCTGCGCCGGACCGCCTCGACCGCCAAAAACGCGTCGTAGCCCGACGGCGCGCCGGTGACCGCGAGGCGCCCAGGCTGCTTGGCGATATAGTCTAGACGTTCCATGTCGGGTTCTTGCGGTTGCACACAGCTTTCAGCCGCGCGAAGACGGGCGTGTCGAATTCGGATGGCGGGGCGCTGTGGCCGCGCAGCCAGGCATAGACCTCCTGGTCGGGCGCCGTCAGCAGTGCTTCGAACTGGTCGAGTTCGGCCGCGTCCAGGCCGGCCAGTTCCTCGGCCGCGAAGACGCCGAAGATCAGGTCGACCTCCTTGAAGCCGCGGCGTTGCGCGCGGAACAAAAGCCTTTTGCGGCGGGCCCCAAAAGACCCACCGTTTTCGTCATCCATCATGGGGCGGATATAGAGCGCAATCCGGGAAAGTGGAAGCCGGTTTTCCGCCAGATTGCGCGTCAAACCGAAAAAGCATGCATCGCGTTGAGAACAACCGCCCGCGACCATATTGTTCGGGCACGATGCGCCCCGCGATTCTGTTCCCTCTCTTCGCCGAAATCCGCACGCTTGGCGGCGTCGGGCCCAAGCTCGAAAAGCTGATCGCCAAGCTCGCGGGCCCGCGCCTGGTCGACCTGGCGTTCGATCTGCCGGTCGGGGTGATCGACCGGTCCTATCGGCCCAAACTCGCGCGCGCCGAAATCGGGCGCATCGCGACGGTGAGCGTCAACGTGCTCAGCCATCATCCGCCGCCCAACCGGCGCCAGCCCTATCGCGTCACCTGCTCCGACGACACCGCGATGCTCGAACTCGCCTTCTTCCATGCCCATGCGGACTATCTCCAGCGCATGCTGCCGGTGGGCAGCCGGCGCATCGTCAGCGGCAAGATCGAGCGCTTCCGCGACACGCTGCAGATCAACCATCCCGACCACATCGTGGCGCCGGAGGAAGAAGCGAGCCTGCCGCTGCACGAGCCGGTCTATGCCCTGACCGAGGGGCTGACGCCCAAGCCGCTCGCCAAGGCGATCGGCGGTGCGCTCGCCAAGGTGCCGGAATTGTCGGAATGGGACGATCCGGCCTTCTTGAAAATGCGCGGCTGGACGCCGTTCCGCGACAGCCTCCTCGCCGCGCACGCGCCGCGGTCCGAGGCCGATCTCGATTTCGAAACGCCGGTGCGCCAGCGCCTCGCTTATGACGAACTGCTCGCCAACCAGCTCGCGCTGCTGCTTATCCGCCGCCAGATGCGGGCAACCAAGAAGGGTCGCGCGCTCGCGGGCGACGGGCGGCTGAAGGCCAAGGCCATCGCCGCCCTGCCCTTCGCGTTGACCGAACCGCAGCTCGCCGCCATCGCCGAGATCGAAGCCGACATCCGGGCGCCCACGCGCATGCTGCGCCTGCTGCAAGGAGACGTCGGCGCCGGCAAGACCATCGTCGCCTTCCTCGCGCTGCTGGGCGCCGTCGAGGCCGGCGCGCAAGGCGCGCTGATGGCGCCGACCGAGATCCTGGCGCGCCAGCACATGGCCTCGCTCGAGCCTTACGCGAAGGCGACCGGCGTGCGCCTCGCCTTGCTGACGGGCCGCGAACGCAGCGGCCGCGACGCCACGCTCGCCGCGCTCGCCAAGGGCGAGATCGACATCCTGGTCGGCACCCACGCGCTGTTTTCGGAAGACGTCGCCTTCGCCGATCTCGGTCTCGCGGTGATCGACGAACAGCATCGCTTCGGCGTGCATCAAAGAATGCTCTTGCAGGGCAAGGGCGGCCGTCCCGCCGACGTGCTCGTCATGACCGCGACGCCGATCCCGCGCACGCTGGCGCTCACGGCGTATGGCGACATGGACGTCTCGCGCCTCACCGGCCGGCCGCCCGGCCGCAAGCCGGTCGACACCCGCACCATCTCCGCCGAGCGGTTCGACGAGGTGATCGAACACCTGCGCAAGGCGATCGCGCGCGGCGCCCGCGCCTATTGGGTCTGCCCGCTGGTCGAGGAATCCGAGAAGATCGATCTCGCCGCGGCCGAAGAACGTGCCGCGATGCTCAAGCGCGTCTTGGGTTCCAGCGTCGGCCTCGTGCATGGCAAAATGAAGGGCGCGGAGCGGGACGCCGCGATGGCGAAATTCAAAACCGGCGACACGTCCGTCCTCGTCGCCACCACGGTGATCGAGGTCGGCGTCGACGTGCCGGAAGCGACCATCATGGTCGTCGAACATGCCGAACGCTTCGGTCTCGCCCAACTGCACCAATTGCGCGGCCGGGTCGGACGCGGAGCGGGCAAATCAAGCTGCCTGCTGATCTATCACGGCCCGCTCGGCGAGACCGCCAAGGCGCGGCTGAAGACCATGCGCGACACCGACGACGGTTTCGTCATCGCCGAGGAAGACCTGCGCCTGCGCGGCGCGGGTGAGTTGCTCGGCACGCGCCAGAGCGGGATGCCGGAATTCCGCCTCGCCGATCTGACGGTTCATGCCGATCTGCTGGCCGTGGCGCGCGACGATGCCCAGCTGGTGCTGACGCGTGATCCCGAGCTGCAAAGCGAGCGAGGCCAGCGCCTGCGAACCTTGCTCTATCTCTTCGGCCGCGACGAAGCGGTGCGGTATTTGCGGACGGGGTAGGCTTCTCTCGCTCCATCCACCACGTGTCATGGCCCGCGAATGCGGGCCACCCAGTTGGGTTCTGCACACCATCGCAGGGTTTCGAGAGTACCGCGCCAGATGACGTCGGGAGCAACGTCACCTGGGTGGCCCGCATTCGCGGGCCATGACAACCTAGGAATTACGCCGCCACCAAATGCTTCGGCCGGCGCAAATCCGCCGCCAGACCTTCGCCCATCAGGTCGATGAAGTTGTCGCAATAGAAGCGGTCGATCTGCGCCGGCGTGCAGCCGGCCAGCGACTCGCCGAAACGCTTGAGCGGATTGCGCCCGCCCTCGACATGCGGGAAGTCGGAGGAGAACAGACAGACCTCGTCGCCGCTGTTGCGGACGATCCAGCCTGCGTCCTCGTGCGGATAGGGAGTCACGCGCACCTGGCGCTTGACGAATTCGCTCGGCTTCATCGAAAGCCTCTTGAGACGGTCCTCGTTCTTGACGAAGGCAACGGCCGCCGAATCCATGTTGCGCATCCAACCCGGCACCCAGGACGCACCGAGTTCGATGGCGCCGAATTTGAGTTTTGGAAACCGGTCGAGCACGCCATCGAAGATCATCGCCGCCAGCGTCAGCTCGACCGAATGGGGGATCGGCATGTAGCTCACCGAGGTGAAATTCTCCTCGCCGCCGTGAAAGTCCTTCACGCGCGGCAGACCGTTCTCGAAATAATCGGCATCGAGCTTCTTCTCGCCGCCGACATGGAACAGGATCGGCAGCCCCGCCTCCTGCGCCATCGCCCAGATGGGATCGTGCGCGATATGGCTCGGCGAATGTCCCTTGGGCGGCCGCGATGCGATGAGCAGCGCCTTGCAGCCCAGATCGACCGCCTCGCGCGCGGCCCTCTTCGCCAGTTCGAAATCGACCAGCGGCACATAGCCGGTGCCGAGCAGGCGCCGGTCGATCGAGCAGAAATCGACCATCATGCGGTTGTGCGCCTGTGCCGCGGCGTAGGCGAGGTCGGCCGGCCCGCTCTCGTCCAGGCCGAAATTGCCGAGGCACCAGGTCGTGAATACGAGTTGGCTCGCGAAGCCCAGATTGTCGATGGTGCGCGACCGGTCCTCGCGGCGGAACGCGCCATGCGCCTCGTAGTTTTTGCGCAGGAGTACGTTCGCGTCGGCGCCCGAGCGGAAATCGTCGCTGTCCTGCAGCGCACGCGCCTTCTTCACCCAGCCCGCGTCGCGCGGATTGGCCTTGAGCTTGGGCAGCGCGTCATAGGCGGCGCGGAATTTCGGATCGAAATAGGCGTCCAGGCTGTCCGGCAATTCCATCAGATGCGAATCGGCATCATGGACGACGCGGTTCTCGACATAGGGCATGTGCTCTTCTCCCCGATCCGTTTTGGTCAGCCTAGCAGATGTCGCGCCCGTTCGAGGAGACCCCGCTGGGACGTTGCACGTTCCGCTGCGACAAGGTGTAGGTTCCGGGCATGAGCGATTTTCTTCCCGCTTTGCGGCGCGCCCTGGCCGCGGCGCTTCCCGATCTGACCGCCATCGAAGGGATGACCCGCCTGTCGGGCGGCGCCAGCCAGGAGACCTGGTCGTTTGACGCGCGCTGCGGCGCCGCGATCGTGCCGCTCATCTTGCGCCGCACGCCGGGCGGCCAGCCGCGGCAAACGGCCGAGACGTCGACCTCGGTGCCGCTGGAAACCGAGGCGATCGCGATCGAGGCGGCGCGCGCCGCCGGTGTGGCGGCCCCGCAAGTTCGCTATGTGCTCAAGGACGCCGACGGCGTCGGCGAGGGCTATGTCATGGAGCGGCTCGCCGGCGAGACCATCGCGCGCAAGATCCTGCGCGATCCGGCGTTCGACGCCGTGCGCCCCGACCTGGCGCGCCAATGCGGCGCAATGCTGGCGCGCATCCACGCCGTCGCGCTCACGCCCGCGTTGCGCGCCGCGCTGCCGGCGATGGACGGGCCGACGCAATTGCGGCGCTATCGCGACATCTACGACCAGTACGACTATCCCCATCCGGTGTTCGAACTCGCCTTCAAATGGCTGGAGCCGCGCATGCAGGCGCCGAGGCGCCAGTCGTTGGTGCATGGCGATTTTCGCAACGGCAATCTGCTGATTTCGCCCAAGGGCATCGAAGCGGCGCTCGATTGGGAGCTTACCCATGTCGGCGACCCCTTGGAGGACATCGGCTGGATTTGCACCAATGCCTGGCGCTTCGGGGCGCAGGGCAAGGTGGTCGGCGGCTTCGGCGATCTCGCCGATCTGCGGGCCGGCTACGTGGTGGCCGGCGGCGATCCCTTCACCGACGAGGAGGCGCGCACCTGGATCGTCTACGGCTCGCTCAAATGGGGCGTGATGTGCATGAGCATGTATCAGGGTTTCCTGCGCGACCGCTCGGTCGAGCGCGCCGCCATCGGCCGCCGCGCCTCGGAGAACGAGATCGATCTCGTCAACCTCATCATACGCGGAAAGATCTGACGATGATGGACCAGCCGTCGATGCTCGAACTGGTCGCCGCCGTGCGCGACTTCCTCGAACAGCGCGCCATGCCCGAACTCAAAGGCCATACCGCCTTCCATGCCCGCGTCGCGGCCAATGCGCTCGCCATCGTGGCCCGCGAATTGGAACAGGGCGCCGCCGCCACCACGGCCGAGCGAGACAGGCTGGCACGGCTTCTCGGTCATGACGGCGACATGACGGCGTTGAACCGCGAACTCTGCGCCGCCATCCGCGGCGGCCGCATCGGTTTGGACACGCCGGGCTTGGCCGATCATCTCGCGCAGACCACGCGCGACAAGCTCGCCATCGATCAGCCTGGCTATGACGGACTGAAGCGCTTCCTGGCGGATTAGGCCGGCACCGCGCGGCCGTCCTTCTCGCGCAGTGCCAGACGTCCGGTTGCCATGGCGACGACGGCGAGTCCTTCGACCCAAGCGGCGGTGACGCCGGCCCAGGGCGGTGTCGGAAGCTGCGGGAAGAACAGCAGCAGCAAGGCCTTTGCCTGCAGCCCGGCGAGGATCGCCGGCGCCAGCACGTAAAGCGCGAGCAGGATCGCCAGCGCCGCGAAGTCGCCATTGCGCTTGCCCGGCAGCGTGTTCATCAGCACGAACAGCGCGACGTCGCGGGTGAGGAAGCCGAGGCTCGCGAGAACCAAGGGCTGGCCGACCGCGGCGGCCGCCGGATCGCGCATCAGCCACAGGGCCAGCGCACCGGCCGTCACCGCCGTGGCGAAGTACGCCATCATCCAGGCCTGCACTGCGTTGAGCGCGCTCGCGATGCGTCCCTGGCCGAGCCGGCCGCCGATCCAGCGATAGAGCACGCGATCCTTGGGCTCGAGAAGGACCATGACATAGGTCAGAACCGCGAAGGTCGTGCCGGCCAGCAACAGACGCAACGCGACCGCGTCCCAGCCCTTGACGTCGGCCGACAGCCAGGCGTCGAACCCGGCGACATAGAGGCCCATGAACACGAGGAAGGCGAGCCACACCAACGGCCCGTTGCGCATCTTCAATTCAAGGCGCATGGCGCGGTAGCAGCCGAGCAGCGTCCATCCGGCGAACACCGCGACCGACGTCAGGAGGAAGGCGCGCGCGTCGAGCGGCACGCCCCACCAGGTGACGAAGTCCACCGCCGGCTTATGCGATATCAGCGCCGCGACGGGGTCGGCGTCGCTCCAGACCCAATAGACCGCGAGGGCGGCAACGAGCCCGACCATCTGATAGACGAAGATCTCGAAGCGCGAATGGCTCTGGCGCCGGCCGATGGCGACGAGGCTGGCCAGGAACGCGACCGATTGGGCGATGACGCCGATGCCGACATAGTAGAGCAGCTCGATCGCCGCCGTGGCGGGGCCGATATGGGTCACCACATGCACCAGGATCAGCGCCAGGCAGATCGCGCCGCCGAACCAGTTGTAGATCGTGGCGCCGAACAGCTTGCCCC
>CAZMHP010000083.1:0-11185 GCA_964566095.1 uncultured Rhizobium sp. | reverse complement strand
CGCGCGAAGACGGAATTCATCGCGCATATGAGCCACGAGCTGCGCACGCCGCTGAATGCGATCATCGGCTTTTCCGAAGTGATCGCGCGCGGCTTCTACGGAACGGTGGGCCACGCGAAATACGTCGAATACGCCGGCGACATCAACGAAGCCGGGCGCGCGCTGCACAACAAGATCGGCGACATTCTCGAATTCGCCAATGTCGAGGCGGGCCGCTATCCCCTGGCGCCCGCGAACATCGACGCCTGCACGATCGCGCAGGCCTGTGTCGGCGAACTGGCAGGGCGCGCCTTCTCGCGCCGCGTCTCGCTCGAACTCGGCTTTGCCCATGCCGCAAATGCGCTGGCGGACGGCCGCGCGGTGCAGCGCATCCTGACCAGCCTGATCGACAACGCACTCGCCTATACGCAGGAGGGCGGCGCGGTACGCGTCGATGTGCGCGACGAGGAAGCCGCCGTCGTCATTCGCGTGATCGACAACGGCCACGGCTTCACCCGCGACGAGGCGGCGCGCGCCGGTCAGCCCTTCCGGCGCTTCGACCGGCCGGGCATGGAAACCGGGGCCGGGATGGGTCTCGCCATCGCGATGTCGCTGGCGCGGCGCATGGGCGGCGCGATCCGGCTGGACGGCGTCCCCGGCGGCGGCAGCGTGGCCGAATTGCGCCTGCCCAAGGCGTAAAGCTCCGTTCAAATCAAATTGTCATCCCGGGCGAGCGCATGAACGCGAGACCCGGGACCCATCGAGACGCTTGCTCAATGGGTCCCGGACCGACGCTTCGCGTCGTCCGGGATGACAACTGGTTTTTTATCTGCGGGAGAGGAAATTTACGATTCGTTAACCTCGGTTAACCGACGATTAACCAACTGCTTCGCGAGAGGGAACCGTGGCGCTGGCGCCGCGCATGCTGGGACTCCACGCTGCCCTGTTGGCGGCGGCGCTGCTGTGCGTTTCAGGCGCCGCGGCGCAGGACGCGCCGCCGGTTTCCTCCGCCCTCACCATCGTGTCGCGCGGACCCAATGTGGAGTTCCGCGTCCGCGGCGTGATGCTGAAGGCGGTGCGGGCCGACGACGTGCAGAACGAAGTCGCATTCGATTTCAACGGACCGGTCAGCGACGACGTCTTCGCGCAGCTTCAGGACGAGTTGCCCGATTGGATCGACATGGCCTATGCCGGATACGACAACGCGGTGATCCGCGCCAAGCGGCCGGTGACGTTCCTGGCGCGCGCGGAAGCCGACGGCTTTTCGATGCGCATCGTGCCGCGCGACGGCGGCAGCGCCGCGCCGGCCGAATTGCGCGGCGATGCCGATGGGACAACCGCGCCGCCGCCGGTCTTCCGCTCACGTCCGGCGCGGGAATGGAGCCTGGCGCCGCTGGTGCGCGCGACCGCGGAACGGCCGTTCGATGCGGCGCTGCGCGGCGGCTACGACACGCTGCGTGTCGGCGATGCGCCAGTGGTGCGCGTGACATCGCAGTGGCGCCACGACAAGGCGGGCACGCTCTATACGTCCGACGGCAGCCTCGACGTCGCGCTGGCCGACGACATCCGTCTGATCGGCAACGCGCGCGACGTCTTGGTCAACGCCAAGGCGGTGCGGCAGCTCACCGGCGCGGTGGGACCGCTCAACCTCAACGACGTGTCCGGCGCCGCCGGCGTGAGCATGGCGTTCGACGACGTGAAACTGTCCATCGAAGGCCTTTACGGCCGCTCGGGCTTCGGCGGACGCATCGGCCTCGCCCAAGCGATCGACGGCTGGCTGCTCGGCATGCGCGCCGCCTATCACGAGCCCTACACCGACACGGCCGAGGCGATCGCGCTCAAAGGCTCCACCGACAGTTCGGCGCTGTTCGCGGCGGGGCAGATCTTCGACGGGCTGTGGGCCACCGGCGAGGCGATGGCGACGCGCTATGGCATCAAGGGCGACCAGAATGTGGCGCGCACCGCCGGCTGGCATGCCGGGTTGCGCTATGCGATCGACGGATGGCCGCTCAGCATCAACTATGACGGCGACGGCGAGTACACGATCGACGCGCGCAAGGTGGTGGGCCCGGCGCCCTCGCCCTTCATTCCGCTGTCGATCCGCACGCGCGAGGTGCACCAGTTCGGCGGATCGTTCAGCGACGACTTCGGCCCCTCGCTGTGGTTCGACCTTTATGGCGGCTATGCGATCGATCGTTATGCCAAGGATGGACCCTATGGCGGCGCGGCGCTGCGCTATACGCCGGGACCGGGATGGGATATCGCGCTCGACGGACGCTATTCCACGGTCGCCGAACGCCAGGGCGAGAGCGGCAATGTGCTGAGCGCGGGCTTCCGCCTCACCTATGCCTGGGGCGCGTCGGACGCGCCGATTTTCAAGGGGCTGTAGAGAGCGCCGCCCTCCTGCTTCGACAAGCTCAGCATGAGGGTTTGGCCAAAGTCCTCATCCTGAGCTTGTCGAAGGATGAGGAAGTCCCGAACTACAAATACCAATCGTATTCCGCGGTCGTGATGATCTTGCGGAAGCGCCGCGCCTCCAGCCGCTTGGTCTCGCCGTAGAGCGCCACCGTGTCCTCGCCCAGATAGTCGGCGATGGTGATGCCGTCCTTCAGCCGCGTCAGCGCATCGTCGAGCGTGAAGGGCAGCGCCAGATCGGGCTCGCGCGAGACATTGCCGCTGGCCGGCGGACCCGGGTCGAGCTTGCGATCCAGCCCATAGTGCAGCCCGGCAAGAACCGCCGCGGCGGCGAAATAGGGATTGGCGTCGGCGCCGGCAACGCGATGCTCGACACGGCGCGACTCGCTGGGGCCGACCGGAATGCGCAATCCCGCGGAGCGGTTGTTGACGCCCCAGCGCCGGTTCACCGGCGCGAACATGTCCGGCTCAAAACGGCGATAGGAATTGATCGAGGGCGCGAAGAGCGCCATCGACTCCGGCATCAAGGCCTGCAAGCCGCCGATCGCGTGACGCAGCGCCTCGGAGCCTTGCGCCGTGCCGTCGTCGAAGATGTTGCGGCCGGACGAATCGAGGACGCTGGCGTGGATGTGCAACCCGCTGCCGATGCGCTCCAGATAGGGCTTGGCCATGAAGGTCGCCTCGAAGCCGGCGGCGCGGGCGGCGACCTTGACGATCTGCTTCAAGAGGATCGCATGGTCGGCGGCGAGGCAGGCATCGGGCTGATGGCGCAGATTGATCTCGAACTGGCCGGGCGCATATTCCGACGAGGCGCCGCTGACCGGCACGCCTTGCAGGCGCGCCGCGTCGGTCAGCGCCTGATGGAAGACGCGATAGCGGTCGAGATCGTCGATCGCGTAGACCGCGTTGTCCTTCTCTCGCAGACCGCTGCGCGGATCGAGCGGCGGCTGCGGCCCGCCGTGAGCGCCGCGGACGCGATCCACCAGATAGAATTCCAGCTCCAGGGCGACGACCGGCGTCAGCCGCTTGTCGGCGAAGCGTTCGACAACATGTTCGAGCGCGGCACGCGGCTCGCCGTCGGTCGGCGTGCCGTCCTCGTTGCGCATGGCGGTGAGAAGCTGCAGCCGGCGCGGCCCCTCGCCCCAGACGCGGCCGACGGTTCCGGGCAGCGGCCAGGCGGTCCCGTCGGGATCGCCGTCGCCGACGCCGCGATCGAACGGATTGACCATCTCGCCCTTGACGTCCATCAGATAGACCGAGCGCGGCAACTGCATGCCGGTCTCGAACAGCCGGCCGGCGTCGCGCACCGGCAGCCGCTTGCCGCGAATCGTGCCCGAGATGTCGACCACCACAGCATCGACGCATTCGATGTCCGGATTGGCCGCCAAGGCCGCGTCGAACTGCAGCCGCGCCTCGTCGACGAAGGCGGGGCGCGCGAAGGCCGGTGGGGGCGATGCCTTGTTCATGGGCACATCATAGGCGGTCCAGGGTTTCGAACAAACCAACGCGGCGACGCAGCGATGGATTGCACGAAATCCAGGGCGGCCTTAGTTTTGCGTGGCGCGTGACGGAGGGGACTATGAAATTGCCGGCGAAATTGTGCGTGGCGGCCGCATTGGCGCTGAGCGTGGCGGCCTGCGGACCGAGCGGGAATAAGACCGCGAGCGGTTCGTCCACGGGCAAGCCCGTCTCGCTGTTCCAGTGGGAAGACTATATGGATGCGCCCTTTCTCGCGGGCTACGAGAAGCAGTATGGCGAGAAACCGAACGTCACGATCTTCGCCGACGAGGACGAGGCCTTCGCCAAGATGCGCGCGGGCTATCATCCCGATGTGATGGGGCCTTGCTACTACGAATTCCCGCGCTGGCAGGAAGCCGGGCTGCTGCAGCCGATCGACACCACCAAGCTCAAGAACTGGAACAAGATCTCGCCGACGCTGCGCGACATGCCGGGCATCTGGGCCGACAAGACCCATGTCTGGTTCGTGCCGCATTATTGGGGCAACACCTCGATCACCTTCCGCACCGATCTGGCGCCCGAATACGTCAAGTCGCAGAGCTGGAACATCCTGTTCGATCCCAAGTACAAGGGCCGCGTTTCGGTGCTGGACGGCGTGGACGACACCGTGCCCTTCATCGCGCAGATGATCGGCGTCAACGCCTACGACATGACGCCGGCGCAGTACGAACTGGTGAAGGCCAAGCTGCGCGAACTGATCAAGCAGACGCGCGTGGTGTCGAGCGACAACACGACGCTGACGCAGGGGTTGGGCTCGGGCGAGATCGTGGCAGCGATGTCGTGGCGCATCATCTACAAGACCCTGCACGACGAGGGGAAGCCGGTGCAGTACATGAACCCGCCCGGCGGCATGTTCACCTATGTCTGCGGCCTCGTCATGCACAAGGATCCGTCGGACGAAGACAAAGCGCTGGCGCTGATCGACTCCTCGCTGGCCGACACGGCCGCGAAATACACGATCGAGAAGATCGGCGACGAGCCGGCAAACGAGGAGGGCCTCAAGCTCGTCTCCAACGATACGTTCGAAAAGCTCGGCCTCACCCGCGACGTGGAGACCTTCCTCAAGAGCGGCATCTTCCAGAAGCGGCTCAAGAACAAGGAGACGATCGTCAACGACTGGACGGAGATCCGCGCCGGGCTTTAGAGCAATTCCAGGAAAAGTGCGAAGCGTTGGTACGCTGTTGCTTCCAACTCCATCCGGAATTGCGACCAAATAATAACTTAGAGCGGTTCACCGATTCCATGAAGCGGTGAACCGATCTAGCGCGCGCCACGCCCGCGCAGCATGCGCCACTGCCAGGAACGGCCTCGCGCCTTGATGCGGTCGGCCAGCGCGGCGCGCTGGCCGGCGGAGAGCGCGGCGACGCCGTCGCCCTCCATGCGGACATACTCGGCTTCCAGCGCCGCGTCGGCCGCGGCGACCGCGTCCAGCGCGGCCTGATTTTTCGCCACCGAGAAATCCGCCGCGCTCAACGCGTTCAGTGCCGCGAACCGCGTCCGCAGCGACGCCTTGCGCAGCGCCGCAAGGCGCGGCGCATGCGCGTCGATCGCCTTTTGAATGGCGGCTTGGCGGTCGGGAAATTCTTCCATGAGCGTGCGCGGCGCCAGAACGCCGCCGGAGCCGATCCGATCGTCGCGATGGGCGATGCGGATCGCGACCGTCGCGACGGCCGCGATCAGCGCGACGTTGATCAGGACCGACACGATCAGGAACCAGTTGCGCCGGCGCGGCGCCGAAGTCTCGGCCATCTCAGACACCATGGCCGACATCGACGTCGGCGTTGAAACCCAAGCCCACCGTGGCAGCGTCCTCGGCGGACGGCGGCTCGAGCGGCGCGAAAGCGGCGACGCACAGACCGATCATCGCGGCCCCGGCCAAGGCGCAGGCCGGCTGCCAGACCGGCGCGTCGGGCCAGATCGCGGCGAGCGCGCGGCGCAAGCCCTTTGCGAGCGTCCAGCGCGCGGCGAGGCGGTCGAAATCCGCCAGGATCCGGCGCTCGAGCGACGCCGTCGCGGCGGGCAACGTCACCGTCTCCAGCAGGCGGTCCAGCGCCGCGTCATCCCTGTCGTCCGTGTGCTCCATACCGCTCTTAACCGTCCTTCAGATGCGCCAGCCTGGCTTTGAGGGTCCGCCGGCCGCGCGCCAGCAGCGATTCCAGGGCTTCAACGCTGACGCCGAGAATTTCCGACGCTTCCATATTGCCGCAACCGCCGAAATGACAAAGCTGGATGGCGGCGCGCTGGCGCCGCGGCAATGCGGCCAGGGCCGCCTCGATCTGCGCCGACACGGCGGCGTGCTGAAGCGCGGCTTCGGGCCCGGGCGCCGGATCGGCGACGTCGGCCGCTTCCGCCAGCGACGCATTGGGTCGCCGGCGCAGCCGGTCGTAGCATTTGTTGAGCGTCACGCGATAAAGCCAAGTGCCGAACTTGGCGCGGCCCGGCTCCCAGCGCGCCGCATGGGTCCATAGCTGAATGAAGGCGTCCTGGACCGCATCCTCGGCTTCCACCGCGTCGCTCAGCATGCGCCGCGCAAGCGCCAGCATCTGCGGCAGATGGCGCGCCATCAGCGCCTGCGCGGCGGCGCGGTCGCCCCGTCCGACGCGGGCGACAAGCTCGGCATCCGGATCGTTCAGCATTCCGGGTCCGACTGTCGCCAAGGCCTGCGTGGCTTTCAACGGAGGCGAGGCGCTTTTCCGTCGCGAAGTGTGGCGGCGATCCGGGCCAAGAGCGCCTTGCGCTCGGCCGCGGTGGTCACGGCGAAGCGATCGAACTGCGTCCCCTCGAGCCGCACATCGGCATGGAGCTCGCCCTCGCCGTGCTCGTGAAAATGCAGGAACGCCTTGCTGCCGCGATAAAACACGCCGCGCGACTTCTCCTGAAGCCCCGCCAAGCGGCGCAGCTTCCCCAAAAGGGGTTCCAACCGGTCGAGCGCCTGGGGGCCGGCATGCTTCATGATGCGATTGGATCGGGCGGCGGCAAAAACGGCAAGTCCGCGACGCGCGCTGCTGTCACACTTGGCAGCAGCGTGCGCGATCCGGGCACCGCCACCGTGAGCGGCGTGCCGGGCGCGGCGAAGGCCTCGTCGAGCTGCGCCAGCGCGATCGCGCGATCCAGAGCGGGCGAATGGCACGAACTGAGCGTGCGGCCGACGGCGCGGCCATTCGACAGCACGGGTGCGAAAGGCGCCGGCGTCGGCGTGTCGAGCAGAAGACCGACAAGCTGGCGCCGGGGCGCGGCCCCGGTCGCCGCCACGGCGCCGTTGAACCCGGCATGGCCGGGATCGATCAGCTTGCCCAGGCGCAGTTCGCCGGCCAGCGGCTCCGCGGCGGAGGCCTCGCGCGCGCCCTCGTAGTCGCGGCCTGGGCGCGGCACGCCCGCTTCGATATCCAGGATGTCCTGCGCGTCGAGGCCCGCCGGGCGGATCGCGAAATCGCCGCCCGCCCGCAGCACGCGATCCCAAAGAAGCAAGGCATCGTCGCGCCCGCACCAGATCTCGTACCCGCCATGCTCGCCGAAGCGCGAGACCGTCAGATCCAGGCCGCGCCAGAACACCTTGCGGAACGCCAGCGGCTCGAGCAGCGGATCGAGCCCCAAAGCGGTGACCAGCTTGCCGGCATAAGGACCGATCAGCGCAAGGCCGCACTCCTCCTCCGTGACATCGCGCATGGCGACGCCGTAGAGCGCAGCGGCGGCGCCGATCCACTCGGCGTCCTCGGCCGCGGCGGCGAGCTGGAAGGACTGTCTGCCGTAACGCGCCACCACGCCGGCGCCGCGCACGCCCCCGCCATCGGCGAGCCAAAGCGCCTTGAGCGCTTCGCCGGGCTGCGGCGCCGCGACGTCGCGCGTGAAGAGCCGCTGCACCAGCTCACGCGCGCGGGCGCCTTCCAGCATCACGCGCCAGCGCCAGGAGATGTCGGCCATGACGACGGCGATGCGCGCCGCGGCGGCTTCGGCGCCGGCATCGTCATAGGCGGCGGCCAAGGTGAAGCGGTTGCGCTGCGTCCACCGATTGTCGCGATTGCAATCGGCGGCGCGGACGTGAAACGGCGTGACGCGAACGGTGCTCATGAACCAGCGACTTTCTTGTGCAGGGCGATGGCGAAAGCAGCGGCCTGGCGGGCGGCGACGCCGCTGACGGCGTGCGCGGGCTCGGCATCCGGGCCGCAGAGCAGAAGGCCGCGAACGGCGGTGTCGATCCGCTCGGTGCTCGCGCAAGCCAGGCGGGACGCGCTGACCGATCCGCCGCTCGGCAGCAGCACGTCACAGCTCGCGATCAGGGCGGAGAAGCCGAGCGCGTGACGCTCGATCATGCCGGTGACGCGCTTCGTCAGCGCGTCGCGGTCGGCGTTCCGGCCGACCGGCCAGACGCGCGCGGTCAGAACCGAACGTTCGGCGCCGGCGGGCGAAAGAGCCAATTCGATGGCCGGTTCCTGCGGCACCCAGCCCAGACGCTGGGCGGAGAGCGCGACCTCGAAGGTCTCCAAGCGTTCGGCCAGGACATAGCGCGTGTTGGCCGCGGCGCGGAACGCGCCGAAATCCGGCGGCCGCTGCAGGCCATAGACCAAA
This sequence comes from uncultured Rhizobium sp., assembly GCA_964566095.1. GTDB lineage: Bacteria > Pseudomonadota > Alphaproteobacteria > Micropepsales > Micropepsaceae > Rhizomicrobium. The sequence continues at coordinate 2,707 of CAZMHP010000083.1, read as the reverse complement.
GTCGCACAGCCGAACTCGGCTTGCGGCCGCGCCACCTCGCGCGCCGCGCCGATGCCGATCGCGGCCGTCGGCAGCAATCCGCTCAAGGTGCGCCGGCGCGACAGCGTCGATAGCACCAGCGGCGCGGCGATGCTTTCGCCGGCGACGAGTTCGACGCCGCCGATCGCGCCGCCAGCGACGAGCAGCGACGACACCATCGCCGCGGTGCGAATTTCCGCACCGGCCTTCTGGGCGGCCTCGGAAAGGGCCTGTTGCAGCCCGATCGCGCCGCCGCGCGGCATCGCGACGGCGCCCTGGCGGCCGCACATCTCCTGCGCCGCGCACCAGGCGAGCGCCAAGGCGGAACCGGCCTCGGACGGAGCCACGCCGCATGCCGCGACCTCGAAGGCGAGCGCCGCCTTCAGCGCGTCGGAGTCGAATACGCTCGACAGCCATGCGGCGGCGCTGGCGACGCTCAGCCGATCGAGCAGCACACGTTGCGGGAGCGTCAGCGCGCGACGGATCTCGTCCGGGGTGTGGCCATTCCACCAGCAGGGCCGCAGCGCGCGCCCCAGATCGAACAGCGCGCGCCGCCAAGGCTCATAGGCCGTCGCGTCCGCCGCCGACAGGGCGGCGAGGCTGCGCGCCGTGGCGTGCCGGTCGCGCCCGATGACGGCACTTTGCCCGCCCGCGTCCAGCACGGTCAGGCTGAGGTCGCGCACCGCGAAGGCCAGGCCGTGCTGCGCCAGCCGCAATTGCTTGACCACGCGCGGGTCGAGCGCGCTCAGCGTCGCCTCGCCGGCATGGCCGAACAGGAGGCTCGAACGCTCCAGCAGCATGGCGCGCAAGCCGGCCTTGGCGAGCAGCGCGACGGCGATGAGGCCGTTCACGCCGGCGCCGACGACGATGGCATCGTAGCGCTCGCTCATGGCAGGCGCCCCGCGTGACGGTCGGCAAAGAGCGCGTCGGCGGCGATGGCGCCCGCGACGCAGGTGCCGAGCGCACCGGCGGCCGAAGAAGGACCGGCGAGATAGAGCCCGGGGACCGGCGTCAGCGGACTTTTGTCGCGAAAGCCGGGCCGCCAGGCGAACATCTGATCGGGCGCGATGGCGCCGCCCGAAAGATCGCCGGCGGTGACGCCCAGCGCGCGCTCGATGTCCGGCGGCGTCAGAAGCTCGAAGGCGACGACGAGATCGGCGAGCCCCGGCATGACCTGCTGGACGGCGGCGAGCACGCGCTTGACGAGGACGTCGCGCTTGTCATGGGTCCAGGGGCCGTCGAACGGGGTGTGCGGCACGCAGCCGATCGTGACCGTCAGGACGGCGCCGCCCTGCGGCGCGAGGCCCGGATCGACCAGCGAAGGAATGCGCACCGCCATCGGCAGGCGCTCGGCCAGGATGCCGGCGCGCCAGGCGGCGTGCGCCTCGACAAGGTCGGGCGCGTCGGGCGAAAGATGGATGGCGCCGCGCGGCAGCGCGCCCGGCACGGCGAGCCGCGGCTTGCCGCCGAGCGCCACCAGGAGCCTTGCCGTCGCGCCCGCCATGCGGACGTCGCCGATCTGGCGGACAATGGATTTCTCAAGATCGCTCCAGGGGAACAGCGACAGGAAGGTCCGCTTGACGTCGAGCGTCGAGATGACGGCGGCCGCGGCGATCTCGCCGCCATCGGCGAGGCCGAGCCCGGCGACGCGGCCCTTGTGGCAGCGGATCTCGCTCACCTCGCGGTCGCAGGCGATCTCGGCGCCGGCGGCTTGCGCGGCGGCCGTCAGCGCAGCGCCCAGACCGCCGAGCGCACCGCGCCATGCGGCGGGCTGCGGCGCGGTGAGCAAATGGAGCGCGGTGCCCGCCGCGAAGGGATCGGCCGCCTGCCCTTCCAACGCCGCGGCGACGGCGAGCGCCGCTTCGCCGTCGTCCTCGACGTGGCGCGCCACGACCTCGGCCAGCGGACGCAACATCCAGCTCTGCGCCGGCCAGATCTCGCGCTCGCGCGTCGCGAAGGGATTGAAACGCGACGGCGGACGCGACGGCGGCACGGCGGCGTAGGCCAGCGCGGCGTCGCGGCGGCGCCGTGCCTCCTCGCACACCTCTCGATAGGCATCGCCGCCACGCACCACGGCGCGGCCGGGCCAGAGCGCGCTGGCAATCTCCCCGGGGGCGCGCCGGGCACCATGACGCGCCAGATCGAGCGACCAGAAGAGCGCGCTGGGGATCGGCGCGATGTCGTCCGCGAAGGACGATGCGCGATAGCCGGCATGGAACGGGCGCGTGACGAGACGGCCGCCGGGCTGCGAAGCCCGTTCGAGCACGACGACGCGCATGCCCCGCGCCGCCAGCCGCGCAGCCGCCGCCAGGCCGTCGGCACCTGCGCCGATGATCGCCGCGTCGTAACGCTCCGCCAACCCGCTCACTCCCACGCGGCCGAAGCGGCCGACGAAAGGAAACTCTCAAACGGAACAGTATCGGTGAAATGACAAAGGGCGGAAACAACCGTTTCCGCCCTTTGGTTAACAGGTATTCCGCGAAGCCTAGAGGACGCCGCGCTTGTGCTCGCCGACCACGATACGACCGGGATTGAAGGCCCGTTTGAAGACGCCCATCGCCTTGCGAGGTTCGGCGTCGCCGCACATGAATACGTCGAAGGCCGCGTAGCCCTTTTCCGGCCAGGTGTGGACGGAGATGTGGCTTTCGGCCAGCACCGCGACGCCGGAGATCCCGCCGCCATCGGTGAA
>CAZMHP010000082.1:0-11228 GCA_964566095.1 uncultured Rhizobium sp. | reverse complement strand
GCGGAAAATTCCACGGCGCGAACGCCGCAACGGGGCCAACCGGCTCCTTGCGCACGCTCATGCGCGTGCCGGGCGCCCGCGACATCAGCACGCGGCCATAGGCGCGTTTTCCCTCTTCCGCATACCATTCCAGGATATCGGCGGACATCGCCGCCTCGATTCGCGTCTCGGCGAGCGGCTTTCCGGATTCGAGCGTGGCGATGCGGGCGAGATCGGCCGCGCGCTCACGCATCAGGTCGGCGGCGCGCTTGATGATGCGGCCCCGCTCCTGCGGCGGCACGGCGCGCCACGCGGCGAAGCCGCGTTCGGCCGCCGCGAGTGCCTCGTCGAGGTCCTGCGCCGTGGCGTGCGGCAGGCGCGCCAGCACGCCTTCCGTCGCGGGATTGAGAACGTCTTCAGAGCCGCGCGAACCGCCCTTGCGCGGTTCGCCGCCGATCAGGAGGTGCAGTTCGGGATAGGGGTCCTGCATCCGCACTCGCAGCCGTTGGATTAAAGTGCGTCCGCCGAAACCCAAAACCCGTGGACCTGGCCGACGATCTTGTGCGGCATCCGCACAGTCGCGATCGGGCCCGCGACGACGTCGCGCGTGTCGACGAGGACGAGGTCGGAGCGGCCGCGCTCGGCCATTCGTGTCACGATGCCGACAAGATAGCCGTCGGCCTCGGGTGCGTCCTTGGATCTGGGGACGAAACACATTTCGTTCAGCAGCACGTCGGGACCGGGCGACCAGGTCGAGACCTTGCCGGTCTTGTGGTCGACCATGTGCCAGGCGATGCCGCCGCCCATCGCCGAACTGCCCATCAGGAAGCCATAGCGATAGGGCAGCGTGTGATAGCGGTCGTCCTGGCGTGCCAGAAAGCCGACGACATCCGGATACAGGACATCCATCTTGAAGCTGTTGGTGGACGCGTCGGCGAGATCGACCGAGAAGCGGCGAATGTGTCCCATCGCCTTCACCGGATCCCACGGCTCGTGCTTGTTGGGGAAGAACGGAAACTGGTTGCCGTCGCCGCCGTCCATGTCGACGAAGACCTTGTCGCCCTCCGACCAGGCGCCCATGGTGTGGGTGCACATGGTGGTGGGGCCGGAATACCAGCGCACGTCCTTGCCGTCGCCGCCGCGCCTCAGCACGCCGAACCAGGTGGGCAGGGTCGAGTCCCACGAATAGTGCAGACCGCCGGCCTTGATCTGATCCATATCGACGGCGAGCGGCACGACCAGGAACGCCACGTGGCTGCGCGTGACCGCGAAGTCGTGGATCATGCCGGCGTAAGGCACCTTCATCCAGGTGTGCCAGGTGCGCTTGCCGTGTCTGTCGACCGCGAGAATCTCGACGTCGGTCGAGCCCAGGCCCTTCGCCTCGTATCCGAAGCCCAGCAACTCGCCGGTTTCGGAATCGATCTTGGGATGAGCGGTGAAGGTTTCGCCCTCCAGCGCGCCGCCGAATGTGTAGTAGTCGTCGATCGTCTCGAGCGTATGCGGATCGAGCACCACGGGCGGGCTGTCTTCCTTGAAAGCCATCAGCTTGCCGTGGTGGAAGAACACCTGGGTGTTGGCGGTGCCGCGGCTGAGATCCTTGACCGAGGGATCGTCGGTGAACGGATTGCGGTACATACCAAACAGCGAGCGTCGCGCCGCGCGCTGCGCCTTCCAGCGCTGGGTCTGCACCCAGCGGCTGCGGAAATCGACATGCCCGTCCTTGAAGCGGAACATGCTGGCATGGCCTTCGCCGTCGAAGCCGATGTCGTGCGCGTATTTCGGGTCCTTCGGATACTGCGCATCGGGACCGACACGATAGAACGCACCGTCGAGATCGGCGGGCAGCGTGCCCTCCACCTCGCAGTCGATCAATTCCATCTCGGCGCGGTTGACGGCGCCGCCCACGCTTCCCCCGCCGCCGAACGTCACCATCGGCTGGGAGGGAAAATGCACGCCGGTGGAAACGCTCTCGCTCATGGCTGCAGCCTCGTCTCAAAGCATCCGCAAATCGTCCGTGTGCGTCGGCCTATTTGGCGCGCCAGCGCTCGGGCTGCTGCGGGACCATGGGCTTGCCCGTCACGGGGTGCGCGTAGTGGAACGGCACCAGCGGGGTTTCGGGCCAGAGCCTGCGATGCGCCTCCGGCGCGATCACGTCGGGACCGAGCGGATCCTCCGGATAGGTCTTGCTGGCGAAGGGGTAGGAATTGACCGGCTGGCGCGCCCAGCCTTCGTCGAACATGCCGTGCCAGAGCGGATTGTAGTCCAGCACCTTGATCTTCCAGACGTCGCCTTCCTTGACGTATTCGTTCTCATAGATGCCGCCTTCCCACCACTGGCGGGGCAGCGCGCCGGATTCGCCGGTGCTCTCGTGGCGGCCGGCCTGCATCAGGCTGCGGCCGCGCAGCTTGACCGAGCGGCCGTCCTTGGCGACGTCGATGACGCATTGGAGCTGCGGGTGGTCGAGAAGAAAGCCATATATCGGTCCGTTGTAGTCGTCGGTGAAGTTCTTGCGGAAGCGGCCGACATAGAGTCGGCGCACGCCTTCCTTGCCCTTGTAGATGCCGCCCATGAAGCGGACCTCGCCGTCCTTGGCGAACAGATCGACCGTTTCGTCGTACATGCATTTGTCGATCAGATAGCCGTAGGTGTATTGCAGGCGGCGCACGGCGCTCTCGGCTTCGAGGATCGCGACGCGGCCTTGCAGCGCGGCGACGGTCGTCGCCAATTCCTGGATCGTATTTTCGGTTGTCATGTCTCTCGTTCCCTGAGCGCCGATGCGCACGGTCATCTTGTCCGCCGCGATGCCCAAAAACAATTGGGGCGCAGGTGGCAATTGCATGCCGCCTGCGCCCCCAAGGAACAATCTTTAGACTAGATCAGAACGCCTTCCTCAACTGGATATGCCATTCCCGTCCCGGGGCCGGTTGTGCTTCGACAGAGCCCTGGCCGAACGCGGACAGATCGAACACATCGTAGAAGTATTTCAGGTCCGTGAGGTTGGAGACGGCCAACGCAACCTGCCAGCCGCCAGTCGGTGCATCCCACGTCAGCCTTGCGTCCATCGTGTCGCGGGCGGCTATGGCCGTGTAGGGATTGTTGTTGGCACCCTGCCAGATGGTCGACTGCCACTGAATGTCCAATCGTGGCGTCAGTGCACCGGCGTCACCGAGGTCGAAGCGATACTGGGCACCGATATGCGCGGTGGTGTCCGGCACCAGGATCACATGCGAGCCGACCTTGATCGTACCCGGACTTACCGTACCGCAAATGGCGACTGAGGTGCAGCCGTCAAGGTAGCCTGGCACTGCGCCCGGAACGGGGGCCTGGGACTGCCCCAGGATCGAGTAGGACGCCTCGATCAGCATGTTGTCGATCGGAACAGCGGTGATCTCGAGCTCGCCGCCCTTGTCTTCCTCGGATGCGAGGTTGACGTATTTCACGTAAGGCAGGAACGGAAACAGTGGATCCACGGCCGACAGCGGCGTGATCTTGTTTTCGTATTCGCTCATGAACAGCGCGATGTTGGCGCGCAACCGGTGATCGAACCAGTCGGTCTTGGCGCCGATTTCATAGCTCGTCAGGCTTTCCGGTCCATAAGTATCCAACTGATCCGGCGAGAACGGGCGGGAATTCGTGCCGCCTGTGCGATAGCCCGTCGAATATTGGAAATAGGCCATCGCGTCGTCGGTGACATGATAGTCGAGGCCGGCGCGATAGTCGGGACGATTGGTGCGCGAAGTGTGGGCGACAAGCGGCGGCGAAATGCTGTGATCGCACGGCACGTGACCGGCGAACAGATTGCAGTCCAACGTCGGATCGACCGTGTCGCGGAAGAAGCCGCCACCCGGATAACCCGCCACCAAGCCGGAATGATCGAAGAAGTAGGTCTTGCTTTCCTTCGTATAGCGGATGCCGGCGAACACCTCGAGATCATCGCTGATGTGGTAGATGCCGTGCAGATAGGCCGACTTGCTTTCCGACTGGTAACGGTCGTGCTGCTCGAACTGGAGGAACGGCGCGAGTGCGCCGTCGATGACGACGCCGCCGGTCACGTCGCTTGAGCGATTGTAATAGAACAGACCGCCCGACCATGCGAGCTTGCTGTCGAAGAGCGTGCCGGTGAAGCGTTCTTCTTGTTGGAATTCGCGGTTGACCGGCCGCGTCGTGGTGAGCTGGTATGACAGAGGCGAGACGTCCGAGTCGTTCGAATTGGCGGCGTTATAGAAGCGATAGCCGGTGATCGACTTGAAATGGACGTTGTCGAGGATGTCCCAATCGAGCGTGTTGCTCATGCCCCAGGCGTGAACCATCGCGCCGTCCGTATAGGCCTGGCCTTCCTGATCGGTATAGGTCGCGTAGGTCGTGTTGTAGGGCGTCTGACCATTGGTGTGCGGTATGAACCGTTCATCCCATGGAATTCCGTACGTCGGAATGTTTACCGCATTGTTCCAATCGCATATTCCGCCGCAGACGGAAGGCGGAGCGAAAGGCGGGCCGCCCGTCACGCCGCCGGCGGAATTCGGCGTGTAGAAGCTGGCGCGCGCCACATGGATGAGTGCGCCATCGTGATAAACGGCAATCGTCGGCTGGTTGGTGTCCGCGACGAGCAGAGTATCCGCCTGCGATTCGGAATCGTCGCGCAGGATGTCGGCCGTGAAATTGTCCTCGATCGTCGGTGTGATGATCGCGCGCAACGACAAGCGGCCGCCGCGCACATTGGTGCCGCCCTGCGTGCCGCTTTTGCAGTCGTTGTTGGTTGAGGTGACGGGCAAAGTGCCGGCCTGGGCCGGATAGGCACAGGCGAAGTCGATGACGTTCACATAGCCGTCCTGCTGCTTGGACACGCCGGATAGGCGCAAGAACAGGTGATCGGGGATGATGGAGACGTCGAAGGCGCCGCGGATGTTGACCTCGTTGTACGAACCGTAGGTCGCCTCGATGTAACCGCTGCCGTCACCCGTCGCCTTCTTGGTCGACATCTTGATCGAGCCGCCGATGTTGTTCTTGCCGCCGAGCACGCCCTGCGGACCGCGGTCGACTTCGACCTGGCTCAGATCGAGCATGTCGAACACGGTGCCGAACAGCGTGCCGTAGTAGACATCGTCGATGTACATGCCGACACCCGGCTCGGCCGCGAAGGCGGTGTCATACTGGCCGACACCGCGGATATAGGTCTGCACGCCGCTGCCGAAGGCCGCCGGCGTCTTGTTGAGCGTCAGGTTGGGAATGGTGTTGCCGATCTGCGATAGGTCGGTGATCCCGCGCTGGGCCAAGTCCTGCGTCGTCAACGCGGTAATCGCCAGCGGTGTCGCTTGGATGTTCTGCTCGGTGTACTGCGCCGTCACGGTGACGGTCTCGATCCCGCTGTTGTCCGCCGTTGCCGCCACCGCGGGCGAAGCGAAGAATGCGGTGGCCAAGGCCAGTGACGATACGCTCCATGCAAGGCCGCTCAGCGCACGCGAGCGGACGGATTCCTTCACTCTGTGATCAACAGGCATAATGCCCCTCCCTGGTAACGGCCCTGGCCGTCGTGACGGTACACCTGTGGCGCACCAGACTCTTTATTGCTCGAAAATAGCATAAGCCCCGCCAAGACAAACAGTCTGTACGTCCCGCTTACAAAGCCCGTGGCGCGGATATTGGGGAGTTCGTTAATAGCGGGTGCCGCCAATGCTGGGTCTACTTCCTCTTGAGAAACCTCGGCTTTCGCTTCCGGAACAGGCACGGTGGGTTTTGCCCCGGGCGCGAGCAAGGGGTGGCGGAAAAGTCGCGCTTTCGGAAATTGTGTTTTGAACCGCTTGTCCGTGTGCGAAGCACTACCCGGTTCCGAATTAGCGGCGTCGCTCTTCATTGTGGGGAAAGCGTGGTAACCACCGCGCCGCATACATTTTTTGACATCGGCGCGCGACGGTTCACCTCAAGGCTTGGATAGATGCTGACTCTGTATCATTGGGAACCCAACGCCAATTCCGGCAAGCCCATGCTGACGCTGAAGGAAAAGGGCGTGGCGTTCGAGAGCCACTACCTCGATCTGCTCAACTTCGACCAGCACAAGCCGGAATACCTGGCGGTCAATCCGAACGGCACAATTCCGGCGATGGTGCATGGCGATCTGGTGCTGACCGAGTCGACGGCCATCATGGAATATGTCGACGAGGCGTTTCCCGGACCGGCGCTGCGGCCGACCGCACCCGAAGACCGCTGGCGCATGCGCTGGTGGATGCGGTTCTTCGACCAGTATTTCGCGCCCTCCGTCAGCATGATCGGCTGGAGCGTGTTCATCGGACCCTCCGTCCGCAGCCGCGATCCCGAAGAACTCAAGGCCGCGATCGATCGCATTCCGCTCAAGGAGCGCCGCATCGCCTGGTCGAAGGCGATCTACAACACCTTCTCCGAGGTGGAACTGGCAGAATCGCGCCGCCGCTCGGCGGTGGGCATTCTGCGCCTCGAAGAAGCGCTGGCGTCGCGCGAATGGCTGGCCGGCGACAGCTACACGCTGGCCGACATCAACGGGTTCAACCTCGCCTATGCGCTGCCCCTGGCGCAGCCGCAGCTTTGCAACGCGGAAAAGACCCCGCACATCATGGCCTGGCTGAAAAGGATCTATGCGCGCCCCGCCACCAAGGCGACCTGGGCGATGGGCCGAACGCCGATGGCCAGCCGCGTCACCTATCTCGACCATTGAAAGAACCGACATGCTCGATCTGTATCATTGGGAGCCCAACACCTTTTCGCTGAAGGTTCTCATCGCGCTCCACGAGAAGAAGGTGCCGTTCAACGGACATTACGTGGACATGCCGGCATTCGAGCAATACGCCCTGCCCTTCGCCCACGAGACCGAAGTGGCGCACAATCCCGAACTCGACGGGCCGGTCCTGGTCAGCAACGGCACCGCGATGACCGAGTCGTTCTTCATCGCATTGTTCCTCGACGAAACCATCGCAGAAACGCCGCTGCGGCCGGTGGGCGCCTATGGCCGCTGGCAAATCCTCTCCTGGGCGCGATTCTGCAACGAGGTGTTGGCGCCCGCCGTCAGCACGTTGGGGGCGCAGAAATTCCTGGCCCCGGCGCTTGCCGCGCGCAATCGCCGCGACATCGAGCGTGCCATCGCCGAGATGCCGACCGATGAGCAAAGGACCGGTTGGCAAACCGCGCTCGACAACAGCTACACCGACGAGTTGCTGGACGATTGCCGCCGCAAGGCCGGGCTCGGCGTGAAGAAGGTCGAGGAGGCGCTCGCCAAATCCGACTGGCTGGTCGGCGCCGCCTACTCTCTCGCCGACATCGACGCGTTCACGCTGATCGACCCGCTGCGCGATCTTGCGCCGCAATTGCTGGAGGACGCGCCCCGGACCAAGGCCTGGCTGAAACGGATCGGATCGCGCCCCGCGGTGAAGGCGGCGCTCGGCGCCAGCAAGACAAAGCGCCCGCGCGAGGCCTATACACCAGGACCCGAACACAGCCGCTGGGGTTGATACACCATCATGAGAGCCATCGACTATTTCGACCGGGGCGTGGACATCGATCCCGAACGCCTTGCCCTGGTCGAAGGGGACACGCGCTTCACCTTCCGCGAGCTCCAGGATCTCACCTTCCATTTCGCGTCGGCCTTGCGGGTCAACGGCGTCAAGCGCCAGGAGCCGATCGCGATCTACGGCCCGAACCATTGGGGCGTCCTGGTCTGCCTGCTGGGGCTGTGGCGGGCGGGCGAGAAGTGGATTCCCGTCAACGCGCGCAATGGGCTGAGCGAGAACATTCAGTACATGAACTATGTGCGCGTGGTCTGGCTGTTCTATCACTCGCAATATCGCGACGAGGCGCGCGAACTGGCGGCGAAAGTCCCGTCGATCCGCAGAATCGTCTGCATCGACAAGGCCGATGACGGCCACCCCTCGCTGACGGCATTCCTGAAGGAAGGCGAGACGCAGCCTTTCGTCGACGAATGCGACGCGTTCGGCAATCTCGAGGAGGTGGTCGGCATCTTCCCCACGGGCGGCACGACGGGACCATCGAAAGGGGTCAACGTCACCAATCTGGGCTGGGGCACGATGCAGGAGATGGGCGCCAACTACTGGCGCCGCGACACGAAGGAGCCGGTGTGCCTGGTCACCGCGCCGCTGACGCATGCGGCGGGGCCGGTGTGCGGCGCTTGTCTCAGCTTCGGATCGACCGTCGTCGTGATGCCGGCCTTCGATGCGACCAGCGTTCTTGAGAATATCGAGAAATACAAAGCGACCCATCTCTACCTGCCGCCGACGGCGCTCTATGCGCTGCTCGATCATCCCAAGCGGCACGACTACGACTATTCGAGCCTCAAGATCTTCCTGCTGGTCGGATCGCCCGTCAGCCACGAAAAGCTCAAACAGGCGGTCGAGACATTCGGCGACTGCATGTGCCAATGCTATGGCCAGGTCGAAAGCCCGCTGATCACGACGTGGCTGCCGCCCGAGATCGTCGCCGCCGCGGCGCGCGGCGATCACCCCGAGCGGCTGAAGAGCGCGGGCAAGCCGACCTATCCGGTCAAGGTCGGCATCATGGACGACGACGGCAACCTGCTGCCGCCGGGCGAAGCGGGCGAGATCGTGGTGCGCGGGGCGCTGGTCAGCCACTCCTATTTCGAGAAGCCGGACGCCACCGCCGAGGTGCGCCGGTTCGGCTGGCACCACACCGGCGACGTCGCCTATCGCGACAAGGACGGCTACATCTTCATCGTCGACCGCAAGAAGGACATGGTCGTCACCGGCGGCTTCAACGTCTATTCGACCGAAGTCGAAGGCTGCGTGATGGAGATGAACTCCGTCGCCGAATGCGCCGTCATCGGCGTGCCGCACGAAAAGTGGGGCGAAGCGATCAAGGCGATCGTGGTGCGCGCGCAAGGCGCGAACGTCACCGAGGAAGAGGTCATCGCCCATTGCAAGACGCGGATCGGCGGCGTGAAGGCGCCCAAATCCGTCGACTTCTGGGACGAAATCCCCAAGACCGCGAACAACAAGATGGACAAGAAGGCGATCCGCTCGAAATACTGGGCGGGCTCGGAGCGGAACGTGCACTGACATCTGTGAAGACCCATCTTCGCCGCCGAAATCAACGGCGCTGAGCCCGGCGTCCTTGGCCTTATCGCGCGCGATCCGCTACGCTCGCGCAAACGACGCGGCGGCCCTGTGGCCACGCGCAGGGGGGACGGGATGAGCGTGGATATCCGAGCGATGGTGCGCGACGGGCGGATGAGCCGCTTCCAAATCGTGGCCGTGACCGTGTGCATGGCGATCAACGCCTTGGACGGGTTCGACGTGCTGTCGATCGCGTTCACCGGCCCAAAAATCGCCAAGGACTGGCTGCTGGCGCCGACCGAGCTGGGCCTTCTGTTCAGCGCGGGCCTGGCCGGCATGATGCTCGGCTCGCTGCTGTTGTCGCCGCTGGCCGACGCGATCGGGCGAAGGTTCCTGGTTCTGCTGGGTCTCATCCTCATCACCATCGGCATGGCGTCGAGCGGTTTCGCGCACGACCTCAAGGAGCTTGCGCTGCTGCGCGTGTTCACGGGCCTGGGCATCGGCAGCCTGCTGTCCAGCATCAACACCATCGTGATGGAATACGCCTCGGAGAAGCGAAAGGCGTTCGCCATCGCCTTCATGGCGGTCGGCTATCCGGTGGGCGCCACGATCGGCGGCACCATCGCGGTGTTCCTGATCGCCGCCTATGGCTGGCGCTCGGTGTTCTTCTTCGGCGCGTCGCTCTCGGCGGTTCTCATTCCGCTGGCCTATGTCACGCTGCCGGAGTCGCTGGACTTCCTGCTCGCCAAGCGGCGCGGCAACGCGCTGGCGCGGATCAACGCGCTGTTGGGCCGGATGGGCCGGCCGCTGCTCGATGCCCTGCCGGCGCCGGCCGCCAAGATCGACGGCGACATGCGCGGCGCGCTGACCGCCGACTTCGCGTGGCGCACGGCGCGCATCTGCGCCGCCTATTTCCTGGCGATGATCCCGTTCTACTTCATGCTGAACTGGACGCCCAAAGTGCTGGTCGACCAGGGGCTGTCGCTCTCCACCGGAATCTCCGGCGCGGTGGTGATGAACGGCGCCGGCGTCTTCGGCGGGCTGCTGTTCGGCGCCATCGCGAACCGGATCGGGCTTCGGCCGCTGACCGCCGTCTGCATGGTGCTGTTCTTCGCCGCCGTCGCCGGCTTCGGCGCGGTGGGGAAGGATTTGACGCTGCTGCTCATCCTCGCGGGCGCGGTCGGCTTCTTCATGATCGGCATGATCAGCGGGCTCTATGCCGTCATCGGCGCGATGTATGCGACGCGCGTGCGCAACACCGGCACGGGATTGGCGCTGGGCATCGGACGGCTGGGCGCGGTGGTCGGGCCGTATCTGGGCGGCATGCTGATCGGCGCCGGCTGGTCGCGGCCGCTCTACTGCGCCGCGCTGGCCGCGCCGCTGCTGATCGCCGCGATCCTGATCCGCCGCGTGCCGCTCCTCGCGGACAAGCTTTGAGCGGCACGGCGTTCGTGCGTCGATAATCTGTTTCGTCACGCCGGCCTCCATTGCTGCGGGCATGCGAACGCGCGCCGCGCCGAAATTCGGCGTGCGTTTCGTCCGGATGCAATTGTCGGGATATGGCGTATTTGGTGGCTAGACCGACTCGGTTCAAGAGGGCGGCGAAAATATTCTTTGTGCGGAATTATCGGCGGTTTTCCTCACGCGGAGCCGCGGAGAACGCGGAGATTTCGCGCGCGCCGTGTCGACGAGTTCATTTGCTGCATCGCGGCGAACGATATTTTGTTGCGCAGAAAAATATTTCATTTCGTCATGGGCGGGTTCAACCCGCCCATCCATCTGGCGCGCGTCGGCGCGCCAAAGAGATTCATAAGTGCCCGCAGGCGCGGGCGCGATGGATGGGCGGCTCAGGGCCGCCCATGACGCTGGGGCTTAATACGCCACCGTAAACCGCTTCTTGATGTGCTTGCCCTGCTCCAACTCGTCGACCAGCGCGATGGCGTAGTCGTCGTAGGAGATGCGGCTCTTGCCGGCGGCGTCGGTGACGAGCTGGTCGCCGCCCAGGCGGAATTTGCCGGTGCGCTCGCCGGGGCCGATCTCGGCGGCGGGCGAGAAGAACGTCCAGTCGAGCGCGGTCTCGCCGCGCAGGCGCTTGAGGCTCTCGGTCCCCTCGCTCAGGATCTTCATGACCGGCTCGGGCAGGCTCAGCGTGTCCTTCAGCATCTTGCCGGGCGCGACTTCGAGCGAGCCGGCGCCGCC
>CAZMHP010000081.1:0-11366 GCA_964566095.1 uncultured Rhizobium sp. | reverse complement strand
CGAGGTTGTCGAACATCGTGCCCTTGCCGATCACCGTGTCGCCGATGGCGCCGCGATCGATGGCGCAGTTGGCGCCGAACTCGACATCGTCCTCGATGACCACGCGGCCCAGCTGCGGCACGCGCAGCAACCCCTTGGGGCTAGGCACGAAGCTGAAGCCGGCGCTGCCGATCGTGACGTTGGGCGCGAAGGTGACGCGGTCGCCGATCAGGGCGTGCGAGATCACGCAATTGGCGCCGATCACGCAATCGTCGCCGATCACGCAGCCGGGGCCGATCACGGCATTGTAGCCGATGATGCTGCGCGCGCCGATCTTGGCCTTGGCGCCCACCACGGCGCCCGAACTGATTTGCGTGCCGTCGCCGATCGTGGCGCTGGCATGGACCGGCGTCAGCGTCTGCACGCCCGCGACCGGCACATGCGGCGGATAGAACATGTGGCCGACCTGCGCGAAGGCCAGGCGCGGATTGTCGGCGAGCAGCAGCCAGGTGCCGTTGTGTTCGTGCACGGCGAGCTTGCGGTCGGTGATCACGACGCTGGCGCCGGTATGGGCGAAGGCCTTGGCGTATTCGGCGTCGCTGAAGACGCTGATGTCGCCGGCCGTGCCGCTCTCCAGCGCGGCGACGTCGCGCACCAGGAAGTCGGACGACGAATTGTTGTCCATCTCGGCGCCGATATGGGCGGCGATCTCTCCGAGCGGAAAGGGGCCTGCACGCTCGAAGAAGCGGTCGTCGGTCATGTCAGCATCTATATCCCATTGTGGAGACTTGGCAAAAAGAGCCCGTCGGCATCGTTACCGCGCCGGGCGCCGCGGCCGCCCCTTGAGATCGGCCCTCTTCTGGGCCATCTGAAGGTCGTCGTATCCCGGAGCCGCCGCGTGCTCAACCCGCTCGCCTATCTCGAAAGCCCGGTCGGGCTGGTTTATCTGCTGGTTATCGGGGTTTGCATCGTGCACGCGGTGCGCAGCGGCAACGTCTTTCCCTGGGTCTACATCATCATCTTCCTGCCGGCGATCGGCAGCCTGATCTACCTCGTTGCCGTCATCCTGCCAGAGCTTTTCCGCAGCCGCAGTGCGGCGCGGCTCGGCGCCACGGCCCGCCAGATGGCGGATCCGCACAAAAGCCTGCGCGAGGCGCACCGCGCCCACGAGCTGGTCGGCTCGGTCGATTCCAAGCGGGCGTTGGCCGAGGAATATATCGCGCGCGGCTCCTATGCCGAGGCGGCCGAGATCTATCGTGAGGCGGCGCAGGGCCAGTTCAAGGACGATCCCGCGCTGCTTCTGGGCCTGGCGCGGGCGCAATTCCTGAGCGGCGACGCGGCCGGCGCGCAGGCCAGCCTCGACGCGCTGCAGGCCGCCGATCCCAGCTTCGTGTCCGGTGACGCCCATTTGCTGTATGCCCGCGCGTTGGAAGCGCAGGGCAAGACGGACGACGCGCTCGCCGAATACAAGAAGCTGGTCGGCTATTATTCGGGCGAGGAGGCGCGTGCCCGCTATGCCATGCTGCTGGAGAAGACCGGCGCGCGCGACGAGGCGCGCGGCATCTATCAGCAGATCCTCAAACTGCTGGACGGCGCGCCCTCGCGCTATCAGAAGGCGCAGAAGGAATGGGGCGACATCGCAAGGCGCGCGGTGCGTTAGCGCAGGACAGCAGCGAAGTGACATGTTCGAACGCGCCCCGGCCCGATCCCCGCTGGCGGGGGTCAATCTAGGCGGCGGTGCGATGCTGGCTCAAGCATCGGCGGCGGTCACGCGTTCCAGTTCTTTCTACACCGCGAGCTAGCGCCCTTCGGCTTCGGCGAGTTTGCGTGGGCCTCATCACGGCAATGGAGGCGTTTTTTCTGAAGGGTCGATCACCGTTTTATTTGCATAGAATGGAATTCGTATCGACGTGCCCACGCTGTTCGGAATACTGAAAGAATTATGTCAACATTGATGTTTCTTTCTCAGGCAACGCACATAACGGACTTGTAATATATTCGACTGAACAAGATATGATATGCGTTCATCGCTGATTACTGAAGTGGATACTATGAGAATACCGAATCCGCCTCCTAATGTAAGCAAAATTCACGTCAACAAAGCCGACAACGAGCTTCACATTTATGCAGCCAAGTTGAACTGGAGCTCGGAAATTTCCTTGGCCAAGGGTGGGCCTACTTTTAAACCCTACTCTTTCATTCTGAATGGGGTCTTGCCCACGAATTCTCCGCCGAAAACGCCGCCGCCGCATCTGCCTTATGCGCTCGTCTTTGTCGGTATCAACTGGGATGGGCCGTGGGCTTTTGAAGTGGGACTCTACGGGCCCAAAGGGCGTCGCCTCTATCATTTCACTCCGAGCGGCACGGGCAAAGTTGGTCTGGTGTGGCATCAGACGGTACCTATCTATGTTAACTAGCGTCGTCGTTTGACGCCACGGCTAAGCCTCCGCCAGCGCCGTCTCGTATTCCTCCTGCATCTTCAGCCAGCGCGCCTCGACGTCGGCGAGCTTCCTGGCGGCCTCCGCGCGCTTCTTCGACACGGCGCTGCCCTTCTGCGGATCGCGGGTGAAGAGCAGGGGATCGGCCAGCGCCTTGTCGAGCTTGGCGAGTTCGGTGTTCAACTCGGCGATCTGGTGCTCGGCGCCCTCGATCTTGTCCTTGAGCGGCTTGAGCTGGCGGCGTCTTTCGGCGGCTTCGCGGCGCTGCTCGTCCTTCGATTTGACCGGCGCGACCGCCGCCTTCGGCGCTTCGGGCGCCGGTTCGTCCGCCAGCAGGAAGCGGCGATAGTCGTCGAGATCGCCCTCGAAGGGATGGACTTCGCCATGCGCCACCAGCAAGAGCCGGTCGGCGGTGGCTTCGATCAGGCGCCGGTCATGGCTGACCAGCACGACCGCGCCGTCGAAATCGTTGAGGGCCGAGAGCAACTCGCCGCGCGCGTCGATGTCGAGATGGTTGGTCGGCTCGTCCAGGATCAGAAGATTGGGCTTGTCCAGCGTCGCCAGCGCCAGCATCAGCCGCGCCCGCTCGCCGCCCGACAGATTGCCGACCAGCGTGAGCTGCTTGTCGGCGGAGAAGCCGAACCCGCCGAGCTGGGTGCGCACCTCCTGCACCGTCAGCTTGGGGCGCATGTTCTGCAGCGTCTGGATCGGCGTGATGGCGCCTTGCAGTTCCTCAAGCTGATGCTGCGCGAAATAGCCCGGGATCATCTTGCGCGAGCGGACGATCTCGCCGGCCATCGGCTCCAGCTTGCCCGCGAGGAGCTTGGCCAGCGTCGACTTGCCGTTGCCGTTCTTGCCCAGCAGCGCGATGCGGTCGTCGGGATCGAAGCGCAGCGAGATGTCCGACAGCACCGGCTTGCCCGGCTCGTAGCCGATGGCGATGCGGTCCATCGTGATCAGCGGCGGCGCCGCCTCGATCGCCTTGGGCAGGCGGATCGGCCGCACATGCTCGTCCAGCGGAATGTCGATCGTCTCCATCTTGGCGATCATCTTCATGCGGCTCTGGGCCTGGCGCGCCTTGGTCGCCTTGGCGCGGAAGCGGTCGACGAAGCTCTGCAGATGGGCGCGGCGCGCCTCCTGCTTCTTCTGCGCCGCCACGTCGAGGGCGCGCTGCAGCGCGCGGGTCTCGACGAAGGTGTCGTAATTGCCGGTATAGAGCTTCAGCCTGCCGTGCTCGAGATGCAGGATGAACTCGGCCGCGGTGTTGAGCAGGTCGCGGTCGTGGCTGACGATCACCACCGTGCCGCGATAGCGCAGCAGGAAGTTCTCCAGCCACATCACGCCTTCGAGGTCGAGATAGTTGGTCGGCTCGTCGAGCAAAAGAAGGTCGGGCGCGGCGAACAGGATCGCCGCCAGCGCCACGCGCATGCGCCAGCCGCCGGAAAACTCCGCGCAGGGGCGAAGCTGGTCGGCGGCGGAGAAGCCCAGCCCGCTCAGGATCTCGGCGGCCCGCGCCGGCGCGGTATAGGCGTCGATCGCATCCAGCCGGTGATAGATGTCGCCCAGCCTGTGCGCGTCGCTCTCGTGCTCCGCCGCCGCCAGAAGTTTCATGCGCTCCGGATCGGCGGCGAGCACGGTGTCGATCAGGCTCGTCTGCGTGCCCGGCGCCTCCTGCGCCACCGCGCCGATGCGCCAGGCCGACGGCCAGCTCACCGCGCCGTCGTCGGGATGCAGCTGGTCCAGGATCACCTTGAGTAGCGTCGATTTGCCCGCGCCGTTGCGGCCCACCAGGCCCACGCGCCGCCCCGCGGGGAGGCTGGCGGTCGCCCCGTTCAGGATTTCGCGGCCCGCGATGCGGACGATGAGGTTGTCGATGACGAGCATGGGACGGGGCGTATAGCACAAGAAATCACCTCCCCCTCTGTGGGGAGGTCGAAATTTGCAGAGCAAATTTCGGGTTGGGGGACGGTCCATCCGGCAGCACCGCCCCCACCCGAAAATCGCTTCGCGTCGCTCGCGATTTTTCGGCCTCTCCACAAGGGGGAGGCGATTCGAGCATGCTTGCTTCTTCGCATTCCTCCGCTATAACCCGCGCACTTTTTTCCCCTACCGGAGCATGCCATGGCGAAAGAGCGCACCCTGTCCATCATCAAGCCGGACGCGACGCGCCGGAACCTTACGGGCGCCATCGTCGACCGCTTCGAGAAGGCGGGTTTGCGTGTGATCGCCTCGCGCCGCATCCAGCTCAGCCAGGCGCAGGCGGAAGGGTTCTATGCCGTGCACCGGGAGCGGCCGTTCTTCGCCAGCCTTGTCAAATTCATGACATCGGGTCCGGTCGTGGTGCAGGTCCTGGAGGGCGAGAACGCCATCGCCAAGAACCGCGAGGTGATGGGCGCGACCAATCCCGCCAACGCCGCCGCCGGCACCATCCGCAAGGACTTCGCCGAGTCGATCGAGGCCAACTCGGTGCACGGCTCCGACGCGCCCGAGACCGCGGCGCAGGAGATCGCGTTCTTCTTCTCGGGCCTCGACATCGTTCCGTAAGAGCCGCCGCGACAGCCGTCGTGGGTCAGTTTGAAATGACGAGGGCGTTCAAGCGGAAGCGGCCGGACCGGCCGTAGGCGTGGCGAACCACCAGCAATGCCCCTCTGGGTCACGGACGCCATATTCGCGCTGACCGTAAGGCTGAGCGGCAGGCTCGGAGAGAATCTCCGCGCCCGACGCCTTCACCTGGGCGAAATGGGCATCGACGTCTGTCACATAAACCACCAAGCCGCCGCCGGCGGCGCCGAGTATCGACGGCGGTTCAAGCCGCGCCGTTTGGCTCGAGACGTGAAGCCAGATGCGGCGGTCGCCGGTCCGCACCTCTGCGTGCACGACGGCGCCTGCCGGCGTGCGCTCCAGCCCCGCGCTCGTAAAACCCAACACGCTCACCAGAAAGTCGTGCTCCGCCGCTATGTCCGAGCAGACAAGCACGGGAATTATGTCGGTCAGCACGGGCGGCATGCTGTTTGCTTATCATCGCACCAGGTGAAAGTCATCTCTTGCGCGATCCTTCGACAAGCTCAGGATGAGGCCCTAAGCTCGGCTTTCGTCCCAAGCGCAGTCCTCGTCCTGAGCCTGCCGAAGAACGGATGGAGCGCGCCGCCATGCAATCCAAAACGGTCGTCGTCACCGGCGGCACATCGGGCATCGGAGAGATTGCAGCGCTGCGGCTGGCGCAGCAGGGCGCGCGCATCGTGCTGGTGGCGCGCGATCGCGCCCGCGCCGATGCGACGCTCGCCAAGCTGAAATCGGCCAACCCGTCCGCGGCGCACAGCGCCCATCTCGCCGATCTTTCCGCCATCGCGGGGATGCGGCGCATCGCGACCGAAATCGCCGCCGCCGAGCCTCGGATCGACGTCCTCGTCAACAACGCCGGCGCGGTCTTCCTGTCGCGCCAGACGAGCGCCGACGGGCTGGAGATGACGTTCGCGACCAACCACATGGCCTATTTCGTGGTGACGAACATCCTGCTGCCGAATCTGAAGGCCACGCCGGGCGCGCGCATCGTTTCCACCGCGTCGGACGCGCACAAGGCGGGCAAGCTCGATTTCGACGACCTGCAAAGCCAGCGAAGCTACAGCTCCTTCCGCGCCTATGGCACCTCCAAGCTGATGAACATCCTGTTCACGCGCGAGCTGGCCAAGCGCCTGGCCGACAGCGGCGTCACGGCCAACTGCCTGCATCCGGGCTTCGTCGGAACGCGCTTCGGCAGCAACAACGCCAAGGGCACCTTCACGCGCCTTTTGCGCAACGTCGTGATGTCCTTCGGCATCTCGCCGGAAGAGGGCGCCAAGACGATCGTTCATCTGGCGTCGTCGCCAGACGTGGCGACGATCAGCGGCGAATATTTCTACAAGTGCAAGATCGCCGAGCCGTCCTTCGCCGCGCAGAGCGACGCGGATGCCGCGCGGCTGTGGGAGGTGTCGGCGAAGCTCGCGGGCGTCGGGTGATGCCGGACAGCCCGTCATCTCGTTTCGAACGCGCGTTCAAAGCCGTCTCCCGCGTCAGCGGCGTTCTTTACATCGTGATGTTCGTGCCGATGATTTTGCTGAATCTGGCATTCTATAGGCTGGGGTCGCCGACTCCCGATCCGGCGACGGGGCGTGTCTATCCGGTGAACGAGCACGGCATTCTCTACGTGGTGCCGTGGCAGGGCAGGTTGGCGCAGAATCTCTTCTGGGCCGCCATGGCGACGTTTGTGCTGTTCTTTCTCGGCCGCTGGCGGGAGCGGCGGCGCGGCAAAGCCTAGCCGAACACCGCGTCGCCGTCGCGCAGCGCGACCTTGCTTTCCGCCACCGCCTTGAGCGCGGCGGGATAGAGCTTGTGCTCTTCTTCCAGCACGCGCGCCGCCAGCGTGTCCGGCGTGTCGCCGGGCAGCACGGGCACCGTGGCCTGCGCGATGACCGGGCCGGCATCGAGCTGCGGCACCACGAAATGCACCGTGCAGCCCGACGTCGTCACGCCCGCCGCCAGCACCTGCTCATGCACCTTGGTGCCGGGGAACGCGGGCAGCAGGGAGGGATGGATGTTGAGGATGCGGCCTTCCCAGGCGCGCACGAAGCCTTCCGACTGGATGCGCATGAAGCCGGCGAGACAGATCAGATCGACCTGCGCCGCGCGAAGCACCTTGTCCACGGCCGCGTCGAACTCCTCGCGCGACGCGAAGACCTTGTGCGAGATCACCTTGGTCGCGATGCCGGCCTCGCGCGCGAATTCCAATCCTGCCGCGGTCTCGACATTGGAGAGCACCAGCACGATTTGCGCCGGATAGTCCGGCGCCGCCGCCGCCGCGATCAGCGCGCGCATATTGCTGCCGCGACCGGAGATCAGGATCGCGACGCGTTTCTTTGCGCTCACAGTTTGAGCGCGCCGGTGTAGGCGACTTTGCCCTCGCCTTCGCCCTTGACCAGCGCGCCGACGCGCCAGGCTTTCTCGCCGGCTTCCTGGAACGCATCGATGACATGGCCGGAATGCGCCTCGTCCACCACCGCCATGAAGCCCAGGCCGCAATTGAAGGTGCGCAGCATCTCGGCCGTCTCGATCCCGGCGCTGCGCGCCAGCCAGCCGAACACCGGCGGCGCCGTCCAGGCGGCGAGATCGATCTGCGCGTCCAGCCCGTCGGGAAGAGCGCGCGGCAGGTTCTCGGTGATGCCGCCGCCGGTGATGTGCGCGAAGCCCTTGATGCCGCCGGTGTGGATCGCGGCGAGCCCGCTCTTGATATAGAGCCGGGTGGGGCTGAGCAGCGCCTCGCCCAGCGCGCGCGCCGCGTCGAACGGCGCGGGCGCGTCGTAGGATAGACCGGCATCGGCGACCACGCGGCGCACCAGCGAATAGCCGTTGGAGTGCACGCCGCTGGATGCGACGCCGATCACAACATCGCCGGCCTTCATCGACCGCGTGTTGGGCAGGACATGACCGCGCTCCACCGCGCCGACGCTGAAACCCGCGAGGTCGAAATCGCCCTTGGCATAGAGGCCCGGCATCTCGGCGGTCTCGCCGCCGATCAGCGCGCAGCCCGATTCCTGGCAGGCGCGCGCGATGCCCTCGATCACCACCGCCGCCGCATCGACGTCGAGCTTGCCGGTCGCGTAGTAGTCGAGGAAGAACAGCGGCTCGGCACCTTGCACGATCAGATCGTTGACGCACATCGCGACCAGGTCCTGGCCGATGCCGTCGTAACGGCCGGTGTCGATGGCGATCTTGAGCTTGGTGCCCACCCCGTCGGTCGAGGCGACCAGCACCGGATCCTTGAACCCCGCCGCCTTCAGGTCGAACAGCCCGCCGAAGCCGCCCAGATCGGCGTCGGCGCCCGGCCGCCGCGTCGCCTTGGCGGCGGGCGCGATGCGCGCGACCAGGGCCTCGCCGGCATCGATATCGACGCCGGCTTGGGCGTAGGTCAGACCGTTGCGGGCGGCCTTGTCGGTCATATGGGCACCGCGGAATTCTGGACGCCCCGTTTACGCGGGCGCCCATCCCGTCGCAAGCAAGCCGCCGCGCCTTTGCCGTTTTTCGTCACTAGAGAGGTGCTTTCTAAGGCAGGCTGCGCGCTTTATAGTCCCGGCGCTCAATCAAGGTTCCCGATGTCAAAGGTTTTTTCCCGGCTGGCGGCTGTCCTGGCGGTTGTTTTCGTTTCGGTATCGCCCGCGGCGGCGGCGCCCGCCGATCCCACCTATACCGTCAGCGGAATCCACGTCGATGCGACGGGCGCCTCGGTCAATGCCGCCCAGCACGTCGCCATCGAGCAGGGCCGGCCCCGGGCCTGGGACATCGTGTTCAGGCGAATCGCCAAGCCGGGCGATTGGCCCAAGCAGCCCAAGCTGGACAGCGAGGGCCTGCGCAAGCTGATGCGCGGCTTCGGCGTCGCCAATGAGCGGCGCTCGACCACTCGCTACGTCGCCGACGTGACCTATATCTTTAGCCCGGAGGCGGTGGCGCGGGTGATGGTCGCGATCTCGCCGTCCTATCGCATGATCGCGACCGGGCGCCGCATCCTGCTCATTCCGATGTCGCCGTCCTTCGACCGCAATTCCGCCTGGACGAGTGCGTTTTCCAGTCCGCGTTTCGCCGGCAGCATGGTGCCCTTCGCGGTGCCGACCGGCGATGCGCCCGACGTCAAGGCGCTGTCGGCGCTGAAATTCGACGCGACCAACTGGCCCGACGTGCAGATCGTGGCGGCGCGCATCCACGCGACCGAGGCGGTGCTGGCGCTCGCCATTCCGCTGACCCAGGGCGGCACCTCGATGAGCGACAGGATGACCGGCAAGGTGCAGGTCTGGCTCAAGCGCATCGGCGTGACCGAAGCCCCGACGAAGACCTCGATCGACGTGCCGCTGATCAAGAATCCGGCGCAGACCTATCCCTTGGCGGCCGATGCCGCCGTGCACGCCATCGAGGTGATGTTCCAGCAGAAGCCGCCGGTCGACGGGGGGCCGCGCGCGACGCTGATCGCCGACGTGCATATCGATTCGCTGCAGCAGTGGAACACGATGCAGGCTAGCTTCGGCCTGGTCGCCAATGTCGTGGCGGTCCAGGTGGTGGCGATGGATATCGGTCAGGTGCGGATCAACATGACCTATCAGGGCACGACCGATCAGCTCCACGACGCGCTGGCGCCGGTCGGCGTCGCGCTGACCAGGATCGATGACGGGCCGTGGTCGATGGCCTATGCGCCGCCCAAGCCCGCCGCGACGGCATCGGCGCCGTGACGGGGCTGCTGCGCCAGATACCGAACCTGCTGACCGCGATCCGCCTCGTGCTCGCGCCGCTGACCGCGTGGCTGATCCTGCGCGACCGCAATCTGGAGGCGCTTTTCGTGTTCGGCTTCGCCGGCGCGAGCGATGCGCTGGACGGTTTCCTCGCCCGCCGCTTCGGGATCACCTCGCGCTTCGGCGAATATCTCGATCCCGCCGCCGACAAGCTTTTGATGCTGGCGAGTTTCGTGACCCTGACCGCCGTCGGCATGGCGCCGTTCTGGCTGACCGCCACGGTGATCGGGCGCGACGTCGCGATCGTGCTGGGCGTGGTGCTGGCGCGCGTGCTGTCGCTGCCGGTGAAGGTCCAGCCGCTCGTCGTGGGCAAGGCGAGCACGGTGGTGCAGGTGGGCTATATCGGCCTGCTGCTTTTGCTGCTGACCTTGCGCGTGGACATGCCGTCGCTGGCGATGGCGGCCGCGTTCGTGACCCTCGGCTTCACGCTCGCCTCGGGCCTTGCCTACGGCCAATTGCTGCTCAGGGCCTTCGCGCTCGGCCGCCGCCCGGCGTGATGCGGAAGCCTTGCGGCGGTAGTTCCGAGGTTGATGATATTTGACGCTTTCTTGTAAGTTGCATTATCCGATTTGACCGAGGGGCAATCCGGTGTGGGAAACGGTCAAATTAACCGGTCATTTCATATTGCACATCACCGTTGGTGTTATATTATTTTGTTGTGTCGCAGGCGCGGCATTTGGCGTTTTCCAGCTCACGAAAGTGCTCGAGGCCAATGGAGCGCCGGCTTTTATCTCCTGGGGTTGTCACGGTGTTGGGTACTTCCTATTTGGCTGGGATCTGGTGTGCGTGGTGTTCTTCGTCAGCGTCATCGGGTATAATTTCATCAAGGATTTGCTGAAGAACCTGGCCTAGGAGCATTCGCGGCGTGTTGGAGAGGTCGACATTTGTGGATGTGCTGAAGGCGGATGTGGCCGAGGCTGTGAACCTTTTCTTTGCGCCCGTGACCGCGGTCGTCCGTGAGTTTAATCGCGCCGTCAGCGGGGGTAATTCAAGCGACGCCGCCGGCGAAGGAAAAGCACTCCCGGAATTGGCCGTCTCCGAGCCGAAGCGGTGAATGGCGGCTGATAGGGGGCTGTCGCCCGCCTGGCCGCGCTGTCGGCGTGAAAAAGATACTGAAAGAGATACTGTTGTCATCCCGGCCGAGCGCGGCGCGAGCCGCGCGAAGAGCCGGGACCCATTGAGCCGATATCGCGATGGGTCCCGGGCCTTGCCGGCTCTCCCAGGATGACAGTCCTGGTTGGACAAATCCGAGCGGATCGTCGAAATCGCATATGCCCTCCCAGATCCCTCTTCCGCTCACCACGACGCCCGCACTGACCCGCGCCGATTTCATCGTCGCGCCGGCGAATGCCGCGGCCGTCGCCTTCGTCGACTCGTTTCCGCGCTGGCCGGCGCCGGCCGGGGTGCTCCATGGCCCGCCGGGCTCGGGCAAGTCGCATCTGGCCGGGGCCTGGGCCAAGGCGGCCGGCGCGGTCGCCATAGACGCCGGCGCGCTGACCCCGTCCTTCGTCGCCGCGCTCGAGCCCGGCCGGGCGGTGCTGGTCGAGGATGTCGCGTCCGGAACCGACGAAATGGCGCTGTTTGCCTTGCTCAATCAGCCCGGTCCCCGCCTGTTGACGGCCAGCGAGCCGCCCGCCGC
>CAZMHP010000080.1:0-11504 GCA_964566095.1 uncultured Rhizobium sp. | reverse complement strand
GCCGTTCTTGGGCCTGGACGTCGCGCTGCTCGCCTGGGCGTTTCGCGCCAGCACGCTGGCCGCCAAGCGGGAGGAGCATGTGCGGCTGACGCCGGCGGAACTGCTCGTGGCGCGCAAGCCGGTCAAGGGAAGCCCAAGGCAATGGACCTTCAATCCCTATTGGGTGCGGGTGGAGATGGATGATCCGCCCGAGCATGGCAGCCAGCTGACGCTCTGGAGCCATGGCCAATTCCTCCGCATCGGTCAGTTCCTGGCGCCGGAGGAACGGGCGCGGTTCGCCGGGACGTTGCGTGCGGCGCTGCGCAATGCGCGGGATACCGTCTGCAACTAAGTGGCTTGGCCATAAGTTTGAATCATAATTCAAATCGTCATGGCCGGCTTTATGCCGGCCATGACGATAAGGTGGATTTCCGTGAAATCATCTCAGACTCGGGCGCGCAAGAAACGGGTCGAAAAGGCCGGCGCAAAGGGCCATCTTGGCCCCATGAGCAATGTGATCTCCTTCGACGAGAACGACAGCAATTGGCGCCGCATGGGCCGCGCCATTCGTTTTCTTTCCGCCAACTATCTCGATCAGCCCAGGCTGGAAGACGCCGCCGACGCCGTCGGGCTGTCGTCGTTTCACTTCCAGCGGCTGTTCACGCGCTATGTCGGCGTCAGCCCCAAGCACTTCGTCGGCCATCTGACGCTCGGCCATGCCAAGGGCAGCTTGCTGGAAGGCAAGAGCCTGCTGGAGACCGCGTTCGATGTCGGGCTCAGCGGATCGTCGCGTCTGCACGATCTGTGTCTGAAGATTGAGGCGATGACGCCGGGCGAATACGCCAAGGGTGGCGAGGGTCTCGCCATCGAATACGGGTTTCATGGCTGTCCCTTCGGCATCGCGCTGGTGATGGCGACGCCCAAGGGTGTCTGCGGGCTCGCCTTCGGCGATGAGGGCGAGGAGACGGCGATGCTGAACGACATGCGGGCGCGCTGGCCCAAGGCGCGCTTCGTGGCGGCGCCCGAACGCACCGCGAAACTCGCCGCCGCGATCTTCACGCCGCGCAAGCCGGATACGGATCTGCGCCTGCATCTGCTGGGCACGCCGTTCCAGGTCAAGGTGTGGCAGGCGCTGCTGGCGATCCCGGAAGGCAAGCTCTCGACCTATGGGGCGCTGGCGGCGCATCTGGGCAGGGAAGGCGCGTCGCGCGCGGTGGGGGCCGCAGTTGGGCGCAATCCCATCTCCTGGATCATTCCGTGCCACCGCGTGCTCGCCAGCGACGGCGCGCTGCGCGGCTATCATTGGGGCTTGGAGCGCAAACGCGCAATGCTCGCGGTCGAAGCCGCACGTCAGTCGCAGAGACCGAGCACGTCCGCCATCGCATAAAGGCCGGGCTTTTTGCCCAGGCCCCATTTCACCGCCGCCACCGCGCCGGCCGCGAAGATGCCGCGATCCTCCGCGACGTGGCCAAGCACGACGCGTTCCTGCGGTCCGGCCAGGATCACCTGGTGCTCGCCGATCACCGTGCCGCCGCGCAACGACGCAAAGCCGATGGCGCCATCCTTGCGCGGGCCCGTCACGCCGTCGCGCCCGCGCGCCGCGTGTTCGTTGAGCGCGATGCCGCGCCCCGCCGCCGCCGCCTCGCCCAGCAGCAGCGCGGTGCCGCTCGGCGCATCGACCTTCTTGCGATGATGCATCTCGACGATCTCGACGTCGTAGTCGGGCAGTGCCTTCGCGGCCTGGCGCACCAGCCCGGCCAGCAGATTGACGCCCAGACTCATATTGCCGGATTTCACGACGATCGCGTGGCGCGCCGCGGCGCGGATCTTGGTCTCGTCGTCGGCGGAAAGGCCGGTGGTGCCGATCACGTCGACGATGCGCGCCTGCGCCGCCAGCGCGGCCAGTTCGACCGACAGGGCGGGGCTGGTGAAGTCGATCAGCGCCTGCGCATGCGCCAGGACCGGCAAGGGATCGTCGGTCAGCATCACGCCCAGCGGCTTCAATCCCGTGAGCACACCCGCGTCCTGGCCCAGATCGGGATGGCCGGGCCGCACCAGCGCGCCGTGCAGCGTCAACCCTTGCGTCTGCGCCACGGCGCTGACGAGTTGGCGGCCCATGCGGCCGGCCGCTCCGGCCACGACGACGCGAATATCGCTCATATTATTCTCATTCCCGCTCCTCATCCTTCGACAGCGTGCCGGCCAGGATGAGGACCTTTATCTAACTCCTCATGCTGAGCTTGTCGAAGCATGAGGTTGCACCGTTCAACCACCGAAATGGCCCAGATGATCGATCAGATAGGCGGCGAACGCCTGGCCGAACCACGGCACGGTCAGGATCAGGGCCGAGGCGCCGACGCGGACCGCCGTCGTCTGGTCGAACGGCCATTCCGGCGCGTCCGACACACGCTTCTCATACGCCAGCAAGCCGTGGAGCTTGGCGGAGGCAAAGGCATCCTCATGCAAGCCGTCCCGCAGGGCGTCGATGCCGCAACGGATGTTCTCGAGCTCGGTTTTCTTCGCGGCAAGGATCTGGCGATGGATGCGGCTCATCACGGCGGCGAAGTGGCCCATGCCCATTGCCGCGCAGGCGCCAGCCAGCAGGATCGTCAGCCAGTTCAGGTCGTCGCCGACGAAGAACAGGCACGCGACGGCCGAGATCACGAACCAGATAAGCGCGGACCGCGCCGCCGAGCGCCCGAGCACGGCCAGCAGGTCGGTGCGGAGCAGGTCGATCTTCAGCTGGGTATTCAGCGTACGGGCATAGCCGCGGTTTCCCGCGCGCGTCTGCTCCACGCCGCGGGCGAAGAGAACGGCGAGAAAGGTGGTGACAAGCGCGTACCACAGGATGACTCCATCCGGTACGAGACGGCCCTCGCCGATTTCGCTCAGGCGGATCAGGATGCTGAGGGCGATGCCAATCCCCAATCCGCTAAGGGTCGAACGGCCGAAGCGCGCCTCGGTTGCGACCATTGCGGTCAGGTCGCGCGCGCTTGCCATGCCGCCCGTCAGGATTTTGGCATAATCGCCGGTATCGCGTCCCTCGGCCAGGCGCACATAGCGCTGCATCATCAGCGCGGCACAGCACAAGAGCGACAGCACGAGGGCCGACCACGCGACGTCCGTCACGCCGACGAAGCGGCCGACACGATGCACGGCAATCACGCCTTCGGCGGCGGCAATCGCGACGAAGCTGCCGAACAGGACGACGAACACCAGCGTGGTGGTAGCGAAGAGGCCGAAAGGCGAGCGTTCGTAGAGTGCCTGCTCGAACGGCAAGTCTGGATTCGCCGGCGCCTCGGGGGACTGGCCCATGCGCCCAACATGGCGCGGGGCTGCCGGCTTTGTCGAGAGACGCGTCGCCACCGGAGGGAAGGTGAAGCTAGGCCGTCGTATCGACGCCGCCGACGGCCGGCGCCGCGCCATTGCCCGCTGACGTCGGCTCCTTGCGCGCCACGGTCACCATGGCCGGGCGCAGCAGGCGGTCGGCGATGGTGTAGCCGGACTGCACCACGTTCACGATGGAGCCCGCCGGCTTGCCCTCGCCCGCCACCTCGGCGATCGCCTGGTGCAGGTTGGGATCGAACTTGCCGTCGGACGTGTCGATCGGCTTGACGCCATGGGTGCCGAGCTTGGCGAGGAGCTGCCGCTCGGTCGCCTCGACGCCCTCGATCACGGCCTTGATCTGCGGATCGGCGGCCTCGCGCACCGCCTGCGGCAGATGGCTGAGCGCACGCGCGAAATTGTCGGCGATCTCCAGCATGTCGCGGGCAAAACGCGTCACGGCATATTGGCTGGCGTTCACCCGCTCCTGCTCGCCGCGGCGGCGCACATTCTCGGTCTCGGCTAGGGCCCGCAGCAAGCGGTCCTTCAGGTCGACGTTCTCGGCGTTCAGCGCCTGGATGACGTCGGCCGGGTGCGGCTGTTCCGGATCGAATTGCGGGATTTCGTCGTCTTCGCTCATCTGTCTCTCTAACGCGTCAGCCGAGCAATCGGCCGACGACCTTGGCGGTGTGGTCGACCATCGGAATGATACGACCGTAATTGAGGCGGGTGGGCCCGAGCACGCCGATCACGCCGACGATCTTGCCGGCCGCGTTGGCGTAGGGCGCGGCCACGATGGAGGAGCCGGAGAGGCTGAACAGCCGGTTTTCCGAGCCGATGAAGATGCGCACGCCATCGCCGTCCTTGGCCAGTTCGAGCAGGCGGATGAGTTCCGCCTTGCGCTCGATATCCTCGAACAGCGTGCGCACGCGTTCGATGTCGTCGCGCGCCTCGACGCTGTCGAGCAGGTGCGAGGTGCCGCGCACGATCAGCACCTTCTCTTCGATGTTGCGCGTGGCGCCGGCCGAGCCCGACAATGTCGCCAAGCCCACCGCCACGATCTTGGCCGTCAGCGCGTCGAGTTCGGCGCGCTCGCCGTCGAGTTCGGCCAGCACTTCGGCGCGCGCCGCGTCCAGCGTGCGGCCGCGCAGGCGTGCGTTCAGATAGTTCGAAGCCTCCGCCAGCGCGGATGCGGGCAGGCCCATCGGCGTGTCGATCAGCCGGTTCTCGACCTGGCCGTCTTCGCTCACCATCACCACCAAGGCCTTGCCCGGGGTGATGGCGACGAACTCGATGTGCTTCAGAAGCGCGTCCTGCTTGGACGACACGACCAGTCCGGCGCAATTGGAAAGACCCGACAACAGGCTCGTCGCCTGCGTCAGGACATCCTCGACGCCGCGGCCGCTGCCGCTCATGCGCGATTCGATCGAGGCGCGCTCATCGGGCGCCAGCTCGCCGACCTCCAAGAGGCCGTCGACGAAGAGCCGCAAACCCTTCTCCGTCGGTGCGCGGCCGGCCGAGGTGTGCGGCGCGTAGAGCAGGCCCATGGTTTCCAGGTCCGCCATGACGTTGCGGATCGAGGCGGGGGAGAGCGCCAATGGCAGGCGCTGCGACAGGGTGCGCGAGCCGACCGGCTCGCCGGACGACAGGAAGGCTTCCACCAAATGGCGGAATACCTCCCGGGGCCGCTCGCCCAGGACGGCATTCAATGCGCGCTGTGCCGCCTGATCCACTTCTCTAAACCTTTGAGTTGTCTAAATCTTTTATGCCGCCACAACCGCCATTTGCGCGTCCGCCGGCAAAGCCGCTAGGTAACGGGCGACGCCCAAAACTTCAAGGTAAACCGCGATGCGCCCTTCCAAACGCGCAAACGACCAGATGCGCAGCGTGACCCTGGAACCGGGCGTTGCCAAGCACGCCGAAGGGTCCTGCCTGGTCAAATTCGGCGACACCCATGTGCGCTGCACCGCCAGCCTGGAGGATACCGCGCCCGGGTTCCTGCGCGGCACCGGCAAGGGCTGGGTCACGGCGGAGTATGGCATGCTTCCCCGCTCGACCCATGAGCGGATGAAGCGCGAGGCCGCGCAGGGCAAGCAGTCCGGCCGCACCCAGGAGATCCAGCGCCTGATCGGCCGCTCGCTGCGCGCCGTGGTCGATCTGACCGCGTTGGGCGAACGCCAGATCGTGGTCGATTGCGACGTCATCCAGGCCGATGGCGGCACGCGCACCGCCTCCATCACCGGCGGCTATGTGGCGCTCGCGCACTGCATCGCGTTCATGAAGAAGACCGGCATGGTGACCAAGCCCGCGCTGAAGGACCATGTCGCGGCGGTGTCCTGCGGCATCTGGAAGGGCGAGGCGTGTCTCGACCTGGACTACGTGGAGGATTCCAGCGCCGAGACCGACGCCAATTTCGTGCTGACCGGCACGGGCGGGCTGGTGGAGCTTCAAGGCACGGCCGAAGGCGCGCCCTTCACCGACGATCAATTCGGCCAGATGCTGCGGCTGGCGCGCAAGGGCATCGGCGAACTGGTGACGCTGCAACGGGCCGCGATCGGATGAAGCTGTTTCGCGGCGACACGCTGGTGGTGGCCAGCCACAATCCGGGCAAGGTGCGCGAGATCGTGGCGTTGCTGGCGCCATACCGCTTCCACGTCATCGGGGCGCGCGATCTGGAGATCGCCGAGCCCGAAGAGACGGAGGCGACCTTCGCCGGCAATGCGGCGCTCAAAGCGCGTCATGTCGCGGATCTTTCGGGCCATATCGCCTTGGCCGACGATTCGGGCCTCAATGTCGCCGCGTTGGGCGGTGCGCCGGGTGTCTTTTCCGCACGCTGGGCGGGCCCGGACAAGGACTTCGCGCTTGCCATGGCGCGCGTCGAGCGCGGGCTGAAGGACAAGGGTGCTGCGGACCTGTCGGCGAAATTCGTCAGCGCGCTGGCGCTGGCGCTGCCGCATGAGGCGCCGCGTCTGTTCGAGGGTGAGGTCCATGGTCGTCTCGTCTTTCCGCCGCGCGGCACGAAAGGCTTCGGCTACGATCCGATTTTCGTGGCGGAAGGCGAGAGCCTGACTTTCGGCGAGATGGACCCGGCGGCGAAGCTGAAGATCAACCACCGCACGCGCGCCTTCGAAAAACTCGTTGCGAGCGACATTTTTTAGGGCACGGCCTTAGGTCCTCATCCTTCGACAAGCTCAGGATGAGGACCTTACTCAAATCCTCATGCTGAGCTTGTCGAAGCATGAGGGACGCGGGCGCATATGCAGGGCATACTATGACCGGTTTCGGCGTCTATGTGCATTGGCCGTTCTGTACGGCCAAGTGTCCCTATTGCGACTTCAACAGTCACGTCCGCGCCAGCATCGACGAATCGGGCTGGATCGACGCCATCGTGCGTGAATTGGAATGGACCGCGGCGCTTCAAGGCGCCGACCGCCCTATCGTCGAGACCGTGTTCTTCGGCGGCGGCACGCCGTCGCTGATGCGGGGCAAGAGCATTGGCCGCGCGCTCGACGCCATCGCGAAGCTGTGGCGGATGGCGAACGACGTCGAGGTGACGCTGGAGGCCAATCCCGCCAGCGCCGATGCCGCGCGCTTCGCCGACTACCGAAGCGCGGGCGTCAATCGGCTGTCGCTCGGCGTGCAGGCGTTGAACGACGCAGATTTGAAACAGCTTGGGCGGCTGCACGACACCGCCGAAGCGAAGGCGGCGCTTGCCCTGGCAATGAAGAATTTCGACCGCGTCTCGCTCGATCTCATCTATGCGCGGCCGACGCAGACGCTCGCGCAGTGGCGCGACGAGCTCGCACAGGCGCTGGCCTTCGGCACCGAGCATCTGTCGCTCTATCAGCTCACGATCGAACCGGCGACGCCCTTTGCGACGCTGTATAAGACTGGCGCGCTGACGATCCCCGACGACGACCGCGCCGCTGCGCTCTATGAATTGACGCAGGAAATGACGGAAGCCGCCGGCCGTCCGGCCTATGAGATTTCCAACCACGCGCGGCCGGGCGCCGAGGCGCGGCACAATCTGATCTACTGGCGCTATGGCGCCTATGCCGGCGTCGGTCCCGGCGCGCATGGGCGGCTCGACATCGGCGGCGCGCGGGTCGCAACGCAGACGGAACGCCTGCCGGAGCGCTGGCGCGAGGCCGTCGCGCGGCAGGGCCATGGCCTGGCCGAGCAAAGCGTCGTCGAGCCGGCCGATGCCGCGCGCGAGCATCTGCTGATGAATCTGCGCCTCGCCGAGGGCCTCGATCTCGCCGCTTATCGCGCGCGCTGGGGCGCCGCGCCGAACGCAACGCGCATCGCGTCGCTGGTCGAGGATGGCCTGCTGATCTTGAAGGATGATCGCCTGACCGCGACGCCGCGTGGCCGGCTGCTGCTCAACAGCGTGATCGCGGAATTGGTGGATTAAATCACCTCCCCCTTTGTGGGGAGGTCGAAATTTGCGAAGCAAATTTCGGGTGGGGGTCGGTGTCAGACGCAGAGCGGCCCCCCACCCGACGTGCTCGCTTTGCTGCGCGCGTCGGCCTCCTCACAAAGGGGGAGGCGATGTTTCTCCTACGACCCCGGCTTCACGAACGTCGTGGGTGCCGGATCGACCACGCGAAAGCCCTCCGGCGACACCGCCATGACGGCGAGGCCGCGCTCCGCCGTGCCGTCGGGCGCGAAGCGGAAGATGCCGTCGGTCCCGGCGAAACCGTTGGGATCGGCCAGCGCTGCGCTGGTGAAACGCTTGTACGGCGTGCCCTTGGCCAGTGCCGCGACCAGCGACACGGCGTCGTAGGCCAGGGCCGCGAGCGGCGGTGGATTGGCGCCGAAGGTGTCGTGATATTTCGCGGTGAAGGCAAGCTCGCCCTTGGGATCGGGCGCGGCGAACCAGGCGCCGTTCAGGCTTGGCTCGGCGAGATTGGCCGGATCGCTCCACTGGCCGGTCCCCAAGAGCTTGACCTTGGACGGATCGAGCCCGCCGGTACCCAGTGTCGGCGCGGCGGCCCGCAAATCCGGACCGCCTTGCGGGATGAACAGTGCGTCCGCATCGGTCTTGGCCAGGCGTCCCGCCGGTGCCAGCACGCCATCGACCGTTCCATCGTAGCGTTCCACCGAGACCACCTCGCCCTTGCCATCGGTCACGGCGCTCTTGAGCGTGTTCAGCGTGATGTCGCCGAAGGCGGTGCTTGGCACCAGCGCGGCGAATTTGTGATGGTCATGCGCAAGCGCGTAGTTCACCACCCGCGCGGTGTCGCCTTCCGGCAAGATCCCCATCAGATAGATGCCGTTGCCCGCCACGCTCTTCTCGGTGGAGAAGGACAGAACCGGCACGGCGCGATCGCGCGCCGCATCCGCGATCGCCCTGACCGACGAACCGTAAAGCGGCCCCACAATGACCTCCGCCCCTTGGCCGAGCAGCCGCGCCGCCGCACCCGCCGCTTCCGCGGGCGTCGAGCCTTCATCGGCGGGCATCAAGACGATGTCTCGATTGCCCGCATCGTAAAGCGCCAGCTGCGCCGCGCGCAGCATCGCCGCCGCCAGGGCCTTCACCGCCGGCGTGCCGCTGGAAAAGGGCAGGAGCAGCCCCACCCGGACCGGCGTATGATCGGCCGGGATGTTCGGCAGGGTGAGAAAGCCGGGCAGATTCTCGCTCAAGGGATGGCCGGCTGGGGTCTCGGGGGCGGCCGGTATGGGCGCCGGCGGCGGGGCAGCCGGCTTGGTAGCACAGCCCGCCAGCGCTATCGCCAGCGCGCCGGCGATGGCAGATAAGCGGATGGCTTGCGCGGCAGCGGCAAATCGGAACGAGACGGACATTGCGACCTCCTGAGGCGGCGGACCCTAAGACTTTGGACGCATTCCGTAAATCGGAAAGCGGCGGAAACCTTGCGCCCGGCCTTTACGTCACCGCGACCCCGATCGGCAATGCCCGCGACATCACCTTGCGGGCGCTCGATGTACTCAAGAGCTGTGACGCCATTGCGGCGGAAGACACCCGGGTCACCTCAAAGCTCTTGGCCATTTATGGAATCGCCAAACCGCTCAGCGCCTACAACGACCACAATGGCGCGCGCGAGCGGCCCAAGCTGATCGCCCGGCTGCGCCACGGCGCTCGCATCGCGCTGGTCAGCGACGCCGGCACGCCTTTGGTTTCCGACCCCGGCTACAAGCTGGTGCGCGAGGCGCTGGCCGAAGGGATTCCGGTCCACGCCATTCCCGGCGCCTCGGCGAGCCTGGCCGCGCTGGCGCTGGCGGGCCTGCCGACCGACCGTTTCCTGTTCGCCGGGTTTCTGCCTTCCAAACAGGGCGAGCGCGCCACCTTCCTCGCCGAGCTGAAACCGCTGCGCGCCACGCTCATCGTCTTCGAATCGGCGCAGCGGCTGGCGGACTCGCTGGCGCAGATGGCCGAAGTCCTGGGCGACCGTCCCGTGGCGGTGACGCGCGAGCTGACCAAGCTGCATGAGGAGGTGCGGCGAAGCACGCTTGCGCGCCTTGCCGCGCAATATGCGCAGGAGCCGGCGCCGAGGGGCGAGGTCACGCTGGTCGTCGGCCCGCCGGGCGAAGCGCAGACCGATTTCGCGCGCGTCGATGCGCTGCTCGACCTGGCGCTGGTCTTCATGCCGGTGAAGCCGGCCTCGGAAATGATCGCACTGGCGCTCGACATGCCGCGCAAGGCGATCTACGAGCGGGCGCTGGCGAAGAAATCCGACAATGCCTGACCGCTTCACCGCAAAGCGCCAAAAGGCCGAAACCAAGGGCCGCAGCGGCGAGACGCTCGCGGCGCTGCTGCTGCGCCTCAAGGGCTATCGCATCCTGGGCCGGCGCGTGCGCACCCATGCCGGCGAGATCGACCTGGTGGCGCGCTCGCCGCGCGGCGTGCTGTGCTTTGTCGAGGTCAAGGCGCGGCCGGACGCGCGCGCCGCGGCGCAGTCCGTGGCCGCGCGCCAGCAGGCGCGCATCGCGCGCGCCGCCGCGCTGTTCGTTGCCGGCAAGCCCGCGCTTGCCCGGGCGCCGATGCGCTTCGACATCGTGACCGTCAGCCCGCGCGCTCTGCCGCGGCACATTCCCGACGCGTGGCGGCCATGAGCGAGCGCGCGACTGCCTACCTGCAAAAGATCGGCGAAGAGGGCGAACGGCCGCTCGACATCGCGCGCGCCGCGCTGATGCTGTCCGCGCTCGACCATCCTGGCGTTCCGCTGGAATTGTTCGAGCGCCATCTGGCCGATATCGCGCGCGCGATGAAGGATTATGCCGTCTCGATGGTGCGCGTCGGCGACGGCGCCTTCGCGCTCTCCACGCTGCTTTCGACCAAGCTTGCCTATGACGGCGACCGGCTGAGCTATGACGAACCCTCGAACGCCGATCTGATCACGGTGATCGAACGGCGCCGCGGCCTGCCCGTGACGCTGGGCATCCTCTACATGCACGCGGCGCGCGCCGCCGGGATGACCGCCAGCGGGCTGGACACGCAGGGGCATTTCCTGGTGCGGATCGGGTTTCGCCACGACGATCTGACCATCGATCCCTTCAATGGCGGCGCGGTGCTCGAGGCCGGCCAGTCGCCGCCCACCGTGCTCGCCGATGCGCGCCTGGCGGAGCCGGTCGGCGATATCGACGTCTTGCTCCGGCTGCAGAACAACCTGAAGATGCGCGCCTTGGACAAGTCGAACACGGGACGGGCCCTGGAGATCGCCGGCCGCATGGTGCTGCTGGCGCCGCGCCGGCCCGAACTGTGGTTCGATCTGGCGCGCTTGAACGAGGCGACGGGCGTGCTCGGCGCCGCGCGCAAGGCGCTCGAACGCTGCCTGGACCTCTCGCCCCAGGACGCGGGATTGCACAATGAGGCCAAGATGGCGCTCGCCGATCTCAAGCGCCGGCTGAATTAGGGAAACGTATCATGCTGACCGTCGCTATACAGATGGACCCGATCGAGCGGATCGACATCGACGGCGATTCCACCTTCGCCCTGGCGCTGGAAGGTCAGGCGCGGGGCCACAAGCTGCTCTATTACGGCCCGCGCGAGCTCTCCTTGCGCGACGGCAAGGTCACCGCCATCGCGCGCGAGCTTTCGGTGCGCGCGGTCAGGGGCGACCACTTCACCTTGGGCGCGCCGGGCAAGGTCGATCTTGCGAGCGTCGACGTCGTGCTGATGCGCCAGGACCCGCCCTTCGACATGTCATACATCACCGCGACGCACATCCTGGAGAACATCC
>CAZMHP010000079.1:0-11636 GCA_964566095.1 uncultured Rhizobium sp. | reverse complement strand
TGGCGCGAGATCGAGATGCGCTGGGGCGTGCTGTTCCAGGAAGGCGCGCTGTTCTCTTCCCAGACCATCGCCGAGAACATCCAGGTGCCCTTGCGCGAATACACCGAGATGAGCCAGGAGCTGATGAACGAGATCGCCTCGATGAAGCTTTCCCTGGTCGGCCTGTCCGAAGACGCCG
This sequence comes from uncultured Rhizobium sp., assembly GCA_964566095.1. Lineage (GTDB taxonomy): Bacteria > Pseudomonadota > Alphaproteobacteria > Micropepsales > Micropepsaceae > Rhizomicrobium. The sequence continues at coordinate 11,458 of CAZMHP010000079.1, read as the reverse complement.
CGCCCAAGCATCCGTCCGAACTTTCCGGCGGCATGAAGAAGCGCGCGGGCCTGGCGCGCGCCCTGGCGCTCGATCCCGAGATCGTCTTCCTCGACGAACCGACTGCCGGCCTCGATCCGATCTCCGCCAACATGTTCGACGGACTGGTCAAGGATCTTCAGAAGAGCCTCAATCTGACGGTGTTCATGGTGACCCACGACCTGGATACGCTGCGCGCCACGACCGACCGTATTGCCGTGCTGGTCGACAAGAAGATCGTGGTCGGCACGATCGACGAGTTGCGCAAGAACCCGCATCCGTGGATCCAGGAATACTTCTCTGGCCCGCGCGGACGCGCGGCGGCCTAACGGGGGACAAGGAATGGAAACCAAGGCAAATTACGTCGCGGTCGGCGCCTTCGTGCTCGCCTGCATGCTGGCGCTGGTGGTCACCGTGCTGTGGCTGGCGGGCGTGCAGTACAGCCAGGAATACGTCTACTACCAGACGAAGTTCACCGGCTCGGTCACCGGCTTGGGCAAGGGCACCGCCGTCCGCTACAACGGCATCGAGGTCGGCCGCGTGGACAGCCTCGACTTCGCGCCCAACGATCCGTCCAGCGTCATCGCCACGCTTCAGGTTCGCCCCGATCTGGCGATCTACAACGACGCCAAGGCCTCGATCGCCAGTCAGGGCCTCACCGGCGGTTCCTATGTCGAGATCATCGGCGGCAAGAAGCGCGCCGAAGCCGACAGGCTGGCCCAGACCACGCGCAAGCCCTATCCGCAGATCCAATCGGAGCCTTCGGTGTGGGCCACGCTGCAGGAAAGCGCGCCGCAGGTGGTCGACAAGGTCAACAAGATCGCCGACAAGCTGAACAAGATCCTGGACGAAAAGAACCAGAAATCCCTGGCCGATACGCTGCGCAATCTCGACACGCTGACCACCACGCTGGCGGAACACAAGGGTGACATCGAGGCGACGCTGCGCAACACCAGCGAGGCGACGCACAATCTGGCCGTCGCGAGCCGCGACCTGCATCCGACCTTCGTGCAGGCCAACGCCACGCTGAAGAAGCTCGACAAGCTGTCGACCGACGCGGACGCCGTGGTCACCGGCGATGGCGTGGCGCAACTCTCCGCACTCATCGCCGATTCCCGGCGGTTGGTGGGCAGCCTCACCAAGCTCTCCGACGAACTCGACCGCGAGCCGACGCGCGTGATCTTCGGCGACAGGCGCAAGGGATACACACCCAAATGAGCAGCTTCGTTCTCGATCGCCGCAGCCTTCTCGTCGCCGGCGCCGCCGCCGGTCTCTCCGCCTGCAGCGGATTGGTCGGCCCGCCCGAGCCGCCGCCGCTCTATATCCTGCGACCGCCCGTTCCGCCGGCCGGCGGCGGACCGCGCGTCGCCTGGCAGATATCGATCGTGCTGCCCGAGGCGCCGGACAGCCTCGACACGAACCGCATCGCCCTGCAACAGGCCGATGGCACGCTGGATTTCTATGCCAATGTCGCCTGGCCCGATCGGCTCTCTCTTCTGGTGCAGAACGCCCTGCTCGATGCCTTCCAGGCCAGCAACCGCATCGCCGCCGTGGCCCGCGACACCGATGGACTGAAGTCGGACTATCTGTTGCAGACGGACATTCACGACTTCGAGGCGATCTACGAGGCGCCGGATACGGCGCCCAACACGGTGGTGCAAATTCAGGCGAGGCTGGTGTCGGCACGGCGTCGGGCCATCGTCCAGGCGCTGAACGCGCGCGCGGAGGTGCCGGCGGCGGGCAATACCGTCCCGGCCGTCGTGGCGGCGATGAACGACGCTTTGGGACAGACGATGGGCCAAATCGTGGCCTGGGCGCTCAGCGCGCCGCCGCCGGTGAAGGAAGAATAAGGCCAGGGAACTTTCACGTTCCGCTGCCGTTGTCTTGTGCGATAACGGTACGGAGCGTTTTCCATGTTGCGCTGGGCTTTTCTTTTCCTCGTCATCGGACTGATCGCGGGCCTGCTCGGTTTCGGCGGCATCGCGGGCGCGTCCTTCGCCATCGCCAAGACCTTGTTCTTCATCTTCATGGCGATCTTCCTCGTGCTGCTGATCGCCGGTCTCACCGTGGCGCGCCGCATCGCGGACGGTTAGGCAGCGGTGGGCGAGGTCTTCCGTTTCGGTTTCGAATTCTATCCGCCGGCGGACAAGCCGAGCATCGACGATGCGCGCTGGCTTTTGGCGGGGGGCGATCCGGCGGGCAGACTGCGCACCGGCATGTTTCCGGCGAGCGACGGCGACGCCGTTCCCTATCGGCTGTGGCAGGCCGAATCGCCGCGCGCGCTGCTTCTGTGCCTGCACGGCGCGAGCGACTATTCCGGAGCCTTCGACGAGATCGGTCCCGCCTTCGCCGCACGCGGCATTACCATGCTGGCCATCGATCAGCGCGGCTTCGGCGCCACCGCGAGCCGGGGGACCTGGCGGGGCAAGAACCGCATGATCCGCGACGCGATCGAGGCGGTCGTCTTCCTGCGCATGCGCTTCGGCACCGCGCTTCCCCTGTTCATCCTGGGGGAGAGCATGGGCGCGGCGCTGGCCGTGCATGCCGCGGCGCGCGCGCCCGATCTGGATCTGGCCGGGATCGTCCTCGCCGCACCGGGTGCGATTTCCGGCACTTGGCGGCGCCTCGTCGGCTCGGTCCTGATGCGGTGCCTGCGCCGGCTCCTGCCCAATGCAGGTATCGTGATCGAGCGCATCACCGCCTGGGACTTCACGCCCGCGGCGGCGATCCGCCTGCTCGGCGATCCGATGGTGCTGCGCCGCATCCGCCCGGCCATCCTGTTCGGTCTTTTCAAGCTGGCGCGCAGCGCGGTCGACGAGGCGGAACATGTGCGCATTCCGGCTTTGACCATGATCGGTACGCGCGAGGATGTGGTGCGCGAAGCATGTATCGCGCGGTTGCATCGCGGGCTTGGCGGCGACAAGGAATGGGCGGCCTTCGAGGGTGGGCCGCACTTGCTATTGCACTGGCAACATAACGAGCGGGTGCTGGCAAAGGTGCTTTCCTGGCTGGAGTCGCGACTGACGCGGCCCGCCATGGCGTATAATCTCACGGACGCGCGCGACTCGATTCGGGCCGTGCCTTCCGGGAGCGCCTGATGCGAACATTGCTGGCCGTTGCCGCCGGGGTGCTGATGATGCTGGCGCCGGCGCAGGCCGCCTGCGATCTGACCGCGCCGAGCGCCGCCGGCGCCGGACCGGATTGCGCGGGCGCCTGGATGGACAAGAACCTCCACCTCAACGACATCGTCACGGTCGGCACGCACAACAGCTACAAACAGGCTATTCCCGCCAGGATGATGTCCTTGATCCGCATGGGCTCGTCGAAGGCCGCCAAGGAGCTCGACTATTCGCATGTGCCGCTGGCGGAGCAGCTTGACGACGGCGCGCGCGCGATTGAGTTGGACGTGGTCTACGATCCGCAGGGCGGTCTTTACGACAATCCGGCCGGCGCCGCGATGACCGGCGAGACGCTGTCCGGCGACTATGTCGCCCGGATGCGCCAGCCGGGCTTCAAGGTCATGCACGTGCAGGACATCGACTTCCACTCGGTGTGCATCGCCTTCGTCGATTGCCTGAAGACGTTGAAGGCGTGGTCGGCGGCGCATCCCGATCACGTTCCCATCCTGGTCACGATCAATGCCAAGGACGACGAGATCGCGATGCCCGGCTCGGTGACGCCGCTCAAATTCGACACCGCTGCGTTCGACGCGCTGGATGCCGAGGTGCTCTCGGTTTTCGCGCGCGGCGATCTGGTGACGCCCGATCAGGTGCAAGGCGACGCGCCGACCCTGCGCGACGCGGTGCTCGGCAAGGGCTGGCCCAGCCTGGGCGAGACGCGCGGCAAATTCCTCTTCGCCCTCGACGAGGAGGGCGACAAGATCAAGGCCTATATCGGCGGGCGCAAGTCGCTCGAAGGCCGCGTGATGTTCGTCAACGTTCCGGAGGATTCGCCGGCCGCGGCCTATCTCACCCTGAACGAGACGGCCGACGTCCCGCGCATCGCCGACGACGTCAAGAAGGGCTTCCTGGTGCGCACCCGCGCCGATGCCGATACGATCGAAGCCCGGGTCAACGACACGGCGCGGCGCGACAAGGCGCTGGCCTCGGGCGCGCAATATGTCTCGACCGACTATATGCGGCCCGACACGCGCTTTGGGCCCTATCAGGCGCGCATGCCCGACGGCGTGATCGCCGCCTGCAATCCCGTGCGCGGTCCCGAGCGCTGCGGCGGCCTTCCCATCGAGGCGTCGCCGCCACGGCCCGTCGCTGCGGTCCAGCCCTAGTCCAACGTAAAGAACGGCACCGGCGGTCCGCCCTCGCTCGGCTTCCACACGAGTTTGGTCCGCGCGCCGATGGCGATCGTGTCGAAGGCGCAATCGACAAGGTTGGTCAGCACGCGCGGTCCCTCGGCCAGCTCGACATAGGCGATGGCATAAGGCCCGCTCGGCGATTTGTGCATCACCGAGAAAGAGTAGACCTTGGCCGCGCCGCCGGCGGCGCGCCATTCGACCCGGTCGGAAAAGCAGAACGGGCAGAAGCTGCGCGGAAAATAGTGCGGCTCGCCGCAGGCAAGGCAGAAGCCATAGAGCAGGGTGCCCGCTTCCGCCGCCTTCCAGAACCGTTCGGTCTCGGGATTGACGGGTGGCGCGGCGAGCTTACGGGCGGCTTGTGGGTCGGACATCGCGCTCACTCCCGTTCCAGGATCACGGTGGCCGAGCCGTGGCGTGTGCCCAGCGAGCCGCCGGTGCCCTGCGCAATGGCGAGATCGCAGTTCTTCACCTGCACCTTGGGATGTGCCTCGCCGCGCAATTGCCGCACCGCCTCGATCACTTTGGTGATGCCGCCGCGATTGGTCGGATGGTTGTTGCACAGCCCGCCGCCGTCGGTGTTGAACGGCAGCTTGCCGACACCGGAAATCAGATTGCCGTCGGCGACGAATTTTCCGCCTTCGCCCTTCCGGCAGAAACCCAGATCCTCGAGCTGCATCAGCACGGTGATCGTGAAACTGTCGTAGATCGAAGCGTATTTGATGTCGGACGGCGCCACGCCGGCTTCGGCGAAGGCCTTTGGCCCGCTCCACGCCGCGCCGGAAAACGTCAGATCGATCTTGCCGCCATGCACCCCTTTGGGCGCCTCGCCGGCGCCGATCACCTTCACGCGCGGGCGCTTCAGCGATTTGGCGATTTCGGGACTGGTCACGATCAGCGCGCCGCCGCCATCGGTGACGACGCAGCAATCCAGCCTGTGTAGCGGCGTGGCGATCATTGGTGAGGCCAGCACCTCCTCGACCGTCACGACGTTCCTGAGGAACGCGTTGGGATTGTACTGCGCGTGATGGCTGGCCGCGACCTTGATCCAGGCGAGTTGTTCGCTGGTCGTGCCGAACTCGTGGCAATGGCGCATCGCACACATCGCGTATTGATTGTGCGTCGTGCCGCCATAGGGCATTTCGAACGCCGCTTCCGGCGCCGCCGCGAAGCCGCTCGACCCGCGCGGGCCGCCGCCCGGCGGCGAGGTGCGCGGCTTGCCGGCCAGCGTGATCAGCGCGACCGAGCATTTGCCGGCCGCGATCGCCTGCGCCGCATGGCCGACATGCAGGATGTAGGACGAGCCGCCGGTCTCGGTGGAATCGACGTGCCGCAGCTTGTCGAGTCCCAGATAGTCCGCCATCGAGATGGCACCGAAGCCCGGCGCGTCGCCGGCGCAGAAATAGCCGTCGACGTCGTCCTTGGTCAGTCCCGCATCGGCGAGGGCGCCGCGCAGGCATTCGGCATGGAGCTGCGGCGTCGATTTGTCCGGCGCGTGGCGCGTCGGATGCTCGAACGCGCCCATGACATAGGCCTTGCCCTTGATGCTCATCGTCTTGTCCGTGGATGGCGATGCCCAAGGCTCTACAAGCGGCGGCCGCCTGAATCAATCCGCGCGGCCGCACGTGTCGCAAGGTCAGCTTGGACGGTACGCATGGCGCGGCACGCCCTTCCACATCAGCCGCACGGCCTCGAAGTGGATCGCCGCCACGACCTTCAGAGTCATCAGCGGGTGGCGCAACACCATCGCTGCGAGCGCCCCATCGGTCAGCGGCTTGCGCTTGCCGGCGAAGGTGGCGGTGAGGACCGGCACGCCGGCCTCGTCTTCGTTGATCGCGATCAGCACGTCCTCGCCGGGCGGCCGGATCGTGAAATGGTAGCGGCAATCCAGCGACAGGAAAGGCGAGACGTGGAAGGCCTTGGCGGTCTCGTGGCGGACCAGCGCGGCGTCGTTGCCGGCGCGCAACACATAGCTGTGACGCTCGCCGAAGGTGTTGTGGACCTCATAGACGATGGCCTCCAGCCGCCCGTCCGCCGCATGGCAGAACCACACGCTCAGCGGATTGAAGACATGGCCGAACAGGCGCGGATAGCACAGCACGCGCTTGGGCCCATCGGCGCGGATGCCGGCGGCGGCAAGCCGGCCGTCCAGCCACCGGCGCGGATCGCGTCCGTCGCCATGGTCGCGGTCCTGGAAGCTGGCGACGCCCCGCCTGTTCCAGCGAAAGAGCCGCAGGCGCCGGCTTAAGTCTTCCAACTCGTCCAGGTCCAGCAACAGCGCGAAGACGCGATACTTGAACGCGTGATGGCGCGGCGTGAGGCGCCGGTGCATCACCCAGCCTTCGTAGATCGCGCTGTGGGCCATGGAGGTGATACGCACCGCGCCGTGGGTCGGATCAGGCGCGCCGCTGATCCGATCGCGCCGCCGCCCCGTAAATGGGGCTATGATGGCGCATGCGTCGACCTTGTCTCCGCCCGGGGCGTTCGGATTTGTGCGACCGGTCCGGCCGCGCCGCCTGCCGGCCCGGGGCCCGGTGGCGTTGATGGAGGCGAAGCCCGACCAGGCGGCACTCTGGAACGCGGCCGTCGTTGCGGTCGCCCAGGCCCGGGACCGCGCCGCCTTTCAGCGGCTGTTCGATCATTTCGCGCCGCGCGTGAAGGGCTATCTGATGCGCCTGGGCGCCGGCAACGCGATCGCGGAGGAACTGGCGCAAGAGGCGATGCTCGCGGTGTGGCGCAAGGCGGTTCTGTTCGATCCGGCAAAGGCCTCTGCCTCGACCTGGATCTTCACGATCGCGCGCAACCTGCGCATCGATGCGATCCGCAAGGAGCGCCGCCCCGAACTCGATCCCAACGATCCCTGCCTGATGCCGGCGGCGGAGCGCCGGGCCGACGAGAGCATGGACTGGGCGCAGGCGGAGGTCAGGCTGCACGCCGCGCTGTCGCAACTGCCGCGCGAGCAGTCGCGGATCATCGAACTGTCCTTCCTGGCCGAAAAACCGCATAGCCTCATCGCCAGCGAGTTGGGATTGCCGCTGGGCACAGTAAAGTCGCGGATTCGCCTCGCCATGGCGCGGCTGCGCCAGGCGCTGGGAGACGGGTCATGACTATTCGACATCATCCCGGCGACGAGCTGCTGCTTTCCTACGCCTCGGGCGCGGCGAACGAGGCCGTATCGCTCCTGGTCGCGTCGCATCTGGCGCTGTGCGCGTCCTGCCGCGCGGCCGTGGCCGGCGCCGAGGCGGCGGGCGGCTCGCTGCTGGCGCGGGTGCCACCGGTGGCGCTCGGCGAGGATGCCTATCGTGCCGTCCTCTCCCGTCTCGATGCACCGTCGGCCCGGATTGTGCGTCAGGCCAATCTCGAGGGCGACGTTCCCGCGCCCTTGCAGCCCTATATCGGCGTCAGCTTCGACGCCGTGCCGTGGCGGCCCATGACGGCCGGCCTGGCGCACTATCCGCTGGTGACCAAGGGCGGCATGCGCGCCCGGCTGATCCGCGCCATGCCCGGCGCCGCGGTCGCGACCCACACCCATCGCGGCGAGGAATGGACGCTCGTGCTCACGGGCAGCTATCACGACGGTATCGGCCGCTTCGCCGCGGGCGACGTCCAGTCGACCACGCCCGATATCAAGCATGCGCCGACGGCGGAGCCCGGGCCGGTCTGCATCAACCTCGCCGTCACCGACGCGCCGCTGGTGTTCGACGGGCTAATCCCCAAGATCGCAGGATGGGTATTCGGGTTCTAGTCGCGACGTCTCGCGACGACAGTTGTGCTGCGCCGCCGCGCCGACATTGCTAAACTCCGCAAAGCCGCTCTCGGAGAGAAGCCATGAAAACCACGCGCCTGGGCAACACCGGTCTGAAAGTCTCGCGCATCTGTCTGGGCGCCATGACCTATGGCTCGCCCAATTGGCGCGACTGGGTGCTGGGCGAGGAGGAGTCGCGGCCCTTCATCAAGCGCGCGCTGGAGGCCGGGATCAATTTCTTCGACACCGCCGATGTCTACTCCGTCGGGCGCAGCGAGGAGGTTCTGGGCAAGGCGCTGAAGGATTTCGCCAAGCGCGACGACGTGGTGATCGCGACCAAGGTGTGCGGCGTGATGAGCGACGACGTCAACGATCGCGGCTTGTCGCGCAAGCATATCATGGCCGGCATCGACAATTCGCTGCGCCGGCTCGGCACCGATTTCGTCGATCTGTATCAGATCCACCGCCTCGACCCGACGACGCCGATCGAAGAGACCATCGAGGCGCTGCACGACGTCGTGAAGGCCGGCAAGGCGCGCTACATCGGCGCCTCGTCGATGTTCGCCTGGCAGTTCTCAAAATATCTCCACACGCAGGAAAAGATGGGCGCGACGAGGTTCGTGTCGATGCAGGATTTCTACAACCTCGTCTACCGCGAGGAGGAGCGCGAGATGCACCCGCTGTGCCGCGACCGCGGCATCGGCGTCATTCCGTGGAGCCCGCTGGCGCGCGGCTTCCTCGCCGGCAACCGGTCGCGCGGCGGCGAGGCCCAGACCGCACGCGCCAAGTCCGACACCTATTTCGTCACCGCCGACAGCTTGAGCGAGACCGATTACGCCGTCCGCGACCGGGTCGATGCGCTGGCGAAGGAGAAGGGCGTGACGGCGGCGCAAATCGCGCTCGCCTGGCTATTGCACCAACCGGTGGTGACGGCACCGATCGTCGGCGCCTCGAAGATGAAGCATCTCGACGACGCCATCGCGGCGGTTGATGTCAAGCTGACGCCGGAAGAAGTCGCCGCGCTCGGTGCCGGATACAAGCCGCGCCCGATCGTCGGACACCAGTAGCCGCAACGCTCATCCGCCGATCATCACCGTCGGAAATCCTACCGTGACGGTGCCACCATGGGCCGTGCTGTCGCCCACGCGTACGGCAGGCATGCCCATGACCCGCACCGTGGCCGATCCCCGCACGAGCGAATCGGGCGGCCCGACGCAAACCGCCATGTCGCCGACTTTTGCCGCCGGCAGGCCGCCGATGAGAACGGTCGGCGCGCCGGGTCCCGCAATCGGCCCGCCGACATGTGGAATCGGCGCCGGGACGGCCGGCGTCTGCATCGGGCATTGGTGAAAGTCGGTCAGGCGGGCGGCTGGCGGCATGGCGGACGCTTCCGTCGGTCAGTTGATGTTGATTAGGGCAGCCTTGAGCGTAAGAACGCCGGCGGCAGCGATCGTCAGGTTCGACTTGCTTTCGATTGTTACGCCGCGCGGCCCAAGTTCGGCGCTATTTCCCATGGCGTCGCGTATTTCGATGACATTGGCGGCATCGTCGAGGCGGATGCTGTTGCCGTTAGGCGTCGTGATGGCAAGTGTGCGGCTCACCGGGTCGAAGGGCCCCGTCGATTTCGCCGTCGCCGTAGGCGTCACGGCGTCGGCTGCCGGCAGGACATAGTCCGCGGTCGTCGTCCATTGCCCGTCGCCGATGTGTTGGTGCACGGCGGCGACCGTTGCCGTGCCGTTGAACCGGCTGCCCAATCCCGCGAGCACCATCGTCGCGCCGGGCACCGCAAGAGAACTGCCCTGGAAACGCACCTCGCCGCTGCTCTGCGCCGTCCCGACCTGGCGGGTCTGTGCCTTTAGATCGAGGATGTCCTGGCCGAAGGTGACGGTGAGGACCGGCGGCGGAACTTTGCCGGGCAAGGCGGCCACGTCCTTCGCAGCGGCTTCCACAATCAGCCGGGACCCGCTCTGCTCGTCGATCTCGATCCTCTGCGCCAGGACGGTGCCGCTGAACACCGCCTTCGCCTCCATGTCATATCCCATCGCGATCGAGATGCTTGCGCCGGGCGCGAAGGTCGCGCTGCTGGAGATCGGAAAATCCTGGTCGGAGGGCGCACCGTCGAACACCGCGATGCGGGCGCGGGGAGCCTCGCCGAGCGCGGCCCAAATGTCGATTGCAAGAACCTGTATGGCCGAAGCGATCGCTGCGCCATTGCTCGTGATCGTGAAGTTGACGAGCGAGCCCGAGGATTGGGTCGGCGATGACATGGTGCGCATCCCTACAGGAGATCGCACCACCGTACGCCACGCGCCGTCGCGCCCGCAATCTCGCGTTGCAGGCTACAGCGGGCTCCAGCCGGCATCCGGCGCCGCGTTGGGATCGGTCGCCACGGTCCAGCCGCCGCCCAGCGCGCGATAGAGCGAGACATTCGCCTGCAGCCGCGCCAGCTTGATCTGGACGAGCTGGTCCTGCGCGGTGAACAGCGTCTGCTGTGTCTGCAGCACGGTCAGAAGGTCGGTCACGCCCTCGCGGTATTGCAGCTCGGAGATGCGATAGGCCTCCTGCGCGTTGGTCACCTGTTCGGTCACCAAACGCTGCTGCTCGGTCAGCGACGTCACCTGGCCGATGGCGCTTTCCACGTCGCTCAGCGCGCTGAACACGGTCTTGCGGTAGTCGACCAGCAACTCGGTCTGCCGCGCCTTCTGCAAATCGCTTTCCGAGCTCAGCTTCCCGCCATCGAACACCGCTTGCAGCAGCGAGGCGCCGATGCTCCAGGCGAGGCTGGAGGGATTGAAGAATTGCGTGATGCCGCCGCTCAGCCCGATCTGCGGCAGGAACGCGGCGCGCGCGGCGTCGACATTGGCGTGCTGCGAGCGCAGCTCGGCTTCGGCCTGCGCGACGTCGGGGCGGCGCTCCAGGAGCGCGGAGGGAAGGCCTGGGCGCACCGACGGCGCCATCAGGCCGTCGAGATTCTGCGCCGTGACGTCGAAGCCTTCCGGCGCGCGGCCGAGCAGGATGGCAAGCGCATAGCGCGCCTCGCGCTCCTGTTCCTCCAGCATCGGGATCGTCGCTTCTTCGCCGGCCAACTGGGCGCGCTGTTGCGCCAATTCCAGATTGGACAAGACGCCGTTCGTCACCTTCGCCTCGGTGATGGTGAGAATGCGCTTGGCCGCGTCGATGTTCGCCTTGGCGATCGCGATGCGCTGGCGCAGCGCCAGCACGTCCATGTACGTGTTGGCGACGTCGGCGGTGATCGTCAGCGCCACGGTCTGCTGCGCATAGCGCGCGGCCAGTTCGGATTGCTCCGCGGCGCGCAGCTCGTCGCGGTTCAGGCCCCACAGATCGACCTCGTAGCTTGCCTGCGCGCCGATGCCGAAGGTGTTGTG
>CAZMHP010000078.1:0-11873 GCA_964566095.1 uncultured Rhizobium sp. | reverse complement strand
ACAGCACGAAATCGCCGGCCTTCACTTCCGGAACGACGCGCTTGCCGTTGTCGTCGAGCGCGCCCGGGCCGACCGAGATGACCTCGCCTTCCTGGGGCTTCTCCTGCACGGTGTCGGGAATGATGATCCCGCCGGCGGTCTTCTGTTCCTCTTTCACGCGACGGACGACCACACGGTCGCCAAGCGGACGGAATTTCATGCGTCTTGCTCCCTAAGTTATTGCAACAAAAGTGAATTTCGCACGTGGCAGCACTCCATGACCGAGAGTGCCAGGCCAGATGAGCGGCTATTTAGAAGCGGGAAGGGGAGTCGTCAAGAGCCAGCGGCGCTCAAATCCTCTTAAGATGGCCGTGACGGCGAGATCCGATGGCAACGAACTGGACCTGGGAGGAGATGAGCCGCGAATTCGTCGCGCTCGGCGGCGCGGTGGACAATGTCCGCCACGGGCGCGGCCCGTTCGGCCATGGTCTCTTTGTCGTCGACCCGGCCAAGCCCGTGCGCGTGCACGTGCCTGCCCGCCTGCTCGTCGCGCGCGACCAGCTCGTGTGTGAGGAAGGCGCGCTGGTGGTGCATCCGAACGCATCGATCGGTTCTCGCGAGAAGGACTTCTTTCGCCGCTACCAGGCGTCGTTCTCATGGGGTCGCGCCGAGGCGGATTGTAGGTCTTTCATCGAAGCGATCGACGCGCTGCCGAACCGGATTCGCGACCTGCTCGCCGCCGAATTCCATCTTGGCCCCATGCTCGCCGGGAGCGTCGCGCAGCGCACGCGGGACCGGTTCCTCGACTCGCGAGTCATGACGACCAAAGCCGGGCAGATGTTCATGCCGGTCGTGGAACTGCTCAACCACAGCCCGTTCGGCACGCGTTTCGACTCGTCGGACGGCGTCACCGTCGGCGGCGTCTTCGAAGGCGAAGTTCTGGCGCGGTACCGCGCCGCCGACGCCTTCGCCATATTCGAGAGTTGGGGATTTGCGAGCCGCGAGCCGGCGGCGTTCAGCCTTCCCCTGTTGCTGACGCACGCCGGGCACGCCATCGGAATTCGACAGGCAACCTCACAACACGTCATCCGCGACCGCGAGGTTTCTCCAGAGGTTGTCGTCAGCGGCAAGCTGATCAGCCTGTCGCATCTGATGCTGGGCCATACCCGGCATCCCGAGCGGCCCTTTCGGACATTCCGGCGCTTGATGGAAGAGATCGGACAGACGGGCGCGCGGGAACTGTTCGATGCCATACGGACCACCAACGTCGAAAGATTTGAAGGGCTGCAATTGGCGTTGACCGGCCTCGACGGCAGTCTCGCCGTGGTGCTGCGCGACATGTGCCGCTTCCAGTTGGAGGCGCTGGCATCGTGCGACGGTGAATGAGCGGGCCGATCGCGCGCGCGGTTCCGCGCGGAACAACGGGAACCGCCCGATGTGCTCTTGATCTCGTCCGGTCCTTCGTGATGTAAGCGCGCGCGCCGTCGCTGCAGCGGCGGCGCGCCGCCGTCATTTGGGCGCACGCACGACATTCGTGCAAGGCACACGGCATCGCAGCCAACTCTCTCATCCATCGGAGACCAGCAATTGTCTGAACGCGTTCGCGCCGTCGCGCATCATGGCATTGCCGCGACGTTCGGCGCGCTGAGCTTCGCGCTCTTTACCCTCGCCACCATGCTGGTGATGAGTGGCGTGCGCTATGACATCGGAGCCAGTCGCGTCTATGCCGTCAAGCTGCCCTATGCTCGCTTCTTCACGCAGCCGGCGCCGTCCAACACGGCCTTCGAACGGGAATCGGCGATGAGCGCCACGGCGCTGCTCGATCGCTGGACGCCCTTTGTCGAGGAAGCGTCCAAGCGCTTCGGCATTCCGCCCGCCTGGATCCGCGCCGTGATGCGTCAGGAGAGCGGCGGGCGCACCGTCACGGAAGGCGACCGGCCGATCACCTCGCCCGCCGGTGCGCAGGGCCTCATGCAGGTCATGCCCGACACCTATGACGACGCACGGCGCGAACTCGGTCTCGGCGGCGACGCCTACAACCCGCATGACAATGTCATGGCCGGCGCGTCGCTTTTGCGCTCGCTCTACAGACGCTACGGCTTTCCGGCGATGTTCGCCGCCTACAATGACGGCCCCGGCAACTACGAGGCGAGCCTGCGCGGCGATCATGAATTGCCGAAGGAGACGCAGAGCTATCTCGCGAGCATCACCGCGCATCTCGGTGCCGATCCGCCGCGCCGCCGCCGCGCGCGTGTCGGCGAGGGCTAAAGTCCGCCTGATGCCGCGGCGCCGCGCCTAGTCGAGATCTTTGCCGTCGAAGTCGCTGGCATCGTGGCGCTCCGGCACCTGGCCTTCCGGCTTGCCGAAGGCGCGATTGACGGCGCGGCCGCGCTTCACCGCGGGACGCGCCGCGATCTGGTCCACCCAGCGGATGACGTGGGTGTATTCGTGCACCGACAGGAACTCGCCGGCATTATAGGCCGCGCCCTTGATGATCGAACCGTACCACGGGAAAATCGCGATGTCGGCGATCGTATATTCGTCCCCCGCGAAGTATTCGTGATCGGCAAGATGGCGGTTCAGCACGTCGAGCTGGCGCTTGGTCTCCATCGCGAAACGGTCGATCGCATATTCGATCTTGATCGGCGCATAGGCATAGAAGTGACCGAAGCCGCCGCCGACATAGGGCGCCGAGCCCATCTGCCAGAACAGCCAGTTGAAGGTTTCGGTGCGCTTGACGCCGCTCTTGGGCAGAAAGGCGCTGCCGAACTTCTCCGCAAGATGGACGAGGATCGAACCGGACTCGAAAACCCGCGTCGGCGGATTGGTGGTGTGGTCCGCGAGCGCCGGGATCTTCGAGTTCGGATTGAGCGCGACGAAGCCGCTGCCGAATTGGTCGCCCTTGCCGATATTGATCAGCCAGGCGTCGTATTCCGCGCCCTTGTGACCGGCCGCCAGCAGCTCCTCGAACATGATCGTCGCCTTGACGCCGTTGGGCGTGCCCAGCGAGTAGAGCTGGAAGGGATGCTTGCCGACCGGCAGCACCTTCTCGTGCGTGGGTCCGGCGATCGGGCGGTTGATGTTGGCGAATTGGCCGCCGCTCGGCTTGTCCCAGGTCCAGACTTTGGGCGGCGTGTAGGCTTCGGGGGCGGTCTTGGCGTCGGACATCGGGGGCTCCATCGCTGCAATGGCGGATGGTCCGACTTTGCTGCCAGTTTTCCGCGCGCGCAACTGCGCGCAGAGTATGGCTATTCTTCGCGCACCGTGGATCGCGGGCCTGGCGCGCCCTCAGTGCAGCGCGTATTCGTCGCCGATCAGATTGAGTTCGGCATCGCTGATCAACCCGCGCGCCGCGACCCGAACCTGATAGAGCTTGCCCTCGATGGAGGTCTCCCAGAATCGCAGGAATTTGTTGAGCACGGGAAAGCGCGGCGCGATGTCGAGGTCCTGCCAGATGAAGGCCTGCAGCATCGCGGGATGATCGGGAAGGCGATAGAGGATCTCCGCGGTGGTGAGGCGGTAGCCGCGAAGCTTGGCTTCAAGACTGCTCATGATGGTCCCTTCGATCGAATGCTCCGTAAGGCCCTTCCTTTTACGTTTCCCGATCCTGTCACATCATTGTTAAACGCAGGATGAAGCGCGTCGTGCCAACTTGTCGAGTGCACAAACGCAACAGAACGGGTCAGCACTCGCCGCCGCGGAGTGCTTGTCCTTGGCACGCCGTGGAGGCAGCATGCGGACGGGGGCGTCGCGAAGGGTTAACATCGCACACGCATGATCGCGCGCTTCCATCTCTCCGACTCAAAGGCGTTGTGGCGCGCCGGTGTTGCCTATGCGAACGGCGACGGCCGCGGCATCGCCGGTTCGCTCGCGCTGCACGGACTCTTCGTCCTGCTCGTCGTGATTTTGATGCTGCACCGACCGTCGCCTTCCGTCGCTCCGTCACGCTTCGTGCCGGTCGATGTCGTGCGGCTGGGCGATGAGACGACCTCGCCGCCCGCGCCGGTGAAGGCGAAAATCCCGCGTCCCTTCGCGCCCCATACGGCGAACCGCGCGCCGGCCTCCGCCAACGCGCCCGAGGGCACCTCGCCGACCGGCCGCAAGCCCATGCCGGACGATCTGGAGACCAAACTCAACGCGCTCGCGCATTTGCGCCAGCCGCAAAGCAACACCCAGCCGCTCGTCGCGCCGGCCACGGAGGATGCGGCGAGCAGCGACGCCACGCCGGGCAGCCAGGCCGCCTATGCGGTGCGCGACCTCATCCGCGCCCAGGTGATGCGCAAATGGAGTTTCGACGCGGTGGCGCTCGGCCGTCACAGCTTCCAGATCGCGCTGCGCATCGTCGTGCTGAAAAACGGCACGGTGGCGAAAGTCGATATCCTGGACCGCGAGCGCTATACAAGCGATGCGCTCTATCGCGACATCGCGCTCAGCGCCCGCAATGCGGTTCTGCTGTCTTCTCCGCTGACGCTTCCCGCCGGCGCGATCGATTATTCGATGGACGTGACGCTGAACCTGAACCCGCGCGATACGCTCAGGTGAGGGCGTCGCGCAGCCGCTTGGCGGCGCCGAAACCTTCCATGCCGGCCTGCCATTGCCAGGCCACGACCAGACCCTTGACCGGCTGGATCAGCGCCAGCGCCAACGCGGCGGTCAGCGGCAGCCAGATCAGCGCGTGCAGCCACAGGGGCGGCGAATACGCCGCCTCCACGCCCAGCGTCAGAGCGACCACGATGTGGCCGACGACCACGATGACCAGATAGGCGGGAAAGTCGTCGGCGCGATGGTGATGCAATTCCTCGCCGCAGGCGGGGCAATTGTCGTTCACTTTGAGAAAGGCCCGGAACAGCCGCCCCTCGCCGCATTTGGGACAGCGGCCCAAAAGCCCGCGGATCGTGGGCCTGGCCGCAAACTCGTCGCGCTTCGCGGACAACGTGTTCATGACGGGGGAGATAGGCTCGCCGTGGTTTCCCGACAATGACGGCGCGGGGCCCGCGTCGTGCATGTCGCAGGGTGGGATGTCGCAGACCGCTTAGGGCAATGTCCGGGCCACGCGAAAGCCCGCGACGCTGGAGTAGTCATACTCGTCCTTGACCGCCGGCGCGCCGGTACGGGCCGCGGAGCGCACGAACAGCGGAACGTTGTCCCAGGAACCGCCGCGCAAAACATGGCGCGAGCAGTCGCCACTGACCCACGCCGAGCCGTCGCGCGGCGCGCCGACATAGCTGGGATGCCAGCAATCGGCCGTCCACTGCCAGGCATTGCCGAGCACGCCATAGAGCCCGAACGGGTTGGCGCCAAAACTGGTCACGTCCGCGAGCACGCGCGCGTCGTACGGGCTGCCGCAGCCGTTGCAATTGGCGTTTCCGCTCCCCAAGGCATCGCCCCACCAGCGCGCGGTCGTCGTGCCGCCGCGCGCGGCGTACTCCCATTCCGCCTCGCTGGGCAGCCGGTAGGGACCGCTTCGGCCGGCGAGCGCGGGCCGCGCCTTCTTCACCATCGCGTTCAGCCAGGCGATGTAGGCTTGCGCGTCCTTCCATTCGAGGCACACGGCCGGCCATTGTGGCGGCTGCACCTCGACCGGCGGGCGCGCAAAGCCGCTCTCCGCGGGATGCCAGCGCAAATTGAGCAGCGCATTGCACGCGGCGGGCTTGTAGCCCGTCGCTTGCAGGAATTTCAGGAATTCCTCGCTCGTTACGTCGTATTTGGTGAGCGCGAATGCCCGCACCGAAACGGCATGCTGCGGCCCTTCGTTGTCGAAATGGCCGACCTCGCTCGCGGGACTGCCCATCACGAAGCCGCCGGCCGGAATACCCACCATGACGGGGCAATCGGGGCATTCCTGGAATTCGCGGTCCTTGTGCTCTTGTGCGTGTCCGGCGCCGACGACGCAACAGACCAAGAGCGACAACAGGAGGAAAAATCGGTTCACCGGCCCAAAGGTAGGTTTGCCGGAGATGGCTGGCAAGGCGCGGTGGCGCGGTGACGCAATCGTGAGCGGCGATGTTGTGCCCGTCTGCATTCGCCGCCACAGTGGCGCATCGCTATCGCCAAGGTTCGCATGTCCAGCACGATCCCGGCGGGCTTTCGCCCGTTGCAGTTCAACACCGGCTTTGTCGAGATGGTCGGCCCGCTTTACGGCAAATGGGCGGACGAAAAGCTCGTCATGGGCTTTCGCGTCGAGCCGCGCCATTGCAATCCCGGCCAGGTCGCCCATGGCGGCATGCTCGCGACCTTCGCCGACATGTTCGTGCCGATCGCCGCGCGCCTGCAAAGCAAAGCCGATGTCGGCTTCGCGCCGACCGTCAATCTCACCCTCGACTTCATCGCACCGGCGCGGCTCGGCGCCTGGGTGGAGGGCAGGGCAGAGTTCCTGCGCGCCGGAAAGAGCCTGTTCTTCGCGCAGGGGCTGGCGACCGCCGACGGCGTCTTGTGCCTGCGTGCGAGTGCGATCTTCAAGGTGACGGCGCCCATGGGTTTTGCGCCGACGGTCAAGTCGCTATTTGCCGATTCGTGAGGCGCGCACGGATTGCTGCTCGCGGGGCGGCGGCTTAACCTCCGCTTCGGCAGCGGCGCGGCGGAGGGCGCGGAGATGGCGGATGGCTTTGCCGGATTTCCCAAGGACTTTTTCGCGTTCTTTCGCGAGCTGAAGGCGCACAACGAGCGCGCCTGGTTCGAGGCGAACAAGGCGCGTTACAAGACCTCGGTCCAGGCGCCGATGGCGGAATTCATCGCCGCGATGCAGCCCAGGCTCGCCAAGATATCCAAACGCTTCCTCGCCGATCCCAAGCCGAACGGCGGCTCGATGTTCCGCATCTATCGCGACACGCGGTTTTCCAAGGACAAGCGTCCCTACAAGGAGCACGCCGCTTGTCACTTTCGCCACGTGTCGGCGAAGGACATTCATGCCCCCGGCTATTACATGCACTTTGCCGACGACGCGGTGTTCTTCGGCGGCGGGATGTACATGCCCGAACCGCCCGCGCTGGCGAAGATCCGCGACGCCATCGTCAAGCGCCCATCGGCCTGGAAGGCCGTCACCGCCGACAGGACGTTCGTCAAGACCTTCGGCGGGCTCGGCGGCGATCACGTGCTATCGCGCGCCCCGCGCGGCTACGATCCCGAACATCCGCTCATCGCGGACATCAAGCGCAAGAGCTTCTTCGCCATGCACGATGGCGATTTGAAGCTGGCGCAATCGCCGAAGCTTCCCGATGCCGTGACCGAAACCTTTCGTGCCGCCATGCCGTTGATGAAATTCCTCTGCGCGGCGCAAGGCGCGCCGTTCTGAAGTTGCCGCATTGGCTGGCCGGCATCGCGGTGCTAACACAACGTCATGTCCGATATCGTCCCGACGCCGCCCCAAGGCCCCGATGCGCGCTGGAGGTTTCTGCGCGACGTCGCGGTGTTCGAAGCCAAGCTCGCGCTCAACAACCTGCACAATTTCTTCCAGATTCCGCTGACCTTCGCGGTCGCGCTGTTCGATCTCGTCGTCAGGGGCAAGAGCGAAGGCGAGCGCTTCTACAAGCTGGTCGAGATGGGTCGCACGATCGACGATTCCATCGACATCTATTCCATCGTCGCGCATCGCGAGCGCAGCCTGAACAAGGACTTCACGGTGGACGCCGTGATCGAAAAGCTCGAAGCCGTGATCCTGCGCGAATACGAGAAGGGCGGCACCGCGGCCAGCGTGAAACAGGCGCTCGACAAGGCCATCGACGGCATGCAGGCCACGACCGGCGACGGCGCCGCCCGGGCGGTCGACAAGGCCGCCGACGCGGTCAAGACCGCGACCGCCAAGATACATCAGGCGATGCAAAAGGATGACGGCGGCGCACCGAAGTAGAATGTAAATATTCGAAATCGCAATACTGCAAAGTCGGCTTGTCTTCGATCGCAATGCATGCTCTCGTGATTGTGGAGCGCTTCGGGCCGCCATTTCGGCCCGTCGGGGACGCGGCCATGGCACGTCGATCGGGCAATCA
The DNA here is from genome assembly GCA_964566095.1 of uncultured Rhizobium sp. Lineage (GTDB taxonomy): Bacteria > Pseudomonadota > Alphaproteobacteria > Micropepsales > Micropepsaceae > Rhizomicrobium. Next base: position 3,909 of record CAZMHP010000078.1, on the reverse strand, counting down.
CGTCGCGGCGGAAGACGACACCGTCAAGGTGTTGGCCTCGGACATCGCCAAATGGCTCGTGCCCTCGGTCACGGTCCTGTTCGGGGTCGTCGGCTTCGTCGCCCAAAGCGCCCAGGATGGGCTGCTCGGGCTGGGTGCATCCACCGATTCGAGCCGTTACATATCGAGTGCCGCCGACTTCGTCGTGGCCGTGATCGCCGCGATCGTCGGTGTGGTCACCGCGCTGTTCGCCTTTACCCAGGTTTCGATCGCGGGATTCTTCTGGGGGCTCATCGGCGCCACGTTGGCGACGGCCTGCGTGCTGCTGCTTCCCAGCGTCGCGCATGGGCTGCGGCTGGACCGCTCCGCCTTCTATCACCGCTATCACGCCTATCTCGTGCCGGCTCTCGCGGTCGTGCTGCTGCTCTTCAAATTCCTGGTATTCGATGCGCCGCTTCTGAAAGTGGAAAACGTCATTCTCGGCTCCTGGTCGCATGGCACGGATTCGCCGGACTTGGGGCAGACCTTCGCCGAACGGCTGCAGCATGGAACGGAGTCCCTGGTCAGCGCGCGTACGGAGCGGCTTTGGAGCGAGATCGTGTGCAGCCGCATCGGCGACAGCATCGGGCCGACCAAGGTCAACGTGCCCAACGTGACGTGCCTGCCGGGTGGGCTGGCGGCCAACCAACATGCCTTGAACGGCGAGTTCCTGGCGCAACTCTGGCTCATGTCGCTCATCGCAATCCTTGCCCTCGCGATTTTGCGATCGGCGGCGGCGCAGCATTTCATGCTGGCCCTGGCCGTGCTGTCGCTGCTCTATGCCCTGACGCTGCCTTACGCGTTCGGCAAGCTCATGAAGTCGACATATTACGAGTATGGCCGGGTCCGTCTCGCGCCGACCATGGCCGTGCCCGCTGATCAACTTCGGCCCCAGCCCAATTCGACGCCGGCCCAGTCCGGCGGCGCAGCCACGTCGGCGACCGGCGCAGGCGCGCAGCAGCAGATGACCCAGGCGCTTGCCGTTCCGCTTCGCGCGCTGATCTTGTCGCGCGGTTCGGCATCTACCGATCTTCTGGTCGCCAAGCGCCGGTCGTGCGGCACGCAACCGGGCACGTCGGAGCGCGTGAGCCAGTCTTCGCTCTCGCCCTCGCAGGTGCTGTCGATCGAGGAGATCTACCGGCAGGACGTGATCACCTGGGCCACGCTGCATCAGCATGCCTGCCAGGCCGGCAATCCCGCGCATGGGCGAAAGCAATAGCTCTCCCGCGATCGTCAGGCGCTCTCGAAGCCCTCGAGCACGTTGACGGTGATCGCGGCGAGGGCGCCCAGATTGTAGCCGCCCTCGAACTGAAACAGCGTCGGAAGCTTGAGGCGCGCAATCCGCTCGCCCAGGCGCAGATAGTCGCTCGCCGTCAGCTTGAATAGGGAAATCGGATCGGCTTCGAACGTGTCCAGGCCGAGCGACACCAGAAGGACGTCCGGACCGAACGCCGCGATACGCGCAAACGCGGCGTCGAGCGCGGCCGAATAGGCGTCCCACGCGCTGTACATGGGCAGCGGCAGGTTGAGATTGGCGCCCTCGCCGGCGCCGGTGCCGATCTCGTCGGCGAAGCCCAGGAAATGCGGATAGGCGAACGTCGGATCGCCATGGATCGAGCAGAACAGCACATCGCTCCGGCCGTAGAAGATGCTCTGCGTGCCGTTGCCATGGTGGTAATCGACATCGAGGATCGCCGGCCGCAGTCCCCGATCGCACAGCCACTGCGCCGCGACGGCGACGCTGTTCAGATAGCAATAGCCGCCGAACACGTCGGCGCCGGCATGATGGCCGGGCGGGCGCGCCAGCGCGAAGGCGGCGCGTTCGCCCTCCTTCAGCGTCTGCGCCGCCGCGAGCGCGCAATTGACCGCGGCCAACGCGGCGCTCCACGTACCTTTGACGATCGGCGTCGCCGTATCGAACGCATAGGTGCCCAGGCGCGCCTCGATATCACCGTCGAAGCGGTCGCGCAGGCCGCGCGCCGGCCAGGCGGAGGGGATGGCGGGCGGCGCGTCCTCGCCATAGCGCTTGCGCCACAGCGCGCTGGCCTCGCCGAGGAACGTGATCAGGCCGGCGTCGTGGACACGGCCGATCGGTGCCAAGCCGAAATCGATGGGCGCGAGCACCGGGCCGATGGCACGGCGCTCGACTTCGGCCTTCACGCGTTCGACCCGCGCCGGTATCTCGACGGCGGGATTGAGACGGCCGCCCTCGAACTCCTCGGGCGGGGCATGGTCCAGATGGGCGGTGGAATAGAAGACCTTCATGAACCCATTTGTAGCATGATCGCGCCGGCGGCGATCGCACCCGCGGCAGCCCAGCGGCGCGGCGTCATGTGCTCGCCCAGGAACGTCATGGCGAGCGCCGTGCCGAACAGCACGCTGGTTTCGCGCAACGCCGCGAGTTGCGCCGTGGCGCCGTAGCGATAGGCGAGCATGGCCGAGCCATAGCTCACGATGGAAAGGGCGGCCGTCACGACGCCCAGCCGCCATTGCCGTCTGGCCTCGATGACCACCGCGTGGCCACGAATGCCCGGCGCCGTCAGCAGCACGGATGCGCCATGCGCCACGAAGAACCACAGCACATAAGTGAAGGGGTTGGTCACCGCATGCACGCCGTTGGCATCGATCAGGGTGTAGCAGCCGATGGTCAAGCCGGTTCCCAGCGCGAAGCCGAGGCCTTTAAGCGCGCCGTCGGTCGTCCGGTGCGAGAGGCCGATGGCGATCACGCCGCCGCAGATCAGCGCGATGCCGGCGAGTTCGATCGGCGGCACATGCTGTCGCAGCAGCAAGATCGCGCCGAGCGCGGTGAACAACGGGCCGGTGCCCCGCGCCACGGGATAGACTGCCGAGAACGCCGCGCTCTCATAGGATCTCACGAGGAGAAGCTCGTATAGGGCATGCACCAGTGCCGTGCCGCAGAGGAACCAGATGGCCCGCCCGCTCGGCAGCGGCAGGAAGAACAGCGCCGGCGTCACCAGGACGGCCGAGAACACGCCGATCAGCAGCCGCATCGCATACTTGTCCGCGGCGCGCTTGGTCAGCACGTTGACGACGGCATGCACCGCGGCGGATAGAAGGATGAGAAGAAGGGCGACGCTCACGCAAAGACCTTATAATGTGCGCGCGCCCGCGCAATACTGCGTCGTGCATTGTGGCGCCGTCGGGGAAACATGAGATCGCTGAACGAAGATCTGGTCGGCATTCCGGGTGGGGCGGCGCGGCTTCAGACCCCCGCGCTCGTCATCGATCTCGACATCTTCGAGCGCAATCTTGCCCGCATGACAGAGCATGCCGGGGCGTCGGGTGTCGCCTTGCGGCCCCACGCCAAGACGCACAAATCGGTGGAGATCGCGCGCCGCCAGATCGCGGCCGGCGCGCTCGGGGTGTGCTGCGCCAAGCTCGGCGAGGCGGAGGCGTTGGCGGCGGGCGGCATCGCATCGATCCTCGTCACGTCGCCCGTGGTGACCGATGCGGGTATCGCCCGGGTCATCGCGCTCAACGCGCGCATCGATGAATTGATCGTCGTATGCGACAACGCCGAAATCGCGGCAAAGCTCGACGCGGCGGCGCACGCCGGCGGCAAGACGCTCGGCGTGCTGGTCGATATCGATCCCGGCATGGGCCGCACGGGCATCGCGCCTGCCGACGCGCCGGCGCTGGTCGCGCAAGTCACGGCGGCGAAGGGCCTCAGCTTTCGCGGTCTGCAATGCTATGCCGGCCACGCCCAGCATCTGGAGTCGCCGAACGAGCGGCGCGCGCTTTCGCTGCATGTCATGAAGGAACTGGGCGAACTGCGCGACGCACTCGTCAAGGCCGGCCGCCCGCCCAAGATTGTCTCCGGCGGCGGCACCGGCACCTTCGACATCGATCCCGACGCGCGCGTGCTGACCG
>CAZMHP010000077.1:0-11903 GCA_964566095.1 uncultured Rhizobium sp. | reverse complement strand
ATGCCGAGATCGTCCGCGCCTTCCTGAACGCCGGCGCCCATGTCCTGGTCGAAAAACCGATCGCCACTTCGGTCGACGAGGCCGACGCGCTGATCGCGCTCGCCGCCAAGACCGGTCTGGTGCTGACGGTCGGCCATCAGGAACGCTTCGTCTTCGCCGGCACGGGCCTGCTGGACTACCAGGACGTGCCGCTCGACATTTCCTGCTGGCGCATGGGGCCGTGGACCGGGCGCAGCGCCGACGTCTCGGTCGTGCTCGATCTGATGATCCACGATCTGGATCTCGTGCACCGGCTGGTGCCCGCCGCCGTCGCGCGGGTGGATGCGCGGTCCAAGGTGCTGCACGGCCGCCTCGCCGACGAGGTCGCGGCCGACATCGCCTTCGCCAACGGCACGGTGGCGCATCTGGAGACCAGCCGCATCTGCGACGCGCGGCGCCGGGGCATGCGCGCCGAATACCGGGACGGCGTGATCGAAATCGATTTCATGACCCGCAAGATCCGCAACACCACGCCCCGGCCCTTGCGGCCGCTGGAGCTGGGCGATCCCCTGGGCGAGTCGGTCGCTTCCTTCGTGCGCGCCATCAAGGACGGCGTGCCCACGCTGGTGCGGCCGCAGGAAGCACGCCTCGCGCTCGCCACGGCGCTTGCCATTGAAGACGCGGCCGAACGCGCCCGACCGGCCGACGCCTATCGCGCCTACGCCGCCGCGCGCTGATAATCCTCGGATCGGTGCTACGATGGATTTCCGTCGTGGAGCCATCGACATGATCCGGTTCGCCGCAGTCTTTCTTTTCGCCGTGTTTGCGTTCGTCCCGGCGTCGGCAGGCGACGACGCCTTGGCGGTACTCCAAATCTCCGTCGGCCGCCTCGACGTGATGATGAGCGAGAGCCGCGACCTGCTGCCCCGCCTGGCGGTGCCGCAGCCTCCGCCGCAACCGGGAACCGCTGGACCCAGCAAGGACGAAATCTTCGACACGCTGGTCTTGGCGGTCCTCAACTACAACGTCCTGTCGTTTCAGGCCTGCCACACGGGCGCGGTCGGGTCGGATCTGTGCCACGGCCCCTACCTGCCCCGCTGGCTGTCCGCCAAGGCTGGCGACTTCACCGCTTCGCAGCTGGATGGCATGATCGAAGACACCACCGGCCGATTGACGCCGTTTTGGGATGCGCTCTGCGCCGGCGCCCGCCGCTCGGGCGCGTCCGAGCCGGTTTGTCCGATGGAATGAGCCGCGCTAAACCACGTCCATGACGGACCGCTTTCGCATCGCGCTCGCCCAGCTCAATCCGGTGATGGGCGACATCCACGGCAATCTCGGCAAGGCACGCGCCGCGCGGGCCGAGGCCGCGCGGCAGCGCGCCGACGTCGTCCTGTTTTCGGAACTCTTCATCGTCGGCTATCCGCCCGAGGATCTGGTGCTCAAGCCGGCGCTGCAATCCGACGCCATGGAGGCGATCGAAAAATTCGCCAAGGAGACCGCCGATGGGGGGCCGGCCGTCCTGATCGGCTCGCCCTGGGTCGAGCACGACAAGCTCTACAACGCCTTCCTCCTGCTCGACGGCGGCAAGATCGCGGCGAAGACCTTCAAGGTCGATCTGCCCAACTACGGCGTGTTCGACGAAAAGCGCGTCTTCGTCCCCGGCCCGATGCCCGGACCGTTCAACATCCGCGGGCTGCGCGTCGGCGTGCCGATCTGCGAGGACATCTGGACGACGGACGTCGTCGAATGCCTGTCGGAGACCGGCGCCGAGATTCTCCTCGTGCCCAACGGCTCGCCCTTCGAGGCCGGCAAGGAGGATGTCCGCCTCAACCTGGTCGCCGCCCGCGTCACCGAAAGCGGCCTGCCGCTGATCTATCTCAACCAGGTGGGCGGCCAGGACGAGCTGGTGTTCGACGGCGCCTCGATGGTCGCCAATGCGGACCGCTCCCTCGCCTGGGTGCTGCCGTCCTTCGAGGAAAGCCTCGTCGTGACGCAGTGGTCGCGCCATGTCGGCGGCTGGGTCTGCGAGCCCGGCGCGCGCGCGCCGTCGGAAGACCGCTCGTCGCAGGTCTATCGCGCCATGATGCTGGGCCTGCGCGACTATGTGAACAAGAACCGTTTCCCCGGCGTGGTGCTCGGCCTCTCCGGCGGCATCGACTCCGCGCTCAGCGCCGCCGTCGCGGTCGATGCGCTGGGGCCGGACCGCGTGCGCTGCGTGATGCTGCCCAGCAAATACACCTCCGCCGAAAGCCTGTACGACGCCGCCGAATGCGCGGCGCTGCTCGGCGTGCACTACGACACCGTTGCGATCGACGAGGTCGTGAACGCCTTCGGCGCGGCGCTGGCGCCGAGCTTCGCCGGCAAGCGCGTCGATACGACGGAAGAGAACCTCCAATCCCGCGCCCGCGGCGTGATCCTGATGGCGATCTCCAACAAGTTCGGCCCGATGGTCCTTACCACCGGCAACAAGAGCGAGATGAGCGTCGGCTATGCCACGCTCTATGGCGACATGTGCGGCGGCTACAATGTGCTGAAGGACGTCTACAAGATGGAGGTCTTCGCGCTGTCGCGCTGGCGCAACCAGGCGGCACCGCAAGGCGGTCTCGGCCCCGCCGGCCGCATCATCCCCGAGCGCATCATCACCAAGCCGCCTTCGGCCGAGCTGCGCGAGAACCAGAAGGACGAGGATTCGCTGCCGCCCTACGAAATCCTGGACGGCATCCTCGAATGCCTGGTCGAGGACGAGATGACGTTCGAAGCCACCTGCGCCAAGGGCTATCACCCCGCAACGGTGAAGCGCATCGAGCAGCTGCTCTACGTGTCGGAATACAAGCGCCGCCAGGCCCCGCCCGGCGTGAAGATCAGCGCCCGCAATTTCGGCCGCGACCGGCGTTATCCCATCACCAACGCGTTCCGCGATGCGAGGGATTGAGATGCCCTCACCCGAACGTCGCTTCGCGCCGTTCGACCTCTCCCGTAAACGGGAGAGGTTATCGGCGCACGTTACCTCTCCCGCGCGCGGGAGAGGACGCAAAATCCTGCACTTGGCGAAGCGCGTAGCGAAGCCAAGTGCTTGGATTTTGCTAGGTGAGGGGAAGCGGCTCGCATGACCACCGTCACCCGCTTCGCGCCGTCTCCCACGGGCTACCTCCAGGTCGGCAACGGCCGGGCCGCCGTGATGAACGCGCTGTACGCGAAGAAGGCCGGCGGCAAGTTCATGCTGCGGATCGACGACACCGACGACACGCGCTCCACCCGGGAATACGAAGCCGCGATCCTGGAAGACATGGCGTGGCTCGGCCTCGATCACGACGTCTTCGCGCGGCAGTCGGATCGCGTGCACATCTACGAACAGGCGGCGCAGACACTGAAGGACGCCGGCCGCCTCTATCCCTGCTACGAAACCGCCGACGAACTCGACCGCCGCCGCAAGCGCCAGCTCGCGGCGCACAAGCCGCCGATCTATGACCGCGCCGCGCTGAATCTCGGCCTCGACGATCGCGCGCGTCTGGAAAGCGAAGGCCGCACGCCCCACTGGCGCTTCAAGCTCACGCACAAGAAGGTCGCGTGGACCGACCTCATCCGCGGCCCGGTCGAGATCGACACCTCCACCCTCTCCGATCCGGTGCTGATCCGCGAGGACGGCCGCTTCCTCTACACGCTGCCATCCGTGGTCGACGACATCGATTTCGCGGTCACCCACATCATCCGCGGCGAGGATCACGTCACCAATTCCGCGCCGCAGATCGAGCTGTTCGAAGCGCTCGGTGCGACGGCACCGCAATTCGCGCACTATCCGCTCTTCGTCACCGCCAGCGGCGAGGCGCTGTCGAAGCGGTTGGGCTCGCTCTCCATCCGCGCCATGCGCGCGGATGGCATCGAGCCTTTGGCGCTCGCCTCCTATCTCGCCAAGATCGGCACCTCCGATCCGGTCGAGCCGCGTGCGTCGCTGGAAGCGCTCGCCACCGAGTTCGACTTCACCAAGATCGCCCGCGCGCCGGCCCAGTTCGACGTCACCGAGCTGGCGCAGCTCAACGGCAAGCTGCTGCATCTGCTGCCCTATGATGCTGTCGCGGACCATCTCACCGCGCTTGGTGTCGGCGGCGGCGCGCCGTTCTGGGAGGCCGTACGGCCGAACCTGTCGAAGCTCGCCGACGCGGGCGCATGGTGGAGTGTCGTCGACGGTCTCGTCGCGCCGCTGCTGGAGAACCCCGATCTCACCATCCAGGCCGCCGGCCTCCTGCCGCCCGAGCCTTGGGACGAGACCACCTGGGGCACCTGGACCAAGGCGGTGTCCGCGGCGACGGGCGCCAAGGGCAGGGCGCTGTTCCATCCGTTGCGCCTGGCGCTGACTGCGCGGGGCGATGGACCGGAACTCAAAAAACTGCTACCCCTCATCGGGCGCGGCAAAACCCTTGCGCGCCTCAAAGGGGAAACGGCGTGACCTTCATCCGCCACATCTGCTGTTCGATTTGCGGCTGACGCCGCGACACGCCCCTTTGCCCAAACCTCATCGCCAATTGCCCTTACCCGTCCGACGCTTCGCGTCGGCCGACCTCTCCCGCAAGCGGGAGAGGTAAGCGCGGATAACCTCTCCCGTTCACGGGAGAGGTCGGAAATGCGAAGCATTTCCGGGTGAGGGGAACGACCAAATCACTGTAAGAAGAGCACCGCCATGACCATTCGCCTCTACAACACGCTGACGAAGTCCAAGGAGGATTTCGCCCCGCTCGATCCCAAAAACGTGCGGATGTATGTCTGCGGCCCGACCGTCTACGACTACGCCCATATCGGCAATGCGCGGCCGGCGATCGTGTTCGACGTGCTGTTCCGCCTCTTGCGCCACACTTACGGCGACGGCCACGTCACGTACGTCCGCAACATCACCGACATCGACGACAAGATCAACGCGCGGGCGCTGCAGGCGCGCGGCGCGCGCAACGTGCCGATCCTCGATGCCGTGCGCGAGCTCACCGCGCGCACCTACGACATCTACCAGGAAGACGTCGCGGCGCTCGGCTGCCTGCCGCCTTCTCAGATGCCGCGCGCCACCGAGCATGTCGCGCAGATGATCGCGATGATCCAAACGCTGATCGCCGCCGGCCATGCTTACGCTGCCGACGGCCATGTGCTGTTCGACGTCTCCTCAAAGCCCGATTACGGCAAGCTCGCGCGCAAGAACCTGGACGAGATGATCGCCGGCGCCCGCATCGACGTCGCGCCCTACAAGAAAAGCCCGATGGACTTCGTGCTGTGGAAGCCATCCGACGCCGACACGCCCGGCTGGGACAGTCCCTGGGGCCGCGGCCGTCCCGGCTGGCACATCGAATGCTCGGCGATGGCGGCGGAATATCTCGGCGAGACGTTCGACATCCATGGCGGCGGCATCGATCTGGTCTTCCCGCATCACGAGAACGAGATCGCACAGTCCGAAGGCGCGCATCGCGGCCATCCGCTAGCGCGGGTGTGGATGCACAACGGCTTCCTCAACGTCGAAGGCGAGAAGATGTCGAAAAGCCTCGGCAACTTCGTCACCATCCACGAACTGCTCGCCGACTGGCCGGGCGAGGTGCTGCGCTTCAACATGCTGCGCTCGCATTATCGTCAGCCGATGGACTGGACCGTCGCCGGCATGAACGAAAGCTGGAAGACGCTGGAAAAGTGGTACGCCGCGACCGAACCGCTGGCCGATCCGCCGATCGGCGCGGCTTTCCTCGAAGCTCTGAGCGACGACCTCAACACGCCGCAGGCGATCGCCGAACTGCACAAAGGCGCGGACCATGAGCGCGCCGGCGGATTGGGTCTGCTCGGCTTTTCCAATGTGCAGCTCAAGATCGCGGCGAAGACCGCGGTGGACGAGGTCGCCGTCGCCGACGCCATCGAAGCGCGCAGGGCCGCCCGCGCGCGCAAGGACTTCCAGGAAAGCGACCGCATCCGCGACGAGCTCCTCGCCAAGGGCATCGTGCTGAAAGACGGCCCCACCGGCACGACGTGGGAATTCAAGAGATGATTGTGTTGGAATTTGCCCTCACCCGTCCAACGCTTCGCGTTGGCCGACCTCTCCCGCAAGCGGGAGAGGTGACGTCGCGAAATACCTCTCCCGTTCACGGGAGAGGTCGAAATTCGCGCAGCGAATTTCGGGTGAGGGGAACGTCTCGCACAAACTTATCGAACAGCGCGCAAACGGCCTTATCATGTGCGTGGGCCGTGCGCCTTTGCGGCCGGAAAGGGCGCCTCCCGCGCGCGTAGTCGAAAACAATTATATTGCCGAAAGTAACGTATGCCTTTGGAAAGACTATATATTTTCGACACCACCCTGCGCGACGGGGCGCAGACCCAAGGCGTCGATTTCTCGGTCGAGGACAAGCGCCAGATCGCGCTCGCGCTCGACGGGCTTGGCATCGACTATGTCGAGGGCGGCTGGCCCGGCGCCAATCCGACCGACACCGCGTTCTTTGCCGAGCGTCCGCCGCTCGCCAAGGCCCGCTTCACCGCCTTCGGCATGACCAAGCGCGCCGGCCGCAGCGCCGCCAACGATCCGGGCCTCTCGTCCGTGCTGGACGCGAAGGCGGACGCGGTCTGCCTCGTCGGCAAGACCTGGGATTTCCACGTCGATGTCGCGCTCGAAATCCCGCGCGGCGACAATGTCGACGGCATCGCCGACTCCATCGCCGCGGTCGTCGCCAAGAAGCGCGAGGCGCTGTTCGACGCCGAACATTTCTTCGACGGCTACAAGGCCAATCGGGAATACGCGCTCGCCTGCATCAAGGCGGCGCACGAGGCGGGCGCGCGCTGGATCGTGCTCTGCGACACCAATGGCGGCGCCCTGCCGGAGGAAGTCTACGAAATTGTCTCCGAGGTGAAGCGCGCATTGCCCGCCGCCCATCTCGGCATCCACGCGCACAACGACACCGAGCAGGCGGTGGCGGTCAGCCTGGCGGCGATCCGCGGCGGCGCGCGGCAGGTGCAGGGCACGCTCAACGGGCTCGGCGAACGCTGCGGCAATGCCAATCTCTGCTCTTTGCTGCCGACGCTGCTGCTCAAGGACAGCTATGCCACGCGCTTCGAAACCGGTGTCGGCCGCGATCAGCTCAAGCAGCTCGTGCACGTCTCGCGCACGCTGGATGAGATCTTGAACCGCGCCCCCAACCGCCACGCCGCCTATGTCGGCCCCTCGGCCTTCGCGCACAAAGGCGGGCTGCATTCCTCCGCCGTCGCCAAGGATCCGCGCACCTATGAACATGTGCCGCCCGAGACGGTCGGCAATGCGCGCAAGATCCTGGTGTCCGATCAGGCCGGACGGTCCAATCTGCTGGCGCGGCTCGCCGAGGTCGGCATCGACGTCGATGCCAAGGACGCGCGCATCGCGCGCCTGCTGGACGACATCAAGCAGCGCGAATTCCTGGGCTATGCCTATGACGGCGCCGAGGCCTCGTTCGAGCTCCTGGCGCGGCGCGCGCTCGGTAACCTGCCCGAATATTTCGACGTCGATTCCTTCCGCGTCCTGGTCGAGAAGCGGCACAATGCGCGCGGCGAGCTGGTGACGGTGTCGGAGGCCGTGGTGCGGATCCTGGTCGGCGGCGCGGTGCTGATGAACGTCAGCGAAAGCCACAACGGCCCGATCGACGCTCTCAATCATGCCTTGCGCAAGGATCTGGGCATCTATTCGGCGCATCTCTCCGATCTGCGTCTGGTGGACTACAAGGTGCGCATCCTCACGAGCGGCACCGAAGCCGTGACTCGCGTGATGGTCGAGAGCGCCGACGGCAAGGGCAATCGCTGGTCGACCGTCGGCGTCTCGCCCAACCTCGTCGATGCGTCGTTCGAGGCGTTGATGGACTCGATTCGTTACAAATTGTTTCGCGATGGCGCCCGCGCATAGCCGGTGCGCGTGATTGCGACGGATGCAAATCGCCGTGACTGCGCTACTGTCGCATCGTCCGGCAGCAAAAATTCTCGTCATGGCCGGGCTTGTCCCGGCCACCCATAAGCACGACTGCCGCTCGTGACTATGGATGGCCGCCACGAGGGCGGCCATGACGGTTGGGAAAAGAGATAAGTGGAACACCACGAACACCACGGCGAGACACGCGGCATTCTCTATGCCGGCGGCGCTTATTTCATTTGGGGTCTGGTGCCGCTCTATTGGGCGCTATTGGTCGGCATCTCCCCGTTCGAGATCACGCTGCACCGCATTCTGTGGTGCTCGCTGTTCGGCCTGGCCGTCAGTGCCGGCCGCGGCCGGCTTTCGCGCCTCGTGAGTATCGCGCGCACGCCGCGACTGATGGGCGCTCTGGCGGCCTCCAGCCTGCTGATCACCGTCAATTGGACGCTCTACATGTATTGCGTCACGACCCATCAACTCGTGGACGCCGCGCTCGGCTACTACATCACGCCGCTGGTCTCCATCGGATTGGGCGTGATGCTGCTGAACGAGAAGATCTCGCGCATCCGCATCGCCGCCATCGGCCTGGCGGGCGTCGCCGTGACGGTGGAGGCGCTGGCGCTTGGCCACATTCCCTGGCTCGCGCTGGGCGTGGCGCTGAGCTTCGGCTTCTACGGCTATGTCCGCAAACTGACGCCGGTCGATTCGCTCGACGGCCTGACGGTCGAGACCGTGCTGCTGCTGCCCGTCACGCTGATTTTTGTCGTGATGTGGGCGCTCGACGGTACCGGCGCCTTTCCGTCGCCCGCGCTAGGCCGCGACGCCCTGCTGGTCTTCACCGGGCCGTTGACCGCATTGCCGCTCGTGATGTTCGCCGCGGGCGCGCGGCGCGTGCGCATGACGACATTGGGTTTCCTGCAATACATCTCGCCGTCGATCACGCTGATCGTGGCGACGGCGATGCTGGGTGAGCCCTTCACCCGCACCAACGCCATCGCCTTCGGCTGCATCTGGACGGCGCTGCTCCTGGTCAGCCTGGAGGGGCGGCTGCCGCTTCTATCGCGCCGGGTCGCCGAGTAGCGCCTCGATCTTGTCCATCGCCTCGTGCGGCGTCTTTGCGACATGGAACAGCGTCTCGATGCTCCGGAGCGCGAAGCCCTCGCGCACGATATGCGACAGCAGCGGCCAGAGCGGCGCATAGAACCCGTCGGTGTCGACGATCACGATCGGCTTGTCGTGGACTTTGAGCTGCGAGATCGACAGCACCTCGAACAGTTCGTCCAGCGTGCCCAGCCCGCCCGGCAGCACCACGAAGGCGGACGCCGCCGCCAGCATCTTCTGCTTGCGGATCTGCATGTCCGGGACGATGACGAGGTCCTCCGATTCGGGTTCCAGCGGCACCTCGATTCGGCGCAGGAAGTCGGGCAGCACGCCCAAGACCTTCGCGCCCGCGCCGTGCGCCGCCCGCGCCACCTCGCCCATCAGCCCGTTGCCGCCGCCGCCGAACACCAGAAAATGGCCGCGCCGGCCGATCATGCTGCCAAGTTGCTGCGCCGCCGCGCCGTAGGACGGCCGCGCGCCGGACGAGGAGCCGCAGAAAACGCAGATGCCGTGTGAGGTCTTTTCCATATCTCGATCGGGGTTGCGCGCACGCGCCGCAGTTCCTAAACAGCTTGCCACAGAAAGGCTAGCCGTGCCCCGTGGAGTGATCGTCATCCTGGCCGTGGCGTTGATCGCGTTGATCGCGGGGTTCCTCGCGTTCGGCGGCGGCAATATGGGGCATTAGATGGCGCACCCCGCGGTCGAGGAGGGCGACGGCGCCCCGTCCTTCCGTCCCCTTTGGATGTTGATGCCTTATCTGTGGCCCAAGGGGCAGCCGGAGCTGCGCCTGCGCGTCGTCGTCGCGGTGTTCTTCCTGATCCTGGCGACCGCCGCCACCAGCTTTTCGCCGCTGTTCTACGGCTATGCCATCGACCGGCTGGGCGGCTCGCCCGGCCGGATCGCGATCGGCGCGGTGCTGGCGCTGATCGCCGCCTACACCGTCAGCCGCATTCTGATGCAGACCCTGGCGCAGCTGCGTGACGGCATTTTCGCCAAGGTGCAGTACCACGCCATGCGCGAGGTCGCGGTCTCGACCTTCGCGCATGTCCACACGCTGTCGCTGCGCTTTCATCTGGAACGCAAGACCGGCGGACTGTCGCGCGTGATCGAGCGCGGCACCAAGGGCATCGACACGATGCTGTCCTTCGCGCTGTTCAGCATTTTCCCGACCATCCTGCTGCTCGCCTTCTACAGCATCATCCTGCTGCAGAAGAACGGCGTGTGGGTGTCGCTGACGACGCTCGCCATGGTCGTCGCCTATGTCTGGTTTACCTTCGCCATTACCCGCTGGCGCATCCAGTTCCGCCGCGACATGAACCAGAGCGACACCGACGCCAATACCAAAGCGGTCGACAGCCTGCTCAACTACGAGACCGTCAAATATTTCAACAACGAGGTGCACGAGACCCGCCGCTTCGACAAGTCGATGGCGAAATATTCCCGCGCCTCCATCCAGGCGCAGGTCTCGCTCTCCGTGCTCAACACCGGCCAGGCGATCATCATGGCGCTGGGGCTGGGCATCGTGATGGCGCTCGCCGCCTACGACATCAAGGCCGGCCGCATCAGCATCGGCACGCTGGTCGCCGCCAACGCGATCCTGATCCAGCTCTATCAGCCGCTGAACCTGCTGGGCACCGTCTATCGCGAAATCACCCAGGCACTGGTCGACATGGAGGCGATGTTCCGCCTTCTGAACCAGCCGATCGAGGTCAAGGACAAGCCGGGTGCGCCCGACCTCGCCGTCACCGGCGGCGCGATCGAATTCCACAACGTCGTCTTCGCCTATGAGCCCGCGCGGACCGTTCTGAAGGGCATCAGCTTCACCGTGCCCGCCGGCAAGACGGTCGCCGTCGTCGGCCCGTCCGGCGCGGGAAAGTCCACGATCAGCCGCATTCTCTACCGCTTCTACGACATCAAATCGGGCAGCGTGACCATCGACGGCCAGGACATCCGCGACGTGACTCAGTCCTCGCTGCGCCACGCCATCGGCATCGTCCCGCAGGATACCGTGCTGTTCAACGACACGGTCCGCTACAATATCGCCTATGGCCGCATCGGCGCCACCGAGGCCGAAATCAAGGAAGCCGCGCGTCTCGCCCAGATCGACAAATTCATCCGCGAACTGCCGCTGGGCTATGACGCGATGGTCGGTGAGCGCGGCCTCAAACTCTCGGGCGGCGAGAAACAGCGCGTCGCCATCGCGCGCACGATCCTGAAGAATCCTCCGATCCTGCTGCTGGACGAGGCGACTTCGGCCCTCGATACCCATACCGAGCGCGAGATCCAGGGCGCGCTCCACGAAGTCTCGCGCAACCGCACCTCGCTCGTCATCGCGCACCGGTTGTCGACCGTGATCGATGCCGACGAGATTCTGGTGCTCGACCATGGCGAGATCGTCGAACGCGGCCGCCATGACGAACTCGTGGCGCGCGGCGGCCACTACGCGTCCATGTGGAACAAGCAGAAGCAGGCCGATCAGGCGCGCGAGCTGCTCAAGGCCGTGGAGAACGATCCCGACGTCGCGCCGGGCATCGCCCGCGCCACGCCGGTCGCGGCGGGTTGATCACTCCGCCGGCTGTGCCTCCGGCTCGGCGCCGCCGTCGCGCCAATTGCGCGCTCGCGACGGCGTGGGCAGGGCGCCGGCCGCAGCCGCGGCTTTTGCCGCGCGGCGTTCCTTGAGCCGATAGGGCAGGGCCAGCATCGCCGGCACCAGTCCCAGCGTGATCATCTTGGAGAACGCCAGGCCGAACACGATGGCGGTTGAAAGGTCGACCCACATCAAGCCGTTGGGGCCGCCGATCGTCACGTCGCGGGTGGCGAAATTGATCTCGACCGCGAACATCATCGGCAAAAGGCCGCCGATCGCCGTGATCGTGGTCAGGAACACGGGCCGCAGGCGCTGGGCGCTGGAGCGGATCACCGCCTCGATCGGGTCCAT
>CAZMHP010000076.1:0-11981 GCA_964566095.1 uncultured Rhizobium sp. | reverse complement strand
GGATGTTCATGCCCGGCGTGAAGCTGTCCTTGTGATGGCCGTCCTTGGCGACGCCGAGATCGCCGGTGGTCACGCCCCTGACCACGCCGTCCGCGATCACGAGATCGGCGGCCGGGAAGCCCGGATAGATCTCCACGCCCAGCGCTTCGGCCTGCGCGCCCAGCCATTTGCAGACATTCGAGAGGCTGACGATGTAGTTGCCGTGATTGCTCATCAGCGGCGGCATGGCGAAACCCGGGATGCGGATCGAACCCGCCGCCCCCAGAAGATAGAAGCGGTCGTCCGTCACCGGCGTGTCCAGCGGCGCGCCTTTTTCTTTCCAGTCGGGAATGAGTTCGTTGAGCGCGATCGGGTCCATCACCGCGCCGGAGAGGATATGCGCGCCGATCTCCGAGCCCTTCTCGAGCAGGCAGACGGTGATCTCCGGATTGACCTGCTTGAGCCGGATCGCCGCCGAAAGCCCCGCCGGCCCGCCGCCGACGATGACGACGTCATATTCCATGCTCTCGCGCTGTATCGGCTCCGCCTCGGCCATCGCTCGAAAAACCCGTGTTCATCCCCGCAAAACCCCTTATGGGGCGCGAAGAATCGGGGGTCAACAGCCAGGCGCGAGCCACACTCCGTTGCGGATGACTTTTGGCGAAACTCGCTACTACACAATACGAGGCAACGCCTTTGGCGCGTCGATGTCTAAAAGCTGCCTATAAGCACTCTGTGCCTTTTCGATCCTTCCATTCGCAGCCTTCTCAGGTTTCCGACGCAGAGTTTCTTCCCAAGGGTCAGAATACCCTTCCACAGAAGCCAAATAAGCAGCCGTGGCGGCAAGCTCCAATTCCACCGACCCGACCTTGATCGCCTCAGTCGCAAAATCAACTCTGCGTTTATCGACGTCACCGACCTTCTCAGCAGACGAATAGATCGAGTACCAGCCGCCCCAAGAAGTGCTCTGCTCAGTCGTCTGCACCAAGCCGAACGCCGCAGCCTCACGCATGGCGGCTGTCAACTCCTCGCTGTACGGTCCGAAATGCTTGTATTCGAAATTGAACCCGCTTCCCAAACCAGCAAGCTCAAGCAGAAATGCCACCTTCTGAAGCTTGGTACGCCCGACAATGCGACCTCCCGCATCTCGAACGATGGCAGCAGCTTGTTGTCTAAGGCTTCCCATTTCCGTCCTCCTCTACGGCATCTGCAATGATTCGGGATATCAAGTCTCTAGCCTCCGAATCTCCCTCCACCGCATAGACCCGAAAGAGCTTGAATTTCTCGAGACTCGCAACAACGGCAGACGATTCAGCCATGTCGCTAATCTTTCCGGCAGCGGTTTGAATATGAATCTGGTTCAGCGGCCCCTTCGACTCTTGAGACCGCTTATAAGGATCACGCTCAGCACGATCGATAAAGAGTCGTGGACTTTCCCTTGAATTCTTTCCGTTCCAGTCTTGGAGGCACTCTTCGATCCGAGACTCAATCCGCTGCACACGCTGATCAAATACTCTCCTGTCGTCCAAATTTAACGGCCGTGGATGACCAATCGCTACGAAGATTCTCTGACGAACATCGCAACACTTGGGCAATTTCCGATCCCAAAGCATCTTCGCCAATTGTGAGACTGTTGCGTCCTCAGCATCGATAAGCATAGGCAACGCGCCATTAAACACCGTGTCATCTAGCGCAATCGCATTGAAGAGGGAGTCAGGATCTTGAGCAAAACGAACAATGGGATGGCTCCGTGAGAGTCCTATCCTTTCAACCGCTCCATCACGAACCGACTCGATAAGACGCAGGACCAGCGCCGAGAATAGCTTCTCGGCGCCCCTCGTGGCCTTGTGAAAATAAACATTTGGATACAGTTGGAAGAGAGAAAGCACAAACGATTCAGCAGCAAGATATGCCTTCGAACCCAACACAAACGTGTCAACTTTTCCGATCACTTCATTATCAACACCGATATTCAGCGATCCGATTTCCAAGTTTGAAATCAGCCAAGTGAAATCAATCCCGCTGCTCTGAACGCCGCACATGAGACGGTCGCGCTGCATGTAATCCAAACGATCCGCATCGAATTGACTCGACACAATGGCATCGTAGAGCGTCGCTGGAGACCCCTGCTTGATTACGTCTGCAACTTCAGACGAAAATGCTTTGCCTAGCCCAGCAAGCGCTTCCGATATTTCGCTGTCTCGAATCAGAGCATCGCTCACCTGCTCGTGATGAGCCATTTTCAGCTTTAACGTCTTGCCCACCTCTTCGAACGAATGGCTAAACATCCCATGACCGACATCGTGGACGAGCGCAGCTGCTACCGCCACATGGGCTTGATGTTCGAGAAACTGCCCCTGCCGTTCGACGCATCTTTTGATAATGGCCGCAAGCTGGCGAGCAACGTGGAACACTCCAACGCTATGAGCAAAGCGAGTATGCGTTGCGCCCGGATATACTAACTCAGAGAATCCAAGCTGCTTAATGTGTCTCAACCGTTGAAATGGACGGGTCTGAATGACCTTCCACAGGGCGTGCTCAAATTGCCCGGTGTTGAATTCGATGAGGTTATGCACTGGATCGCGAATGCGCTGTGGCTTCAAATTTTCAGGCATCAGCGCGACCTAGTTCTGCACAGTGATATGCTATCCCTGTAGGAACAAAACAGCAACACCTGATAACCCCCACACAACGCGCTCGATTGAAATGCTACTAGAGTCTCATGATAGACCGTGATCCGCTCCGTGCTCTCGCCTGGCTCGTCGACGCCGGCGCTGACGACGCTATCGGCGAGGCGCCGGTCGACCGGTTCGCGGCGAAATCCAACCCTCTCCTTGAGGGAGGGTCGAAATTTGCGCAGCAAATTTCGCGGAGGGGTGCGTCACCTGCGCGAACGTCCGACCCCTCCCCGAAAATGCCTTCGGCATTTTCGACCCCTGCTCCGCGTCCTGACGCTGTCGCTAGGACCCCTCAAGGGGAGGGTAAAAGAAGTCTCGCCAACATCACGCCGGCCAACGTCGCTCCCCTCGCGACCGACGGTTTCAGCTCGGCGCTGGAGATCGCCGCCCGTTGCAACAGCCTGCCCGAACTCAAAGCCGCGCTCGAAGCGTTCGACGGCTCGCAACTCAAGAAGCTCGCGACCACCACCGTCTTCGCCGATGGCAATCCGGGCAGCGGCGTCATGTTTATCGGCGAGGCGCCGGGCCGCGACGAGGACGCCGCGGGCCTTCCCTTCGTCGGCCGCGCCGGCAAGCTGCTCGACAGGATGATGACCGCGATCGGACTCGACCGCAGCTCGGCCTACATCATCAATGTCATGCCGTGGCGCCCGCCCGACAATCGCAACCCCGATCCGGGCGAGGTTGCGATGTGCCTTCCTTTCATGCGCCGCCACATCGAGTTGGCGCAGCCCAAGATCCTCATCCTGCTCGGCGCGGTTTCGGCGCGCCACGTGCTCGGTCTCAACGACGGGATCATGAAGATCCGCGGCCGCTGGCTCGAATACCGCGTGGGGACATCCATGATTCCGGCGATGCCGACGCTGCATCCCGCCTACTTGCTTCGCCAGCCCGCACATAAGAAACTGGCCTGGCGTGATTTGCAGGCCGTCGCCGACAGGCTGGACGAGCTTGGTCTGGGCGCCAAAGTTTGAGCAACCGGCCTCGAGGCGCTCGAAGGCCCCGCGAAACAGGAACATCGACATATGCGTTTTGCGAGCTTGACCGTTCTGGCCCTGGCCGCCGCGACGCTGGGCGTGGCGCGCGCTGAGCTGCCGCTGCCGCCCGACACCGGCGCCGCGATCTCGGTGCCGATGGAAGTGCTGTCGGCCGGCGACGTCGCGCTCTATCGCCAGGTCTTCGCCGCCGAGCGCGCGGGCCGCTTCGACGATGCCAAGGACCTGTACGCAAAGATTTCCGACCATGTGCTCGAAGGCTACGTCCTGGCCGAACACTATCTCTCGCCGCACGGTCACGTCCCGCTCGCCGATCTGACCGACTGGATGCATCAATATGCGGAGCTCCCGATCGCCGATCGCGTCTACCGCCTCGCGGTCCAGCGTGCCTCCAAGAAGGTCAAGAAGCGCCACCACGTCGTCGCGATCGTGATGACGGCAAGCGTGCCGGTGCCGGCCGCACCCGCCCGCCGTCGCGGCGGCGGCTATGAAGAATTCGATCCCGCCGATCCGCCGCTGAGCTCCGATGCCGCCCGCGCCGTGCAGCCGCAGATCGAGCGGCTCATCAAGGCCGATCAGCCCGAGCAGGCCTATGACCTCGTGCGCCAGGCACAGGACGGCGGCGCCACGCCCTACGATCTGGCGCGGCTGATCCAGCGCGTCGCGGCCTCCTTCATCGCAGGCGGCAAGGACCAGCAGGCCTATGACGCGGCGATGGGCGTCAAGGGCGACATCCGCCAAGCCGTGCCGGTGCTCGACTGGTATGCCGGCTTCTCCGCATACCGACTGGGCCACTACGACGATGCCGCCGCCCGGCTCGAGACGCTGGCGACCTCGCAGACAATTCCCAACTATCTGCGCGCCCAGGCCGCGTTCTGGGCCTCGCGCGCCGAGCTGCGCAATGGCGATCCGCAGCGCGTGGTCACGCTCCTGCAAGCCGCCGCGCGGGAGGAGCCGACGTTCTACGGATTGCTCGCCGAACAGATTCTCGGCCAGGACACCCAGACCGGCTTTCGCGATCCCGTCCTCACCGCGGCCGATTTCGGCGTCATCACCGCCTCGCCCGCCGCGCGCCGCGCCATCGCCCTGACCCAGGTCGGCGAAGAGCGCGCCTCGGTCCCGGGCGAACTCAACCGCGCCTTCGGCGAAAGCGACGGCAGCCACGACATGGGCTATGCGGCGCTGGCGCGGCGCATGAACGTCCCGAACATCGAACTGCGGGCCAGCGAAACGGCGGCGCGCGGCGGCGTGCTGCTCACCGGCCTCTTCCCGGTGCCGGGCTACAAGCCCGATGGCGGCTACACCATCGATCCGTCGCTGGTGCTCGCCTTCATCCGCTGCGAGACGCGCTTCGTGCCCGACGCGGTGTCCAAGGCCGGCGCGCGCGGCCTGATGCAGCTCATGCCCGCGACCGCGGCGAAGTTCGGCGGAACGGGCGCCGTCGAAGCGCTCAACGATCCGACGTACAACATGTCCATCGGGCAGCGGTATATCGCCTATCTGCTCGACAATTACGGCAGCAATCTCGTGCAGGTGGCGGCGGAGTACAACGCCGGTCCGATGCGCCTGGCGCAATGGATCAACGCCCGCGCCGGCAAGGAGGACGACGCGCTCGAATTCATCGAGAGCATCGGGATCAGCGAGACGCGCTACTACGTCAAGCGTCTGCTCATGTATCACTGGCTCTACAGCCGCCGCCTCGGCCAGCCGACGCCGACGCTGGCCGCCACCGCTTCGGGTCAGTGGCCGATCTACCGCGCGCCGACCCAGCCGCCCGCGCCGCGTCCGCCCGCCGTGAGCGAGCCGCCGCCCACCACCCAGGTGATCAGCGATGCCCGGTATTGACGAGACCGTCGCCTTCGTCCCGGTTCGCATCGCGATCCTGACGGTGTCGGACACCCGCACGCTCGGCGACGACAAGTCCGGCGACACGCTGGCCGCGCGCATCGCCGAAGCCGGCCACGTCCTCGCCGCGCGCGCGCTTCTGCGCGACGACCGCGACAAGATCGCGGCACAACTGCAGGCCTGGATCGCCGATCCGGCCATCGACGTGGTGATCTCGACCGGCGGCACCGGTCTCACCGGCCGCGACGTGACCGTCGAGGCGATGAAGCCGCTGTTCGAGAAGGAGATCGACGGCTTCTCCGTGATCTTCCATCAGGTCAGTTTCGCAAAGGTCGGCACGTCGACGCTGCAATCGCGCGCCTGCGCCGGCGTCGCCAAGGGCACCTATCTCTTCGCCCTGCCCGGCTCGACGGGCGCGGTGAAGGACGGCTGGGACGGCATCCTGAAATACCAGCTCGACATCCGCCACAAGCCCTGCAACTTCGTCGAGATCATGCCAAGACTGGAAGAACACCGGCGCTAGAGCCAAGGCGTGCGCGACATATGGCGCACATGCGGGATTTCCACCGCGTCGTCACCAACCGCGTAGAATATCTTGTAGCGATACTTGGTCAGCACCTTCACGCGAACGGTCGGATCGCTCGTCCCCGGACCCGCCATGGGCCTAGCGCCGACAAGATGGACGCCGGCATAGATCGCCCGCATTACGTTTTGCGCGCCAACAGGGCTACGCTCGTGGATGTAGTTGTAGATCGCATCGATATCGTCAAGCGCTTGCTTGCGATAGCGAACGATCATGCGATGCCGCGCGCCTTCCAAAAGGCTGCCACTTCGTCGTCGGGAACGACGGCGGTCTTGCGGGCCTTCTCTATCGCGGCGCGCTCCTCATCCGTGAGTTGATAGACGCCCCCGCGCCGCGCCTCGATCTCCCGCGCAAGTTCGGCCAGTTCTTCCTGATCCTGCTCGGGCCAGGAACGGACCTTCTCCAGAACGGCTGCGATTTGGTCTCGCGTCATGAATGCAGTGTACCAAATCCTTTCCCACGAGGGCACCCTTTTCGCGCCGGGCTGGCAACGTATTCCGGACGGCGTTAGGCTCCCGAAAAAGGGAGCATCCCATGAGCGTTTCCCTCATCGTCGGCACGCCCAAGGGCGCGGCCGTTATCACCAGCAGCGACCGACGCGACTGGCAGGAGGATTTCGTCCTGCGCGGCTGGCCGGTGACGGCGAGCGTGCGCGACGACAAGGGCCGCACCTACATTGCGGTCAACAGTCCCAATTACGGCGTGGCGCTGTTCGCGAGCGACGATCTCGCAACCTGGAAGCAGCTCGAAAGCGCGCCGCGCTATCGCCCGACCGACCGCGGCAATCCCGAACACCATCGCCTCATCGCGCGCGACGACTGGGCCGGCCTGCTCAAGGCCGGCGGGCGCTTCGTCGACCAGATCTGGACGCTGCATTTCGCCCATGGCCGGCTCTATGCCGGCGTGTCGGAGGCGGGCCTCTTCGTCAGCGAGGATCGCGGCCAATCCTGGCAGCCCATCGACGGTTTCAACGAGCAGCCCGGCCGCGAGAATTGGGCGCCGGGCGCCGGCGGGCTCGGCTGTCACACCATCCTGACCGACGCCAGAAATCCCGATCGCCTCTGGGCCGGCATCTCGGCCGCCGGTTTCTTCCGCAGCGACGACGGCGGCAAGACCTGGGCGCCAAAGAACAAGGGCGTCAACCCGGCCGTCGACTCCGCGCCGGCCACCACCGGCCAATGCGTCCACAGCGTCAGCCACGATCCGGCGAACGCCGACATCCTCTATCGCCAGGAACATCGCGGCGTGCACAAAAGCGTCGATGGCGGCGACAGCTGGCAGGTGATGGAGGACGGGCTTCCCGTCGCCGAGTTGTCGGACGGCCACCGCTGCAGCTTCGGCTTTCCCAGCGTGATGGACATCGCGTCCGGCCATGTCTTCGTCGTGCCGCTCGACGGCGACAATTTCCGCTTTCCGCGCGGCGGCCAGCTCGCCGTCTATCGTTCGCGGAGCGGCAGCGCTTGGGAGCCGCTGAACAAGGGCCTTCCCGCCAATTGCTACACCGCCGTTCTGCGCGGCGCGCTCGCCGCCGACCAGCGCGGCGGAGTCTATTTCGGCACCGCGTCGGGCACGGTCTATGGCAGCGACGATCTGGGGAATAGCTGGCGCGAAGTCGCCAGCGGCCTGCCGCGCATCATGAGCGTCGCGGCCTACGCGTCATGAGCGCGAGGTGAGCATCCGCGTTCAGCTTCCGCCGGTGCTGCGCGCGGTGACGGGCGGCGAACGCATGCTCGAGGCCGACGGCAGCACCATCGCCGCCGCGCTCACCGATCTGGCGCGCCGGCATCCCGCGCTCAAGCTGCACTTCTTCGACGAGGCCGGCGCCATTCGCGGCAACGTCGTCTTCCTGCACGCCGGCGCGATGATCCGCGCCAAGGAAGCGGGTGCGCGCAAGCTGAACGATGGCGACGAGGTGGTGATCACCAACGCGCTGGCCGGCGGCTGACGCTAGCCGATCTTCGCGACCACGCTCAGCGGCACGCGCAGGGCATGCAGCATGGCGACGAGCGCGCCGCGGCGCGGCACGGCCTTTTCGGCGCGATAGACGGCGCGGCTGCGCAGATGCACCAGCCGCGTGCGGCCGATGCGGCGCACCAGGTCGGCATCCTCCATCGCGACCTCGCGATAGCCGCCGAGCTTTTGATAAAGCCGCCGCGGGATCAGCAAGCCCTGCTCCGCGTAAGGCAGCGCGAACAGGCCGCTGCGCAGCGCCACCATCGTCTCGCGCCGCCGCGCCGGTCCGCCGAAATCGTCGAGCGCATAGCGGAACGCGCCGGCGCGCGGCCGCTCCAGGCTCACGCTGCCCATGAACGACTCCGTCTCGCTCTCCCAGCCCGCTTCCAGCGCCGTCTCCGGCAGGAGAAACAAAATCCAGTCGCCGCGCGTCGCGCGCGCCCCGGCGATGAGCTGCGAGGCGCGGCTCTTGCGCGCGTGCACGACGTGGCAGCCCGCCGCGTCGGCGATGGTCAGCGTGTCGTCGGTCGAGCCGCCGTCGGCGACCACCACGTCCTTGACCAGGCCGCGCACCGTGGCCGCGATCAAGCCGTCGAAGCAG
Source organism: uncultured Rhizobium sp. (assembly GCA_964566095.1). Classification (GTDB taxonomy): domain Bacteria; phylum Pseudomonadota; class Alphaproteobacteria; order Micropepsales; family Micropepsaceae; genus Rhizomicrobium. The sequence continues at coordinate 3,347 of CAZMHP010000076.1, read as the reverse complement.
CGCGGCAAGGCGGCTTGCGCATTCAGGGTCGGGATCACCACACTGATCATTGTCCAAATATGGCCTGTGACGGGCGCATCGACAAAAACTTTCCTGTCGCACGGGTTAATGGGGCAGATTATTGCGGAGAATTCATAGGGGGCAACCGATGACCGAACTCGACCGGTTGAAAGTCCATGGCGAGACCACGGTGGGTTGGTGCGCCGCCACCCCGCCGAACGAGACCACCGATGAGAACGGCGTTCACTTTGTGCCGTCGCCCGATACCGGCCGAGTCGACCCGCGCGCGCCCCGCGCCCGTATGCCCGATCATCCCGACGTTCTTGCTCTGCGCGAACATCTGCGTGCCAAAAACGGAATCGTCGGGCTGGAGATCGTCGAGCCGCAGGAGATCGACCGCGCCGCGCGCATCTTCTTCCGCGACGGCTTCGTGGTGGTGGACAACCTCCTCGACGCGGGCCAGCTCGCGCGCTGGCGCGAGGCGAGCGCGCGGGTCCTGGCCCAGATCCTGTCGGTTCCCGGCGAGGGCGGACGCAAATACCTCACCGAGACCGGACGGCTGCCGCACCGCTACAGCTACGGCACCGCTTCGGCGAGCCGCGAATTGCTGCACGAGCCGGTTTGGGCGCAGATGATCGACCTTGCGACCACCACGCCGATCCTCACCCGCATCTTCGGCACGGCGGACTATTTCGTGCGCGGCGCGGGCGGCGATCTGTGCCTGCCCGGCGCCATCGAATATCAGGGCCTGCACGCCGACAGCCGCGACAGCTTCGCGATCACGCCGGCGCGCGCCGCCGCGGCCGAGCGGCTCGGCGTCGAACTGCGGACCATTCCGGGTACGGATCGACTGACGGCGGCCACGACCGGCCTCATCGTCGAGAAGACGCCGCCGCACGTCACCATCAACTTCCTGATGAGCGACTTCACCTGGGAGAACGGACCGATCCGCCAGATCGCCGGCACCCAAGGCCGCGTCCCCTCCCCGCCGCTGCTCGCCGACGAGCCCGAATGGATGCGGCTCTCGACTCTGGTCGGCGCCAAGGCCGGCGCCGGCGTCATTCGCGACAACCGCGCCTGGCACGGCGCGACGCCCAATCTCAGCCGCGAGATCCGCGCCATGCCGAATGTCGAGTATTACGGCCCGTGGATCGAGGAAGAAAAATCCTATTGGAAATCCATGCCGCACGAGATCTGGGAGACGCTGTCGCCGCACGCGCGGCACATCAGCCGCCGCGTGAAAACGGAACCGGGCGTGTGGCCCGCCGGTGCCGGTGTGATGCATCCGCTGGCGGCCAAGCGGCGCCAGGCCAAAGAGACGGCATAGGGCTTTGATCCGCGCCATCCTCGCCTTGCTCACGGCCTTCGCGCTGCTGTGTCCGGCATGGGCGCAAGCCGATGCTGCCGGCGTGCTGATCCTGGGCGACTCCAACAGCGAAGGGCCGTTCGGCGGCGCGCTCTACGACGCGCTGCGCGTCCTGCGCGATCCGGTTTCCGGCGCGCCGCTGAAAGTCTCGGTCTTCGCCAAATGCGGCGCCGGCGCGAACGACTGGACCAGCCGCGAATACGCCGCGATCGATTGCGGCGCCTGGCGCTGCGGCTCCGGGCAGCCGATCCGCGACTGCCGGCACTTCATGGGCGGGCGCATCCCCACGCTGCCCGATCTCTACGACGATCTGGGCGCCGCGCGGCGCGTGACGCTGGTCGTGCTGGGCCTCAACATGATCATCGGCCGGCGGTCCGAGAAACTGCGCGACGCCGAGAATCTCGTCGCCGCGATCCGCGGCCAGAACAGCGCCTGCATCTGGATCGGACCGCCCCAGCCCGGCGATCTCTTCGTCGATCCCGGCGTGTTCGACGGCTTCGTGGCGGATCTGAAGCGCACCGTCACCCGCGCCGGCTGCCGCTTCATCGCCAGCGACGACAAGACCGATCGGCGCAGTCTCGGCGCCCACACGAAAGACGATCACTATAGCCGGGACGATGCCGTCGCCTGGGCGCGCAAGGTGCTGGCCGAACTGGCCCGTCCGCGAAATCCCGCCGACAAGCCGCTGCTGACGCTGCTCGCAAGGCCCACCAGCGGTCCGGACTAGGCCCGCTCCAATTCGTCGCGCGCCAGCTTGTAGTTCCACGACAGCACGCCCGCCGCCAGCGCCGCGCCCAGGGGCCGCGACAGCGCCGTCACCGCCACCTCGAACCACATCAGCATGTCCATCATGCTCACCATCGGGCCGGTCAGTCCGATCACCGCGCTGCCCGCCAGCGTCGCCAGGAGAATGAGGAACAACAGTGGCACCATCGCGAACACCGCGGTGATGATCAGCCGCCAGAAATGTCCCCGCGACAGCGACCAACTCGTCACCGCCCGCCGGAAGACGCCGCGCGCCGGATGATCGATCGCGATCGCGGGCAGCGCGAGGCTAAGGCGCACCGCGGCGACGAACAGACCCACCAGAAACGCCGCCATGCCGGCGACGATCGCCGTCCGTCCGGCCGGCGTCGCGGTAAACAGCAAGGGCAGAGGCAGAAGCGCGAGGAAGCCGCACATCTGGACCGCGATCAGCCAGAACGCGAAGCGCAGCGTGCGCCCGGAGAACAGCGCCAGGACTCCGTCGCGCGTCTCGCCCAGCAGAACCATGCGGTGCACCGGGATGGCGGTCGCGGCGAGCACCAGAGAGTCCAGGGCGGTGACGATCAGCGTATAGAAGAAGTCGACCATGTCGCCGAACGGCGCCGGCGCGGCCGACAGCCACGTATGAAACGGCCCCTGCATCCGCCACGCCGCCCAGGTGAGCAGCGCCGTGAGCGCGACCGAACTGGCGAACCGCCCCGGCAGCGCGCGCAGCGCCTGGCGCAGCGTGCCCCAGGCATGGATCACGATGCCGAAGTCGATCGCCAGATGTTCGGTCGCGGTGTGGTGGGTGGACATGGCTCGGTAACGCTGGCCGACTGTTCCGGCCTCACTCTGCGATTTCGGCGGTCACGGCAACTGGATTTTTGTACTTGATTTGTTCTCATACCGGCCCTATATTCCTCGTCACCATGACAACGGTCCTAGACATCACGGCAGACAAGCGGCTCCTGAGGGGCCGCGGCGCCCTTTCCAACGACGTGGGGCGCTACGAAGCGCAGAAGCGCGTGCTGGTCGACGACGGCTGGGACGATGGCTGGCGCGACGAGGACGGCACGCCCACGCCGCTGCGCACCGAGGTGATCGTCGATGCCACGCGCTCCATCATCGCGCGCAACAAGTCGCCCGACATTTCCTTCGACCAGTCGATCAATCCCTATCGCGGCTGCGAGCATGGCTGCATCTACTGCTTCGCGCGGCCGACCCACGCCTATCT
>CAZMHP010000075.1:0-12244 GCA_964566095.1 uncultured Rhizobium sp. | reverse complement strand
CGGAAAACCGATCAGGTGCCGTCCCTATTTGGTCTTGCTCCCGGTGGGGCTTGCCGTGCCGCCTTCGTTGCCGAAGGCGCGGTGCGCTCTTACCGCACCATTTCAACCTTGCCGTCCCCTTCGCCGAGGCTTGGGGGATTTGGCGGTGTCATTTCTGTGGCGCTATCCCTGGGGTCGCCCCCGCCGGCCGTTAGCCGGCACCGTGTTCTCCGTGGAGCCCGGACTTTCCTCGACCCCTCTTGCGAGGGACCGCGGCCATCCGGCCATCTGACGCGATGGCACTATAGGCCATGCCCGGCGCGGCCCCAAATCGCCGCAGTTTTAGGGAAACCCTTTGCCCTTCGTTAAGTCGATTTCGCCCCCGCCTGGCCGGACACGGAACGCTTCGGGCCTCTCGCGACTCTCGCTTAGGAGACTATCGGAGCGGGAACATGAGATTGGTCCAACGGGACGATCCGAATATCGGCGGCAGCATCCTGGCAGGCCTGGAATTGCCGGGGCCGGACACCAAGCGCTGGGTTCCCCGCCGCAAGGCGCAAGTCGTGGCGGCGGTGCAGCGCGGTGCCCTGAGCCTCGACGAGGCCTGCATGCGCTATGCGCTGACGGTGGAGGAGTTTCTGTCCTGGCAGCGCGCGATCGACAAATTCGGCCTTGCGGGTCTGCGCGCGACCCATGTGCAGGACTATCGCCCGACCGGACGCTGACGGCTATTCCAGGGCGCGATCGACGGCGGCCAGGGCGTGGAGTTCCGTGGTGTCGAACAGAGGCACCGTCGCGTCGTCCGCCTGAACCAGCAGCGGCAATTCGGTGCAGCCCAGAATGACTCCCTGCGCGCCCTGCGCGACCAGCCGGGCGATGATGCCCTTGGCCGCGGCGCGCGAACTTTCGAGAAACTGACCGCGCACCAATTCGTCGTAGATGATGCGGCTGATCTCGACGGCGTCCTCGCCTTGCGGCACGACAACGTCCAGCCCGAAGCGGTCGCGCAACCTTCCTTTGATGATGCCGTCCTGCTCCATCGTGTGCCGCGAGCCGATCAGCCCGACGCGGCGGATGCCGGCGCGGTCGATCGCGCGGCCCAAGGGATCGGCGATATGCAGAAAGGGAACGCCGATCGCGCGCTCGATGTCCGGCGTGGCGCAATGCATCGTGTTGCACGCCATCAGCACGAAGTCGGCCCCGGCGCGCTCGAGACTCTGCGCCGCCTCGGCCATGCGGGCATTGGCCTCGTGCCAGCGGCCCGGTTGCTGCAGCGGCGCGATCTCGCCGAAATCGAGGGAATAAAGCGCGAGCTTGGCGGCGCTGAGCCCGCCGACGCGCTTTTGAACCTCGCGATTGAGGAGCCGGTAGTAGATGGCGCTGGATTCCCAGCTCATCCCGCCGATGATGCCGATGGTCTTCATGCGGCAAGGCTAGCAGGCGCAAGCGGGCGCGAAAGCGCCGCTTTCGCATGGCGGCTCTGCGCCACGCGCGTCAGGTGGCGAGCAGTGCGCGCAGGAGCGAGGCGCATTCGCCGTCCCAACGGCCGGTGATCTCGCGGGGACGGAAGTGCCGCTGGAAGGCGGCGATCACGGACTCCAACGCGACGTCGACCTGCGGGGAAATGCCATAGCCGTAATGCGACAGCGCGGCAGCGGCAACGCTTTGCGTCGTATCGCTCCGCGGTGCGGCGCTCTCCTTGCGACCGGGCGCGGAAAGCTGGGGCCACAGGCCGATACCGAATTCGGCGAGGCGCTCCCAAGGGAACAGCTCGCCCGGATCCATCTTGCGGGCCGGCGCGACGTCGGAATGGCCGAGCACGCGGCGCGGCGCGATGGGATGGCGCGCCAGAATGCGTTGCGCCAGATCGAGCAGCGCTGCGATCTGGGCCGCGGGAAAGGGCTCATAGCCGAACTCGTGGCCCGGATTGACGAGCTCGATGCCGATGGAGCGCGCGTTCACGTTGGTCTCGCCCGCCCAGTAGGAGACGCCGGCATGCCAGGCGCGGCGCTCCTCAGGGACATGGGCATAGATGCGGCCGTCGCGATCGATGGTGTAATGCGCCGAGACCTTCGCCGCCGGATCGCAGAGCCGCGCCAATGCTTCCTCGCCCGTCTTCATGCCGGTGTAGTGCAGCACCAGGATGTCGATCACGCCGCCGGCCGGCCGCGCATCGTGGTTGGGCGAGGGACAGGAGACGATCTTCAGCACCATGTTCGATCTCAGGCGTGGTCGTGACCGCCGATGCGGCCGGGTCGCCAATAACCTTCGGCGCAAATCTGCTCCTTGGCGAGCCCGCGCGCGATCAGGTGTTGGCGGATCGCGCGCACATTGCCGGTCTCGCCGAGGATGTAGGCGTGGCCGCGACCCGGCGGCAGAGTGAAACCTTCGACCGCGTCGGACAGGCGCCGGCTCGGCCCGGCGGGCGCGCCATCGCGCGGCAGCCAGATGAGTTGCGCCGCGCCGCCGAAGCCCTGGCGTTCCGCGTCGTCGGCGACTTCGAGGAAGGCGAATGCCGGCACGCCGGGAGCCAGGCTCTCCAACATGGCGAAGATCGCCGGCAGCGCGGTCTCGTCGCCAACGAACAGGTGCCAATCGGCCTCTCTCAAATAGGTGTGGCCGCGCGGGCCGACGGCGTTTATGCGGTCGCCAGCCTTTGCCGCGCCAAGCCAGGCGCCGGCGAGGCTCTGGCCATGCCGCACGAAATCGATGGCGAGTGCGCCTTCCTTCGGCTTACCGGCACGGATCGTATAGTGGCGCCGTGCGATGGCGCCGTCCGGTTGGGGCAATTCGAGAACCAGATCCTGACCGTGCCTCCACGAGAACTCCGCGTGGTTCGCGAGCGAAAAAATCACACGCATCATCTTCGGCGTTATCGCGTGTTTGGACAGTACGGTGAGTTGCCATACCGGGCGGCCCTTGCGCTGAAGAAACAAGGCGAGCTGCGCGAGGGCGCCGGGCGACTGCGGATCGGCAATGGTCATCGGCGTCGCCTCAGACGAAGATTTTATAGGCGACGATCTCGCCATTGGCCCGTTTGAGCGAGAATTCTGCGCCGGCCTCGTGCTCCAGCACCAGGGCTTCGAACACGCGCAGCGCGTTGCGGATGACTTCGGCGTAGGAGGCGGCCTCGGTCTTCTCCTTCAGGCGCTGCAGGCGCTCCATCGCCTGCGGCGGCATTTCGAGCTGGACGCGCGTGGTGGTGCGCTCATTCGGGTCCATCGCGTCGGCGGCGGCGCGCATCGCCTCGGCGGCGGCGCCGTGCATGCGATGGCGGTGACGATGTCTCATGTCTTTGTCCTTAACTGGCCGCTTGATCTTGCGGCGGTGTGGCCGGCTTGGGCGCCGATGTCGAAGGCACGGACCGGTCGCGCAGGTCGAAATCGAGCGGATCGAAGCCGTGGTGATGAAAGGCGGCGTAGAGGATCGCCAGCGCGGCCGCGCCGACGATGACGTATCCGATATGGGTGACGGCGATCACGACCAGCGTGACGGCGGCGACGACCCAGAGGAACCGCCAGGGTCCGTAGCCGAAACGATAGCCACGCCATGGTCCGCCATAGGCCGCAGCGGAACCGCGGGCGTCGCGAAATTCCTCCTGCCAGGCGCGGCGTTCGGCACGCCAGCGATCCTTCCATTCGCGCCGACGACTGCGCCATTCCTCGCGCTGGGCGCGGAAGGCTTCGCGCTGCGCGCGCCAGGCCTCGCGGCGGCGCTTCCATTCCTCGAATTCGGCGCGGTCGGCTTCGGGGGAGGCCCCGGATTCGCCTGCGGCGGGCTTCGGCGCGGCATCGTCGACGGGGAATTCGTCGCCCACGCCCACTCCAATCTTGCTCATGGATGACTCCTGTTGTGATGAGCCAGGCCGTTGGTCCGGCCTGCGATCATCATAAAGTCATCAAAATGCCCTTCGTCAAGGGGGAGTCATCAAAAAATCGGCGTATATATACTTTGCAAACAAAGTTCCCCAAAATGGGGTGTGCCCGGGATCGAACGGTTCTGGCGGCTACGTCTTTAGGGTTCTCTTGAACGCCTCGCGCGCTCTCAGGCGCTCCAGATAGGCCAACGCATTTGGATACCTGTCATCCAGCAATTTGAGGCTTGCGAGCAGCTCAAGCGAATAGCCCATCATGATGTCTGCAGCGCCGAATGTGTCGCCCAGCAGATAATCGCGATCCGCGAGGCCTTCTTCGACGACGGCGATCGACCCGCGCGTTTTCTCGACGGCTTCGGCGACTAGTTGCTCTCCACTTTCGCCCTTGTGTCGTGCAAACCGGTTGGTGCCCAACGGACGGATCAAAGTAGCCTCGGCAAACCAGCACCATTGATGATGTAGGGCGCTTTCAACCGTGCCCGGTGCTGGCCGCAGCTTCCCGCCTGCATATCGCTCTAGGATGTAATCGATCATTGCACCGGACTCGAACATGATGAGTTCGCCGTCGCGCAATGCTGGGACCTTGCCGCCGGGGCTGATCGCACGCCATTCCGGCGAATTGCGATATGCAGGCGCAAAGTCGATTGTCGTCACTTCGACTGGCAAGCCTAACTCGTAACAGAGCCAGATCGGACGCAGCGAGCGCGTTCCCGGTGCATGGTAGATTTGGAGCATGTCAAAGCCCCTTCAGGCAGCGATCAGGCGTCAGGAAGCGCAATTTTCAACGGCTTTCGCGGCTTCTTCTTAGGGGCCGGCTCAACCTTCGCGCGACCGATCTTCCCCAGCGACTTGTCGAAACTGGTTTCGGTCTCATCGCAGCCAAGCTCGCGCGCAGTCTTCTTGAACTGCTGCACCTGGCTGTGATCAGAGGTCTTCTTCGATGTGGTCAAGATAGACGGTCCCGTCTTCGTCGATGATACGGAAGATAACCACCAGCGGCGGCATCATGCCAATCTTCTTGGTCCGGGCGTAGCGAAAGCTGAAAGGCGGCGTCTCGAAATGCTCGAAGCCGTGGGGGTTGCGGTAGAGGCCGTCATAGATCGTCGCCAGCGCCTCATCGACGGCCCGATGACCACCCAGCTTGGCGACAGCGGCTGCAAATTCCTCTGTCTCAACGATCTCCCTCCCTTTGCCCGCCACTTTATCGCGACACCCACCGCTTTTCATGAGCCATCTTGGCGAACTTCTTCTTTCGCTCGCCCGACAGCTTGGCGTCGTTCAGGAACGTCGCTTCGTATGGAATCTTGTCGCGCTCTTCGCGCGTTTTCCACGCGACGCCGTGCGAGTCGTCACTCGCCTCGGTGCCGGTCTTGTTCCAATAGTATGCGATGGCCTCATCAACAAACTTCAGATCTTCCGCGCTGAAATAGTTGGCGTGAGAAGGGAGGATCGCAATGACGCGCTGTTCGCGCTTACCATCAACATCGATGGCTTCGATTTCGATATCCTTCCTATCGCGCATCTCTCGCAGCACAGGCTTCATGTCGATGAGCGCGGGACCATGCTGTAGCTTCTGGTAGCCCGCGCCAGTAATCGGAGTGTGGCGCTTCTCAAACGCCATGAAGTCCGCGCGCCAAATGATCTTGTTCAGCTTGATCATGCCGAACCGCTCGGCCTTCTCGCAGTTCTCCGAGACATAGAGGATCAGCTCCCGGAGACGCTCGCGCGCGCCACCCGAAAGGGCCTTGGTGTAGGTCAGGCTTTTGGGCCTGTATTTGCCAGTCTCAGCCATTTTGTCCCTAAGCCCCGTGGGGCTGGTTCGTTCCCCAATATAACACATTTTGTGCTTGACAACACGGGGCATACTGCTCCTAGCGGTTCCGCGTGGCGGAATCAGCACACGGGCGATGCCTTTGTTTTTTCAGTCGGTTGTCGTCAAAGGCCGGTAGCTGAGGCGTTTTCCCTTCGCGCCTTTCAGCGCGTTGGCGGTGCGGCCCATGTCATTCACGCCCAGCGATTCGCGGTTGTTGTAGCGAAAGTCGAACTCCGCCAAGTACCGCGCGAGGTGTCGCTCGCTGCAGTGCTGATAGATACCCTTCATGCCGCGCTTGAAGATCGAGAAGAAGCCTTCAATCGTGTTCGTGTGAACGTCGCCACGCACGTACTCTTCCGCGCCGTGATCAACCCAGTCGTGATGGCGAAGGCGCATCGCATTCTTGCGGTAGATGCCAGCACCATCGGTGTAGTGCTTGCTGTGCGGATGGACGTTCTTGCTCACGATATCACGGATGATTTCCTGATCCGCCTTGTCGATGTGGAATGAACGCACTTCGCCGCCGCGTTCGACCAAGCTGAACACCGCCATCTTGTGACCAAAGCCGCGCTGGTTCTTCTTGCGAAGCGGCTTCGTGGGATCGACGCCGATGTACGTCTCATCCATTTCAATCGTCTTGCGCGCGCCACCCATCGGCGTCGGCGCATCGACGTAGATCGGGTCCATGGCGGCGCGCAGGTGATGCATCATGAACCACGCGCTCTTGTACGTGACCTGCAACGTGCGTTCGATCTGCTTGGCGCTGATTCCTTTCTTGCTGGAGTTCAGCAGGTACGCGGCCTGTAGCCACTTGTGCAGCGGAACATGGCTAGCCTCGAACACCGTGCCGACCGTCACCGTGAACTGCTTGCGGCACTCCTTGGCCTTGCAGCGATACAGGCCATAGCGAACCTTCTTGTCTGGGTTGGCCGGGATGCGGTCGGCATCGTTCACCAGACCGCAGTGCGGGCACTCGGGACCGGTCGGCCACAGGACGCTTTCAAGCTTCGCGTAGGCGGCTTCTTCGTCACGAAAGAATGTTGCGTCTAAAATGCTCATGGCCCTTCTCCTTGGTCCATAAGCTAGTTAGCGACCGTCTGTTTGTCAAGTATATATACGCCAAAAAATCATCAGATGGGATGATTTCGCTGTTGTATTCGTGCCTTACCTCCAGCCCCGCTCACGGCCGATCCGGTCGTAGGCCGCGTTTATGGCCGCCAGCTTGTCGGTGGCGAGGCGTACGAACTCCTCCGGCACGCCGCGACCGATCAGCCGGTCGGGATGGTTTTCGCGCACCAGGAGCCGATAGGTCGCCTTCACCTCATCGTCGCCGGCGGCGAAATCGACGCCCAGGATCACATAGGGATCGCCCTTGTCGGGCCCGATATGGGCGGCGCGGATGCGGCGATACTCGTTCTGCGAAAAGCCGAAGATGTCGGCGACGCGCTCCAGAAACGCGGATTCGCCAGGATGAAAGACGCCATCGGCCTTGGCGATCTCGAACAGTCCGTCGAGGATATCCTCGAGGAAGGCGGGATTGCCGGCCAGCAGCTTCGCGATCTGCGTGGCATAGGCCTCGAACCCGGCGGTGTCCTGCTGCGCCAGACGGAAGACGCGGTCGACGCTCGACTGTTCCTGCGGCGCGACGCGGAACAGCCGATGAAAGGTCTCGATCTCCTCGTCGGTCACGGTGCCGTCGGCCTTCGCCATCTTGGCGGCGAGCGCGATCATGGCGATGGTGAAGACGACGCCCGGCGCCTCGCCCGGGCTGAGCGCCGGCATCTCGCGGTCGATCAGGAAATGCCCCGCCAGCGCGCCGATCAGCGCGCCGATCGGACCGCCGCCCAGCATGAAGCCGGCGGCCGCACCGCCCAATTTTCCGAAGATGGACATGGGGGAAGGGAATAGGACAATCTCGGCGGAATTGCGATGTCGGCTCAGTGGAATTTCTTCATCGATCGCGGCGGCACGTTCACCGATGTGATCGCGCAGGCGCCCGGCGGCGCGCTGTCGACGTTCAAGCTCCTGTCGGAAAGTTCACGCTATGACGACGCGGCCCTGGAAGGCATACGCCGCGCGCTGGGGCTTGAATCCGGAGCGCCAATTCCGCCCGGCCGGGTCGGCCAGGTGCGCATGGGCACCACGGTCGCGACCAACGCGCTGTTGACGCGCACGGGCGAACGCGTCGTTCTGGTGACGACGAAGGGATTTCGCGACGCGCTGCGCATCGGCACGCAGCACCGGCCCAAGCTGTTCGCGCTGAAGATCGAGCTACCCGACATGTTGTACGACCGGGTGATCGAGGCCGAGGAACGGATGACGGCCGAAGGGGCGACGTTCCTTGCGCTGAACGAGACGGCGCTGATGCGCGATCTGGAAGCGGCGCGGGCCGACGGCATTGCGGCTTGCGCCATCGCCTTCGTGCACGGCTATCGCTTCGCGGCGCATGAGAAGCGCGCGGCGCAGATCGCCAAGGCGCTCGGCTTCACGCAGATCAGCGTCAGCCACGAGGCCGTGCCGCTGATGAAGCTGATCCCGCGCGGCGACACGACGGTGGCGGACGCTTATCTCTCGCCGGTGCTGGCGCGCTACACGCAAGAGATCGCGGCGGCGCTGACCAGCGTCAATCTGACCTTCATGACCTCCAATGGCGGGCTTGCGGCGCCGTCGCATTTCCGCGGCAAGGACGCGATCGTCTCGGGCCCCGCCGGCGGCGTGGTCGGCATGGCGGAGACGGCGCGCGCGGCGCGGTTCGATCGCGTCATCGGCTTCGACATGGGCGGCACCTCGACCGACGTCGCGCGCTTCGACGGCGAATATGAGCGCGTCTACGAGACCGAAGTGGCTGGCGTGCGGCTGCGCACGCCGATGCTGGCGATCCACACCGTGGCGGCGGGCGGCGGCTCGATCCTGTCTTTCGACGGCGCGCGCTTTCGCGCCGGGCCCGGATCGGCCGGCGCCAATCCGGGACCCATGTCGTACGGCCAGGGCGGGCCGCTGACCGTGACCGACGCCAATGTCATGGTGGGAAAGCTGCGCGGCGCGTTCTTTCCGAAGATCTTCGGTTCCGATGGCACTTCGGCACTTGATGAAGACGCAGTGCGCACGGGTTTCGCCGCGCTGGCGGCGCGCGTGGGCCGGCCGCCGGAAGAGGTCGCCGACGGCTTCATCCGCATCGCGGTCGAGAACATAGCCAATGCGATCAAGCGCATCTCGGTCGCCAAGGGCGTTGACGTGCGCGACTACGCGCTCAATTGCTTCGGTGGCGCGGCGGGCCAGCATGCCTGCCTGGTGGCGGACGCACTGGGCATGACGACGGTGTTCCTGCATCCCTTGTCGGGTCTGCTCTCCGCCTATGGCATGAAGCTCGCGTCGCTGCGCGCGCTGCGTCAACGCGCGATCGCCAAGCCGCTCGCCGGCGGCGACGCCGCTCTGGAGCGGACCGAGCGCGCATTGTGCCGCGATGCCGAGGATGCGCTGATCGCACAGGGTGCCGGTCTGATCGCCAGTTCGGTGCGCGTGCACATCCGCTATGAGGGCAGCGACACCGCCCTGCCCGTGCCGTACGGCACGACCGAGGAGATGTCCGAGGCATTCGCCGAGGCGCATGCGCGGCAATTCGGGTTCGGCTTCGAGGGCCGCGCGCTGGTCGCGGAATCGATGGAGGTGGAGGCGAGAGAGATTCCACAGTCGCCTGCGGCCGCTGGAAAGATGGATCACCCCGTCGAAGCCGTGGAATCTCCCCCCTCCGTCTCGCATCGCTCCGCGACGCGATCCACCTCCCCCGTGAACGGGGGAGGAAAACAGCAGCGCGTGCGCTTCTTCAGCCAGGGTGCATGGCACGACGCGGCGGTGGTGACATCGGAAGACTTGCGCGAGCCGCACACGGTCGACGGTCCGGCGCTGATCGTGGAGCCGCACCAGACCATCGTGGTCGAGCCGGGCTGGCACGCGGCGATCGATCGCACGAAAGGGACGGTCCTCACGCGCATCGCGCCGCGCGCGCGGCCGGCGGCCGGCGGGAGCGAGGTCGATCCGGTTCTTCTTGAAATCTTCGCCAACCTGTTCATGGCGATCGCCGAAGAGATGGGAACGGTGCTGCAGAACACCGCGACGTCGGTGAACATCAAGGAGCGGCTCGATTTCTCCTGCGCGGTGTTCGACGCGGACGGCGGATTGGTCGCCAACGCGCCGCACATGCCGGTGCATCTGGGATCGATGGGCGATTGCGTCACCGCGATCATGGCCAAGCATTCCGACATGCGCGAAGGAGACGTCTTCGTCAGCAACGCGCCCTATGACGGCGGCACGCATCTGCCCGACGTGACAGTGGTTGCGCCGGTGTTCGTTGGCGGCAAGCGCGCCTTCTATGTTGCGGCGCGCGGCCATCACGCCGATATCGGCGGCATCACGCCGGGTTCCATGCCGCCCTTCTCGAAGGACATCGCCGAGGAAGGCGCGCTGTTCGACGGCATCCGCATGATTGCCGGCGGTGTGTTCGACGAGGACGCGGTGCGCGCGGTGCTGGCCAAGGGGCCGTGGCCGGCGCGCAATCCCGAGCAGAACCTGGCCGATCTGCGGGCGCAGGCGGCGGCGTGCGCCAAGGGCGCGGAAGGATTGCGGCAGGCCTGCGAAGGGTACGGCGCGGACGTCGTGTCCGCCTATATGCGGCATGTGCAGGACAACGCGGAAGAATCGGTGCGGGCCGTGATCGGCAGGCTTTCCGACGGCGCCTTCGAAATGGCGATGGACGGCGGCGCGATTATCAAGGTCGCGGTGCGGGTGGACCGCGTCCGCCGGTCGGCGCGGATCGATTTCACCGGCACCAGCGCGCAAGCCCCGAACAATTTCAATGCGCCCGGATCGGTGACCAAGGCCGCCGTGCTCTATGTCTTCCGCTGCCTGGTCGACAGCGACATCCCGATGAACGCCGGCTGCCTCAAGCCGCTGGAGATCGTGGTGCCGGAAGGATCGCTGCTGAAGCCCAGGCCGCCGGGCGCGGTGGCGGCGGGCAATGTCGAAACGTCGCAAGCCGTGGTCGATTGCCTGTTCGGCGCGCTGGGCGTGCTGGCGGCGAGCCAGGGCACGATGAACAACCTCACCTTCGGCAATGCGCGTCACCAGTACTACGAGACGATCTGCGGCGGCGCCGGCGCCGGCGCGACGTTCGACGGACAATCGGCCGTGCATACGCATATGACGAATTCGCGGCTGACCGATCCGGAGGTGTTGGAGACGCGCTATCCCGTGCTGTTGGAGGAATTCCGCATTCGGCCCGGTTCCGGTGGCCGCGGCGCGCACAGGGGTGGTGACGGAACCGTGCGCCGCATCCGGTTCCGCGAGGCGATGGACTGCGCCATCCTGTCGACGCGGCGGCAAACCGCGCCGTTCGGGCTTGCCGGCGGCGCGCCGGGTTCGAAAGGCCTCAACACCATCGTCCGAAAGGACGGTACGCGCGTTACGCTGAAGGGCTGCGACGAGACGGCCGTCGCGGCCGGCGACGCGATCGAGATCGAAACCCCCGGCGGCGGAGGACACGGAACGTCATGACCACCATTCTCATCACCGGCGCCAATCGCGGCATCGGCTTGGAGTTCGTCAAGCAATACGCGGCGGAAGGTGCCGACATCATCGCCTGCTGCCGCGAGCCGGCCAAGGCCGAGGCCCTGAACGCGCTGGTCAAGAGCGCGCGCAATGTGCGCGTCGCGGCGCTGGACGTGGCCGATCCCAAATCGGTCGCGGCGCTCAAGACCGATCTGGGCAATGTGCCCATCGACATCCTGATCAACAATGCCGGTATCGGCGGCCCGCGCGAGCGCGCCAGGGGCATCATCGACGCGGAGGGCTTTCTCAAGATCTTCGCCGTGAATTCCGTGGCGCCGGTCACGGTGGCTGTCGCCTTCCACGGCAATCTGAAGGCGGGCAAGGACAAGAAGCTGGTGACGATCACCAGCCAGCTCGGCTCCATCGCCAACCACGGCGGCGGCGCCTATCCCTATCATGCGTCGAAAGCGGCGGTGAATTCCTTCATGCGCGGGCTTTCGAAGGAATGGGCAAACGACGGCATCAGCGTCGGCCTCTTCCATCCCGGCTGGGTGCAGACCGATATGGGCGGCGCAGCAGCGACGCTGACGCCGCAGCAGAGCGTGACGGGCCTGCGCGCGCGGATCGCGGAGCTGTCGCCAGTCAACAGCGGGACGTTCCGCGATTACGCCGGCAAGGAATTGCCGTGGTGATGGCAATTGAGCTATCGACCAGTTGAGTCTCGGTTCTGGCATCGCCGATGGTTACAATCGCCGATTGCAAGTGATTCTCCGACGCTCCGGACTTCGCCAAATGCCCGAACTTGGAAAGGAAACAGTCGCGCTTCTGGAGTATCTCCTGCCGGGATTTCTTGCGGCATGGATATTTCGCGGCTTGACGCCGGGCCCAAGGCTTTCGGAGTTTGAGCGAGTCGTTCAGGCCCTGATCTTCACGTTCATCGTTCAATCCTTGCTTTTTCTCGAGCAGGCAGAATTCGTCGTTCAATGGCAGCTTATCGCGCCGGGCACATGGGACAGCGCGGCAAAGGCCGCAGC
>CAZMHP010000074.1:0-12401 GCA_964566095.1 uncultured Rhizobium sp. | reverse complement strand
CCCGGCACGATGCGGAACGGCACGCCGGCGCGCGCCAGTGTCAGCGCTTCCTCGGCGCCCCGTCCGAACACGAAGGGATCGCCGCCCTTGAGGCGCAGCACGCGCCTCCCCTTGCGCGCCAGGGCGACCAGCGTGCGCGAGATGTCGGACTGGCGGCAGGATTTCACCCCGGCGCGCTTGCCGGCATAGATCAGCTCGGCGTCGGGCCGCGCCAGCTTGAGCAGCGCGTCGTTGCTGAGCGCGTCGTAGAGAATGACGTCGGCGTTTTGGATCGCGTGCGCGCCCAGCACGGTGATAAGACCCGGATCGCCCGGCCCGGCGCCGGCCAGCCAGACCGAACCCGGCTCGAACACCGCCAGGCCCAGCACAGTCGCCAGATCCTGGTTGTTCCCACTGGATATCGCCGAAATGCTCATTCTACACAACGTCCTCGTTAATGACTGTATCAGACATGGGCGACATGTGAAATGGGATGCGCCATGGCATCTGCAAGGCAGCCGACTAGAGTGTCCCGAACTTTGGGGGCATCATGCGTCATTGGCTCGCCGCGATCCTGGTCGTCCTTTGTATCGCACCGTCCGCGCAGGCCGGCGACAATTGGACGACGTTCACCGACAATAGCGGAACATTTTCGCTTTCGGTTCCCGAGACACCGACATTCAGCGCCGAAACGACCATGGGCAATAACGGCCGCAGCGTCGTCAACGCAAAATACCTGATCGACCTTGGAAGCGTTGCCCTTTTGGCGACGATCAGCGACTTCAGCGGCATGAACACCGATCCCGCCGCCGCGCTCGACCTGGCGGTGAAGGGCGTTCAAACCGAATCCCGCAATTTGCTCAGCGATCAGTCCGTCATGCTCGACGGTCATCCCGGCCGCGACGTCAAGTTGACCGATGCGGACGGCGATGCGTTCACCGACCGCATTTTCTTTTTCGACGACCACTTGTATCAGTTCATCACCGTCGCGACGAAAGAGGCGGGCCCCGATCAGTTCGCCACGGCGGAACGCTATTCGGTTTCATTGCACTTCCTGCGTTGAGGGAACCAGCGGCGGAGCTATCGGTTGCATCTGTCAGGGAGAGCTTCATGACCGAAAAGACCGGAGAGATCGTGCGTTCGGACGGCGATTATCGCTGCGAACGCTGCCACAAGACGACGCATTTCGTGCGCGACGACGTGTTCGCGCTGTGCCCGCATTGCGGCTTCGACACCTTCGACATCTCCAATCCGCGCTTCGAGCGCAAGGACGGCACGCTGGGGCCGCACGAACCGGAGCCGGACGGCACCTGACGCCGCCTTGCCTTCCGACCGAGCCCACGCCACATAGCGCCGCCCATCGAACGGATTCCCATGACCATCCGCACCGACCTCAAGCCCAACACCTTCGAATACGAAATGCAGGCACTGATCACGCCCAACGGCTTTCGCGAATATGACGCGCGCTGGCTGTTCGGCAAGGAGATCAACCTCCTCGGCGTGCAGGCGGTGGGCCTGGGGCTGGGCACCTATTTCCACGAGGTCGGGATCAAGCCGAGGGTCGTGACCGGTCACGACTATCGCTCCTACGAGATGTCGATCAAGCAGGCGCTGATCATCGGGCTGATGCAGGCGGGCTGCGAGGTCGTCGATATCGGGCTCGGCACCACGCCGATGGCATATTTCGCGCAGTTCGCGCTCGATTGCCCGGGCCTCGCGGTGGTGACGGCGAGCCACAACGAGAACGGTTGGACCGGCGTGAAGATGGGCGCCGCCCGCCCGCTCACCTTCGGTCCCGATGAGATCAACCGATTGAAGGCGATCGTGCTGGGCGAGGAATTCAAGCCGCGCCCCGGCGGTTCCTACGCCACGGTCGAGAATTTCCGCGCCGCCTATCTCGATGAGCTGACCAAGGGCCATAAGCTCTCGCGCCCGATGAAGGTGACCATCGCCTGCGGCAACGGCACGGCCGGGCTGTTCGCGCCGCAGGCGTTCCGCCGCATCGGCGCCGAGATCGTCGAGGCGCAGTGCGATCCGGACTTCAACTTCCCCAACTACAATCCGAACACCGAAGACCTGCACATGCTCGACGCGATGGCGAAGGCGTTGAAGGAGAACGGCTCGGAGATCGCGCTCGGCTTCGACGCCGATGGCGACCGTTGCGGCGTGGTGGACGACAAGGGCGAGGAGATCTTCGCCGACAAGATCGGCGTGCTGCTGGCGCGCGACATGTCGGCGGCGCACAAGAACGCCAAGTTCGTCGTCGATGTGAAGTCGACCGGCATCTTCGACATCGACCCGGTGCTGAAGCAGAACGGCGCCACGACGGATTACTGGATCACCGGCCATTCCTACATGAAGCGCCGCTGCCAGCAGATCGGCGCGCTCGCCGGCTTCGAGAAGAGCGGCCACTACTATCTGTGCGCGCCCTATGGCCGCGGCTATGACGACGGCCTCGTCGCCGGCATCGCGGTGCTCGAGATGCTCGACCGCGCCAAGGGCAAGAAGATGTCGGACCTCGTGCATTCGCTGCCCGTGACCTGGGGCTCGCCGACCATGGCGCCGTTCTGCCCCGACGACAAGAAATACGCCGTGGTCGATGCGATGGTGAAGGAATACCAGGCGGCGAAGGCGAAGGGCGAGACGATCCTCGGTCAGAAAATCGCCAAGCTCGTCACCGTCAACGGCGTGCGCGTCACGCTGGAGGACGGCACCTGGGGCCTGGTGCGCGCCTCATCGAACAAGCCGTCGCTGGTCGTGGTGGTCGAAAGCCCCAAATCGGACGCCAACATGCGCGGCATGTTCGCGGATATCGACAAGCGGCTGAAGCAGCACTCCGAAGTCGGCGCGTACGATCAGAAGATTTGAAAACACTTGTCATCCCCGGCCGAGCGTCGCAACGGCGACGCGAGGGGAAGGGGACCCAGGTGGAAAATCAAAGATCGACGCCGGAAGATTTGCGCTCTTGCTTCAAGGCTTCGCCTGGTCGCAGCGCCTGGGTCCCCTTCCCCTCGCGAGCCTTCGGCTCACTCGGCCGGGGATGACAGCAGTGCGCGCTACCTCTTCTTGTCCCGATCCAGCGCGCGGTATTTCGGTGGGTCGACGCGGCTCTTGTCCGGGTCGGGCGCGTTCGGAATCTGGCGCAGCGCGTTGATCTGCAGCGTCACATAGGAGCGCGTGCGGTATTCCTCGTTTTGCGCGCCCTTGGCGACCAGCCGTCCGGTATTGTTGTCGAGCAGAAGCTGGTCCCATTCGAACGGCTCGCTGCGATCCTCGTGCCGCATCAGCACGTAATTGCCGGCCTCGAAGCGGGGATAGGGCAGGGCCGAAATGCCGCCCGACGGCATCAAGGTCAGCGTGTAGCGCGTGCCGTAGGCGTCGCTGTCGATGATGTCGAACAGGTTGCGCGCCAGCGAGCGCCAGTTCGCCCGCCGGGCCGGATCGGGGCCGAAGGCGCCGTCGGGATCGTCGGCGAGTTGCTGCAGCATCTCCTTGACGTGCTTGGTGGAGCCGACCAGGCGCACCTCGTCGAGATCGATGGTGATCACGCCGCCGGCATATTGCGTCGGCCCCAGCGTCAGCAGGTTCGAGAAGTTGAGGAACTGGCCGCGCTCGACATCGTCGGAATAGAACGCGAAGCGGCCGGGATCGCCCGAATCGTTGCTGTCGCGCACGCGCAGCACGACGACGATCTCCTCCTTACCGCCCAGGCCGGTCGGCCCGCTGAAGCGGGCATCGGGGCCTGCGAAGGCTTGCAGCAGCGAGACGTAGAACTTGTCGCCGTTCAGGATGGGCACGTCCTTGGCCGGACCGACCGGCCTGCCGTCCTTGTCGAGCGTGCCGAGCTCGTACTTCTTCGAGATGTCGGTCGGCTGACCGCTGCCGGATTCCGCGCTGATCGTCGCCTTGCGATAGTCGCTGACGCCCTCGTTGACGCTCTCGCACGACGCCAGCGCAAGCGCCGCGGTTGCGCACAGGCTCCACGCGGTCGCGCGCATGCGAGCGCTCTTCGGCGCTTTCGCTCCCAGTCCCATCAACCCTACCCCTTGATCTTGGTTCTCGAATTGACCGACAAGAGCGCGTCGGAGTCAATCGCGAAGCGGTGCCCGATTTGGGCAGGACGCCGCGCAGATCCTGGATGGACAAGGTGAAAAACGTCCGTCCCAGGATTAATCCTGCGAAAGGCGTGGCCGAGTTGCATGATGGAACTCGGGTCGCCGCGAAAACCGCTAAAGCCAGTGCAGGCCCAGCGCGTCGTACAGCATGCGCCCCGCCGTCACTGCGATGAAGAAGGCGAACACCTTGCGCAGCGCCGCCTTGTCGGTCGAATGCGCGAGCTGCGCGCCCAACGGCGCCACGAAGAAGCTCGCCGGCGCGATCAGGATGAAGCCCAGAAGGTTCACATAGCCGAGCGAGAAGGGCGGCAGGTGCGGCGCGCCCCAGCCGGCGAGGATCGCGCCCAGCGTACCGGGCAACGAGATGATGAGGCCGAAGGCGCTCGCCGTTCCCACCGCGCGATGGATCGGCATCCCGAATAGGGTCATCGCCGGCACGCCGATCGTGCCGCCGCCGATGCCCATCATGGTCGATACGCCGCTGATCGCGGCCGGCAGGATCTGGCCGCCGATGCCGGTGGGCAGATGGTCCGACAGCCGCTTGGTCTCGGGAAAGAAGGCGAGCTGAATTGCCACCGGCAACGCCACCGCGGCGAAGAACAGCGCCAGCGACTGGCCCTTGGCCCAGCCGGCCAGCGCGCTGCCGATCAGCACGCCCACGATCATCGGCGCGATCCAGCGCCGCAAGAGCGCCCAATCGACCGCGCCGCGCAGATTGTGCGAGCGCACCGAGGAGATCGAGGTGGGAATGATGGTGGCGAGCGAAGTGCCGACCGCGATGTGCATGCGCACGTCCGGATCGATACCCATCAGATCCATCACGTGATAGAGCACCGGCACGATGACGATGCCGCCGCCGACGCCCAGCAGGCCGGCGACCAGGCCGCCCACCACGCCCGCGATGACGAGCCCCAGGGCGAAGGTGCCCAGCTCGCCGCCGGAAGCCGCCGCGAAGAATTCCATTGCTCACCCGCTCGATTGGCGCGGCAGTGAACTGGCATTCGCGAGCCCGTGCAAGCGGTCGGATGCCATGGTGATTTGTGAGCGGATTATTCCCCCCTAACGTCATGGCCGGCCTTGTGCCGGCCAGCCATACTCCCGACTGCATCGGGCGTGATCATGGGTCGCCGGGACAAGCCCGGCGATGACGACATGGTTGTTTGCGTCAATCTGCTGGCGACCTGCTACGCCGCCAGGCGCGCGCGGTCGATCAGGGCCAACGCGTCGCGCAGCGTCTGCGCGTTCGCGCTCCTGCGCGTCGCATGCTCGCTCAAATGCCGGCGGAACAGCCGCGCGCCCGGCCGTCCGGTGAACAGCCCCAGCATGTGCTTGGTCATCGCATGGAGCGGCACGCCCTCGCCCAGCTTGCGCGCGACATAGCCGACATAGGCGTCGACCGCCGCGTCGACGTCGCGCGGCGCCTCGCCGAAGAAGCGCGCATCGACATCGGCCAGGATGGCGGGGCTGTGATAGGCGGCGCGGCCCAGCATCACGCCGTCCACATGCTTCAGATGCTCCGTCGCTTCGTCCAGCGTCGCGATGCCGCCATTGATCAGGATGGCGAGCCGCGGATTCTCCTGTTTGAGGCGATAGACGAGGCCGTAGTCGAGCGGCGGCACGTCGCGGTTCTCCTTGGGCGACAGCCCTTCCAGCCACGCCTTGCGCGCATGCACCGCGAACACGGCCGCGCCGGCGGCGGCGCAGGCGCCGATCATCGCGCGCAGCGCGATTTCGGGATCCTGGTCGTCGACGCCGATGCGGCATTTGACGGTAACGGGAACGGCGACCGCGGCGCGCATCGCCGCGACGCAATCGGCGACCAGCGCCGGCTCGCGCATCAGGCAGGCGCCGAAGCGGCCCGACTGCACCCGGTCGGACGGGCAGCCGACATTGAGATTGATCTCGTCATAGCCGAGATCGGCGGCGATCCGCGCGGCCTGCGCCAGCTTCGCGGGCTCGCTGCCGCCAAGCTGCAGCGCCACGGGATGCTCCACCGGATCGAATCCCAGCAGCCGTTCGCGATTGCCGCGCAGCACCGCGTCGGCCGTCACCATCTCGGTGTAGAGCAGGGCGCGGCGCGTCAGCAGCCGGTGCAGGACGCGGCAATGCCGGTCCGTCCAGTCCATCATCGGCGCGACGGAAAATCGGTGTGCATTATTGGACTGCATTGTTTCAGATATCGTCCGGGACCGTCGCTGGCAACGATCCGGCCTTCGCGTCCGGGATAGCGGCCGAGCGAGCGGCCATTCTCGTTCGGCTGCCGACAATCGCCTTTTGGGATCATGCGCTTAGGGAAACCGGCGAACGGCCGCGATTGACTCTTGCACCGATCGGGCCCAAAGATTGGCCAAGAGACCGGCCAAAATGCAGCAGGTCGTTATTTTTTCCATTTATCTATAGATACTTATCGGAAATTCAGATCGGCCAAAAATGCCGTTGGAAACGCCCGCCGGGATCGAACCCACGCGATTGGAAGAGGTCGGCACCGCCCTCACCGACGTCGTCGCCGAGCTTTCGTCCGCGGCAGAAAGCTTGGGCAAAGGACTCCATCCCGCGACCGCGGCCCATCTGGCGGACCTCGTCCGCATCATGAACACCTATTACAGCAATCTGATCGAGGGCCATAACACAAGGCCGCGCGACATCGCGCGCGCCCTATCGGGCGACCTCGACGACGATCCGCAGCGCCGCAATCTCCAGATCGAGGCCGCGGCGCATGTCCGCGTTCAGGCACAGATCGATCGGATGGGGCGCGAAAAGACTCTCGGCGAGCCCGCGGATGCCGACTTCATCCGCTGGCTCCATCGCGAATTTTATCGCGATGCCGGCGCGCAGATGCTTACGATCCACGGCGCGGGTGGGTCTTTCGCGATGCAGCCCGGCGAGTGGCGTTCGCGTGCGGAGCACGACGTCGCCGTCGGCCAGCATGTCCCGCCGTCGAGCGACCGCATTCCGGATTTCATGCACTACTTCCAGGAGCGTTATCAACTTGAGGCCCTGGGCAAGGGCGCTCGTATTCTGGCGATCGCCGCCGCGCATCACCGCTTCAACTACATCCATCCCTTTGCCGACGGAAACGGCCGCGTCAGCCGGTTGATGAGCCATGCCATGGGCTATTGCGCGGGCATCGACGCCAACGGCTTGTGGTCGATATCGCGCGGGCTGGCGCCCGGCTTGAAAAGCCGCACCGACTACAAGCAGATGATGGACTATGCGGACACGCCCCGGCAGGGTGATCGAGACGGCCGGGGCAACCTGTCGGAACGCGCACTGAAGGAATTCACGCATTGGTTTCTCTCGGTATGTCTCGACCAGGTGAAGTTCATGGCCTCCCTGTTCGAGATCGACACACTGGCGAAGCGCCTGCGGACCTATGTCGAGCGCAGCGAGACCTTGAAGCCGGTGACGGCGAACATTCTGGAGGAAGCGCTCATTCGGGGCGAGGTGGAACGCGGGGCGATCGAGCGGATCACCGGCTTGCCGGAGCGCACGGCTCGCCGCGTGCTCAACGATGCGATAAACGCCGGCCTCCTGGCCTCCGCCACGCCGAGATCGGCCGTGTCGTTGCGCTTTCCCGACGATGCCCTGGAAGTTCTGTTTCCACGTTTGTATCCACACACCTGACATTCGGCCTCGGCGGCGATTGCGTTGGATTCCCTTTTGGAGATTGCAGATCATGACTCGGACGGCCGACGCGGTCATCATCGGCGGCGGCCATAACGGTCTGGTCTGCGCCTTCTATCTCGCGCGCGCCGGCCGCAAGGTGACCGTGCTGGAGCGGCGCGCCGTGGTCGGCGGCGCGGCGGTGACCGAGGAATTCCATCCCGGCTTCCGCAATTCGACCGCGAGCTACACCGTCAGCCTGCTCAATCCCAAGGTCATCGCCGACATGAATCTCGGCGCGCGCGGCCTGCGCGTGGTGGAGCGGCCGATCGCCAATTTCCTCCCCCTGGACGATGGCCGCTACCTGAAGGTGGGCGGCGGGCTCGAACGCACCCAGGCGGAATTCCGCAAATTCTCGGCGCGCGACGCCGATGCCTTGCCGCACTATTACGCCGCGCTCGACGCCGTCGCCGACGTGCTGCGCGATCTGGCGCTGAAGACGCCGCCCAATCTGGGAGACGGCTTGCCGGCTCTGCTGGCGGCGGCATCGCAGGGACGCGCGCTGGCCCGGCTCGACCGCGCGCGCCAGCGCGACGTGCTCGATCTCTTCACCAAGAGTGCGCGCGATTTTCTGGACCGCTGGTTCGAGAGCGATCCGGTGAAGGCGGCGTTCGGCTTCGACTCCGTGGTCGGCAATTTCGCCAGCCCCGATACGCCGGGCTCGGCCTATGTCCTGCTGCACCACGTGTTCGGCGAGGTGAACGGCAAGAAGGGCGCCTGGGGCCATGCCATCGGCGGCATGGGCGCGATCACGCAGGCGATGGCCCGCGCCTGCGAAGACGTCGGCGTGACGATCCGGCTTGAAGCGCCGGTGGCGCGCGTGCTGGCCGATGCCGGCCGCGCGGTGGGCGTGCGTCTGGAATCCGGCGAGGAGATCGCGGCGAAATCCGTGGTCGCCAATGTCGGCCCGAAGATCCTCTACGAAAGGCTGATCGCGCCCGGCGATCTGACGCCGGAATTCCTCGGCCGGGTGCGCGCCTTCAAGGCGGGCTCCGGCACCTTCCGCATGAACGTGGCGCTGAGCGAACTGCCGCGCTTCACCTGCCTGCCCGAGCCGGGCGAGCATCACAGAAGCGGCATCATCATCGCGCCGTCCCTCGACTATATGGATCGCGCCTTCATCGACGCCAAGGCGTTCGGCATGTCCAAGCGGCCCATCGTGGAGATGCTGATCCCCTCGACCGTCGACGACAGCCTGGCGCCGGCCGGCCGTCACGTCGCGAGCCTGTTCTGCCAGCAATTCGCGCCGCGCTTGCCGGGCGGGCGAAGCTGGGATGACGAACGCGAAGCCGCGGCCGATCGCATCATCGACACGGTCGAGGCGCATGCCCCGGGCTTCAAGGCTTCCGTCATCGCGCGGCAGATCCATTCGCCGCTCGACCTGGAGCGCAAATTCGGCTTGGCCGGCGGCGACATCATGCATGGCGCGATGTCGCTCGATCAGCTCTGGGCGGCGCGGCCGATCCTGGGGCACGGCAGCTATCGCGGACCGCTCGAAGGCCTCTATATGTGCGGCGCGGGCACGCATCCGGGCGGCGGCGTCACCGGCGCGCCCGGTCACAACGCGGCGCGCGAGATGCTTAATGACGTTTCGCCGCTCGGCCGTTTGTTCCGCCGCTGGCCGCGCTCCGTATAGTTACGGACGACATCGCGCCACAAGGTTGATATTGCGCAAAGTATGTTGTGCGCCAAGGCCTTAGCCTTTCGGCAAGAGTTCGCGCCTAGGCTTTGTGCAAGGTCTCGCACATGTCGCTCGCACACACCGATCTGCCCGCTCTGCATGCCGCGCCTTTGGCGGCGCCGGGCGCGCGCGTGCCCGCCTCGGCGGTGATCGCGAACATCGTGCGCGGCAGCGAAGCCGAGGTCGTCAGCGTCGCCTGGATTCTGAGCCGCTCGCCGTCGGCGGCGCGCGAAGCGCTGATGCTGGTGCTGGCGCTGGTCGCGATCGTGCCGGGCGCGTCGCTGCCCGCCGGCCTGATCCTGATGCTTCTCGCCGTGCCGATGATGCGCAATCGCGACGCCATCTGGCTGCCGCGCGCCATCGCCGCCCGCCGCATTTCTGTGCCGCATCTGGCGCGGCTGATCGATCGCGTGCTGCCGCTGCTCAAATGGCAGGAGGGCGTGATCCCGCCGGGCGGCGAGACCTGGGTCGGGCTGTCGCGTCCCGTCGGCGCCGCGACCATCGCGATCCTGAGCCTGACGCTGCTGGTGCCGCTGCCGTTCAGCAATGTCCCGCCGGCTTTCGCCATCGCGATGATCGCGGTCGCCTATCTGGAGGCCAACATCCTCCTGCTCGCGGTGTCGGCACTGTCGGCGCTGGTGTCGCTGGCGCTGACCGGCAGCGCGGTGTGGGCCGCGATGGGCGCTGCGCGGCTCGTGCTGGGCTGACGCTCTAAGACCTCACGCGCTTTGCATCTGCTGCTGGAACGTCAGCGCGATGAATTCGGCGGGCCGGACCACCTGCAGCGTCACCTGGACGATCATATAGCCGTTCAGGATGTCCTGCTCCGTCATCGTGCTGCCCAGGCCGCATTGCACGGTGAACGCCTCCGATGCCGTGGCGCCCATCAGGCCCCCCTGCGACCACAATTGCTGCAGGAAGTTGGAGATCATCGCCGTCGCCGTCGCCCAGGTCTGCCCGTCATTCGCCGCGAAGACGAAGGGCTGCAACGCCGTCTTGATCGATTGCTCGATGTAGATGATCGTTCGGCGCACCTGGATATAACGCCAGTCGTTGCTGTTGCCGTCCAGCGTGCGCGCGCCCCACACAACGGGACCGCGGCCCACGAAATCGCGGATCGCATTGACCGCCTTGCCGTCGAGCGGCGTGTTTAGCGGACCCTGCTGCGCGCTGTTCAGCGGCAGGCTGAGTCCCGCGATGCCCTGCACGATCACGTTCGCCGGCGCGTTCCACACGCCGATATTGGCATCGTTCGTGCTGTAGATTCCGGCCATCGCGCCGCTCGGCGGCAGGAGGCGGTATTGTCCGGCGACGCCGGCCCCGACCTTGAGCGGCGGAAAATACGCCGCGCCGTAGCTTAGATTGCTCTCGCCGACATCGGCCTGGAAATTCGCGATGCATGCGTCGATGCCGGCCTGCGTCGCGACGGCGCTCGACGTGTCGATGGCGCCGGCGCCATAGGGGTCGAGCAGCGCCATGCGGTCTTGCAGCGCGCCGCATTGCGCCAACATGGCGCGCACCAGGGCGCCATAGGCCGTCGCGTGCGGAATTTTCTGCTTGGGATCGGAGTCGGGCGAAATGAGCACCGCATCCGGGATGACGAGAAGCGTCGGGCCGGCTTGCTGTCCGGCCGCGTCGAGACCCTTTTGCAGCGCCGCCGCATCGACCGCGCCGGAATAATCGCCCACCGACACGATGTAGCAGCTGGCGCCGCCATTGGCGTAGAACAGCTGGATGCTGTCGTAGAGATTGTACGCCGTGCCGCCGTCGCCGCCGAAGATCAGGTCGTAATCCGCGCGCGACGCGATCAGCGTGGGGGTCAGCGCGATGCTGCGGCCGCCCAGCTTCGCCGTTTCGGTATAGCCGATGAAGATGGGCACCGCCGTCTGCACGCCCACGACGGAGGCCGGAAAGGCGGAGAGTTCCGTCACATAGACGCCCGGCGTCGTTCGATTTTTGGTGATGGCCATGGTTCGCTCCCACAGTGTTTCACGCACCGGGTCGAACGCACCCGGCGTCACTCAAGCATATCGGCCGAAAATAGTCAGGTCCCGGTGAACTGACCCGGCCGGCGCTCCGACACGGCGCGTACGCCCTCGGTGTAGTCGTTGGTCTTGCGCAGGATCGATTGTTCCAGGAATTCCTTGTCGGTCTGCGCCCTGACGCGCTCGGCCAGTTCGCCGCGCAGCGTCGCGCGCGTCGCCTGCACCGCGAGCGGCGCGGCCTCGGCCAGTTCGCGCGCCAGGCCGAGCGCCGCGTCGCGCAAGCCGTCCAGCGGCACGACCGCGTCGACCAGGCCCCAGGCCAGCGCTTCGTCCGCCTTGATCCGCCGCCCGGTCAGGCACATCAGCGCGGCGCGCTGCACCCCGATCGCGCGCGGCAAGGTGTGCGTGATGCCGAAGCCCGGATGAAAGCCGAGCTTGACGAAGTTCGCGGTGAAGCGCGCTTCCGGCGCCGCGACGCGGAAATCGGCGACCAGCGCCAGCCCCAGCCCTGCGCCCACCGCCGCGCCCTGCACCGCGCAGACGATCGGCTTGCGGACCGAGAACAGCCGCACCGCCTCGACATAGAGCGCGTTGATGCCTTCCTTCGCGTTGGGATTGCCGATGCCGGACGGCGACACCAGATCGGCGCCGGCGCAGAAGCTCTTGCCCGCCGACAGGAGCACGCTGGCGCGCAGCTCCGGCTCGGCGTCGATGTGATCCAGCGCATCCGCCAGATCGCGCATCAACTCCACCGTCACATGATTGTGCGGCGGCCGGTCGATGGTGAGGATCGCAACATGCCCCCCGCGCGGATGCGCGGAATCAGACAAGTCGCGCGCCACGGCGATCTCGCCATATTGGTCTTTCATCGTTTCGCTCCCAGAAGATTGCGCGCCACCACCCATTTGTGCACCTCGGTGGGACCGTCATAGATGCGCATGGTGCGCAGCTTGGCCTGCATCAGCTGCAGCGGCAACT
>CAZMHP010000073.1:0-12533 GCA_964566095.1 uncultured Rhizobium sp. | reverse complement strand
GATCTGGAGAAGATCGAAGAAAATATTTTTCGCGGCCAGAGCCCCGAAGACCGCACCCAGCGCGTGTTCGGCGGCCAGGTGCTCGGCCAGGCGCTCGTCGCCGCGAGCCGCACGGTGGAGGGCCGCGTCTGTCACTCCTTCCATGCCTATTTCCTGCGCGGCGGCGATCCCAAGGTTCCCATCCTCTATGAAGTGGACCGCGCGCGCGACGGCGCCAGCTTCACCTCGCGCCGCGTCGTCGCCATCCAGCACGGCAAGCAGATCTTCAACATGTCGGCCTCGTTCCAGGTGCCCGAGAAGGGCCTGGAACATCAATTCGACATGCCCAAGGTGCCCGGTCCCGATTCCCTCGTCGATGAGCACGAGGCGCGCAAGACGTGGCTGGCGAACGCGCCAGAGGAAGCCAAGGCGTGGATGAGCAAGCCGCGCCCGATCGAGATGCGGCCCGTCATCCTCGACGACTGGACCAACCGTGCGCCGCGCGAGCCGTTTGACAATGTGTGGATCCGCGCCACCGGCCCCGTCCCCGACGACGTCATCGTGCAGCAATCGGTGCTGGCCTATGCCTCGGACATGTCGCTGCTCGACACCGCGCTCCTGCCGCATGGCCGCTCCTGGCACTCGTCGATTCAGATGGCGAGCCTCGACCACGCCATGTGGTTCCACCATCCCTTCAAGATGGACGACTGGCTGCTTTATGCGCAGGACGCGCCGAGCTCATCGGGCGCGCGCGGCTTCAATCGCGGCTCGATTTTTACGCGCGAGGGCAAGCTCGTCGCCAGCGTCGTGCAGGAAGGCCTGATGCGCGTGCGCGAGGAGCGCAAAAAGTCCTAGGGGCAGCTCGCAGGACCCGAAACCGTCACGGTGCGGCGCGGCCGCGAATAGAACGTCTGCGTCATCGTGATCGTGCCGGTGATGTAGTCGCTGACGGGCGAGCTATAGGGATAACTGATCTCCGCCAGGATCACGCTGCCGCCGGTGGTGATGACGCCCGACGGCACCGTGACCGTGCTGTTCGCCGTTCGCGCCGCACCGTTCTGCGCGCAGCTCCAGGCGACCTTGCCGCCGCCCGAACCGTTATCGACCAGGCTGGTGATGACGATTTTGAGGCCGGTCGTCGCATAGGGATAGATGATCGAGTTCACCGCCGAATAGACGTTGCTCATGTCGCTTGTGCTGATGGCGGTGTCCTGCGCGACGAGATCGGCCGCCGTGCTCGCCAGGCCCGTCACCTTCTGCTGGCAGTTCAGCGCATCGGACAGTTCGATCGTGCCGAGGAACATCGCGGCCAGCACCGGCGCCAGCAATGCGAACTCGATCGCCGCAAGGCCGTCCGTCGCGCGGCGAAAGCGGCCCAGCAGGCTCAACATCCGGCCACCGCGGTGTTGAACGGCTCGTTGCGGAACGCCGCCGTCGCCGTGATCAGGTGATAGCCGCCCGAGATATTGGTCAGGAACTGCGACAGGATTGGCGTCAAGACCTTCCATGTGTAGAAGGCGCGGACCAGCACCACATTGCAGGCCGAGCCGACCTGGTAGTTCGTGAGGCTGGGATCGAGCGTGCCGCCGGCCGTGATCGGATTGGAAAAGCTCGCGCCGCCATAGCCGCTATAGGCCTCCAGATCGATCTGAAGATTGGTGTCGCACGCCAGGATCGGCGAGATGTTGTTGCAGATGTTGGTGCGGAACTGCGCCTGCGTCATGCTGGAGGCCTGCGCCTGGCCGGTGCGCACCAGGCGCGCGGCGGTGTCGGTGGCGTATTGCAGGGTCGAGCCGGCGAAATAGATGACGCCGTTCTCGATGATCCCCATCAGCAGGATGAAGAACACCGGCGCGATGATGGCGAATTCCATCGCGGCGGACGCTTTGCGCGAATCGCGGCGCATCCGCCGCGCGGTGTCGCGCAGGCGGTCGCAGACGACGCGCGGGATGGAACGGATGCCGGTCACGGCTCTGCTTCTTAAGCCTCTTGCCCCGCGTTCCTCATAAGGCGTGGGCGCGCCAAGCCCAAGAACAAGCCACGGACATGCTCTCCAAACGCTTAAGGTTGTCGCGTCACTGCGCTTCGAATGGTTACGAGTGCCGGCGTTCGTTCATACTTCGCTAATCTTCATTGATTTCGACATGAAGTCATGCCGCATCGCTAACGAAGGCCTAACCACGCTTGGGCATTGCAACGGCATTTTCATTCCCGCCGCGCGATGATGCGGCGCTGTCGTCAGGTGGAATGCGTAATCATGTCCTTGGTCGAAACACTGCGTGGAGCGGTTCGGCGCGTTGCCGGCTTTCTTCGCAATCGCGATGCCAATGTCGCGATGATCTTCGCGATCTCCATCATACCCGTCACCGTCGCGGCCGGCGCCGGCCTGGATCTGGCGCGCTCGATGATCGTCAAGACCGCGCTCACCGAGGCGCTCGATGCCTCCGCGCTCGCCGTCGCAAGCACACGCGGGCTGACGCAGGCGCAGATGCAGACCGAGGCGCAGGGCTATTTCAATGCCAACTACAAGGTCGATTCGACCTACGGCACGCCGACCACGGTCAGCGTGGTGCAGAGCGGCCAGTCGGTCACCGTCTCGACTTCGGTTCCAATGCCCACCACGCTGATGAACGTCGCCGGCATTTCCAACGTGAACGTGACCGCGTCCTCGACCGTGGTGTGGGGCCAGACCAAGCTTTGGGTCTCCTTGGTGCTCGATAACACCGGATCGATGTGCCAGTCCGACGCCAGCCCGAACGCCGGCAGCCCGTGTCCCAATCCCTCCTCGGGCAGCAAGATCGCGTCGCTGAAGACCGCCTCGCATAGCCTGCTCACGCTGTTGCAAGGTGCCGCCGCCAATCCCGGCGACATCCAGGTCGCGATCGTTCCCTTTGTGAAGGACGTGGACGTGGGCACGAGTTACGTCAATTCCTCGTGGATCGCGTGGGACTATTACGGCTCGTGCAACATTTCGGGCCAGGACAACAAATCCGCCTGCCAGAGCACGCACGGCACCTGGACGAGCAGCCGGTTCGGCGGCGGAAGCTGCGACATCTCCGGCAAGAGCACCCAGAGCGCCTGTCAAAGCGCCACCGGCACCTGGACGGCGGGCAACAAGAACAGCTGGAACGGCTGCGTCATGGACCGCGGCAACGACGCCGGACCCGATACGACCAACAATTACGACGTGATGAACACACCGCCCGCCGTGGCGACACCGTCGAGCCTGTTCGAGGCCGAGCAATACGCGTCCTGTCCGCAGTCGCTGCTCGCGCTCGGCTACAATTGGACGACACTGAGCAACAAGATCGATGCCTTGGTGGCCGACGGCACGACCAATCAGACGATCGGCCTGGTCTGGGGCTGGCATGCGCTTTCCGCAAGCACGCCGCTCAGTGCCGGCGCGTTGCCCGCCAACACGGCGCGCTACATCATCATCCTCAGCGACGGTCTCAACACGCAGGACCGCTGGTATGGCGACGGCTCCAATCAGAGCACCCAGGTCGATGCGCGCATGTCGGCGGTCTGCACCAACGCCAAGGCGGACAATATCGTGATCTTCTCGGTCTTCGTCGACATTGGCGGCACCCAGGGCAACTCGTCCGTGCTCCAGAACTGCGCCAGCGATGCCAGCAAGTATTTCGATCTGACCAGCGCCAGCCAGATCGCCGCCGCGTTCAACGCCATCGGCCAGCAGATCACCAATCTACGCGTCTCGCAGTGACGCGAAAGCTTTGCGCAAGAAATAGGAGCTAGCCTCACCGCCATGATCGGTTCGCTCGCCGCCGACGTCATCAACGGATTCGCCCACACGCTGTTGCGGGTGCTGCCCTATATGGCGGCCATGGGCGCGGTGTTCGCCGCGCTGTCGCTGGCCACGCCGTGCAATCCGGGCGCCCCCTGGTGGAAGAAGCGCGGCCTCGTCACCGATCTTTGCTATTGGTTTATCGTGCCGCTGTTTACGCGCTATGGCCGCATCGGCTTCGCGGTTCTGGTCACCGTCTATCTGCTCGGCATCAACACCACGCAAGGCATCGTCACGTTCTTCGAATTCGGCCACGGCCCCATCGCGCGGCTGCCGTTCTGGCTGCAATTCGTGCTCTACCTGCTGAGCACCGAGTTCCTGCTCTACTGGTCGCACCGCTTCTTCCACGCGACGAGGCTGTGGAAGTATCATGCCGTGCATCACTCCTCGGAAGACGTCGAGTGGACCTCGGCGGCGCGCTTTCATCCCGTCAATCTTCTGCTCGGCACCGTCCTCGTCGATGTCGCCGCCCTGCTGGCCGGCTTCTCGCCCGACATCTTCGTCATCATGGCGCCGCTCGATACGCTGACTTCGGGCTGGGTGCACGCCAACCTGAACTGGACGCTGGGCCCGCTCAAATACGTGCTGGCGACGCCGGTGTTCCACCGCTGGCACCACACGCGCGAGCATGACGGCAAGAACTTCGCCGGCACCTTCTCCTTCTTCGACCTGATGTTCGGCACGTTCTACATGCCCAAGGGCGAGCTGCCGAAGAACTACGGCATCGAGGACGCCGCCATGCCGGAAAGCTTCGGCATGCAGGTGCTCTACCCGCTGGTCAGTCGCTGAATTTCAAGGAAAGCGCGGCGCTACTGCGCGGTCGCGCTCTTGGTGCCCACGTCGTGATGCGCGGCCACGTCGCCGATGCGATCCTTGTAGGCGGCGTCGCCCGGCGTCGGCGCCATCTCGCAGCGCGGGCCGCCGCACGACATCGTCACCTGCGCCGGCCCATGGAACACCGTCACGGTCGAGCCGCGCGTTTCGGAAACGCTGACCGGCACGTTGGAGATCTCGCGTCCTTCGCTGTCGAGCGCGATGACGTTGGTGGTGCCGTAGGATTTGCCGAGCACGAAGCCGTGCCGCGAATCGACCATGTTGACGTCCGCGATCGAAGGATTGCCGACATAGACGGTCGCGACCGCCTTGCCGAACGTCACCGTGCGCACTTCCTCGATCGGAACGGTCACGCTGGCGCCGAGCGCGGACGTGGCGCTGAGCGCGAGAGCGAAGGCGGTGGCGAAGGCGTGGCGCATGGCGCGATCTCGTGGTTTGGGCCGCGATCCTAGAAGCCGCGCCGTAAAGGATGGATTAAGCCGCGCCGGTCTCAGCGTGCGGTCTTGTCCCGAAACTGCACAACCGCATAGTGGTCGGCGAACAACCGGTGCCAGCCGGGGCTTGCGTCCAGCTCGGCGACGATCGGCGAGGCGGGGGGCAGGATCGCCCATGCGATCGCGTGGCGGCGGATCTGGTCGTCCAGCATCGCGCGGTCGGGCTTGATCAGCGCGGCATAGCGTTCCAGCGCCGCTTCGCCGTAAAGCTCCACCCGCGAGTCGATGAACGGCTTGACGCCGGCGAAGATCAGATAGCCGCCGAAGCTGTAGTCGTTCAGCACCGGCTGGGCGCGCAGCGACGGCTGCACATGCGCCAGCGCGGTCATCGGCGCCGCCGCCGCGTCGCCGCGCGTCAGCGGCATCGCCAGGCGCAGGCCGGCCAGCAGCACGAGCAGAACCGTCGCGACGGCGCCGGCGGCTCGCCAGTCGATCGTGTCGGCCCGCGCGCGGCCGAGGGCGGCGGACAGGGGCTGCGCCAACAGCAATGGCGCCACCGCCGCCAACACCATCTGATGGCGCGCATGGGCGAACGCCAGATAGGCGAGCGCGAGAAGCATCGCGGCGCGGATGGGCGACATCGCCACCCGGCGCGACAGGACGATATAGGCCGTGAAGATCGCGATGGGCACGACCGGCTGGAACAGGCTCAGCGGCGTCGCTTGCCACTCGCCGACATGGCCGAGCGCCGCGGTGTCCATCAGCGCGAAGGGAAACGCCAGGCCGTTCCAGCCATGCGGGTTGAGCAGCGCGGCGCCGACCGCGCACAGCCCGAACAGCGACCAGTCGCGCAGCACGTCCCAGCGCCTGCGCGCCACAAGCGCCTCGAGCGCCAAACCTCCCGCCAGAGCGAGGCCGAGCAGGAAACTGCCGTGGATATTGACCCAAAGCGCCATCAGCGCCGCCAGCGCAAGCGGCGGCGCGCGCTGTTCGTCGCGCGCTTTCGCCAACGCCGCGGTCCACAGCACCAGGAGCGGCAGCGCCAGAAGATGCGGCCGCGCCAGCAGGCTTGCCGTCATGCACGACAGCGCCAGAACGGTCGCGAGTGCCTGGGCTTTGGGCTCGAGCCAGCGGCCGAGCGCGTAACTCAACGCGCCGGCAGCGCATGCGGCGGCCAGCGCGAACAGAATCAGCACGCCGCGCCAGCCGCCCGCGGCATGGCACAGCGCCATCGCGATCTCGGCCAGCCATTCATGCGCGTCCCAGGGCGCGCCGGCGAAGGTGTAGGAAAACGGATCGCGGAACAGGATGGCATGTTCCGTCAGCATGCGCCGGCCCGCCGCGACGTGCAGGAAGGTGTCGCCGTCGTTCAGCACCTGCGGCATAAAGCCCGTGACGACGAAGCCGAGCGCCGCCGCCGCGAGCGCGATCGCGCCGCGCGCGCCGGCAAATGTCGAGAATGAAGGTCTCAGGGCCATCGCCTCGTCAGCGATAGCGCAAAGCCATGACGGAAAGATTGATCGCGGCGCCCAAGGTCCTGCGCATGCGGCGCAAGACAAAACAGGCGTCGATGGCGCGCTATTGCCCGTCGTGGTGAACGGAGCGCAAAAATTTACCTTAGCGGATGTTCCGAACCCCCGTTTCCGGTTCATCTTGGTACAGATCGTCGATCGGAAGGATTGCGAATTTAAGTCCCCATTAAGGGCGCTCGGTTAGTCTGCGTGTCAGTCCAGCTTGGTCTTCCGAAGTGATACCGGCCGGACGTCCTAGGGTGTCACTTAGTGGAGGCTTAAATGAACAACCTTTTCGCTCGCTTCGTTCGCGACGAATCCGGCGCGACCGCCATCGAGTATGGGTTGATCGCCGCTCTCATCGCCGTCGTCATCATCGGCGCGGTACAGTTGGTCGGCACCAACCTGTCCGGCACGTTCAACACCGTCGCTGGCAAGATCAAGTAAGCTTTCGCCGAAAGGCGAACGTCTCGTGCGCGGCCGCTTTCCTCGGGAAGCGGCCGTTCGCACGCCCCGCTTGCGAATGTGAGATGGCAGAGCTGCTTGTCCTGATCGTGTTGCCCGCGCTTCTCGCGCTCGCCGCCGGCTGGGACATCGTCAGCTTCACCATTCCCAATTTCCTTCAGCTCGCGCTGATCGGCGCCTTCGTGACCTTCGTCCTCGCCATCGGCATGGCGCCGGCGATGATCGGCGGCCATCTGCTGGCGGGCTTCGTCGGGCTCGCCGTCGGCTTCACGCTGTTCGCGCTCGGCTATGTCGGCGGCGGCGACGCCAAGCTTTTCGCCTGCGTCGTGCTGTGGTTCGGCTTCCGCAATCTGCTCGACTACACGCTGATCGCCGCCGTGCTGGGCGGCGGGCTCAGCCTGTCCCTGCTGGCCTTGCGGCGCATGCCGTTGCCCGCCTTTTTGAGCGGCCAGGCCTGGCTCGCGCGGCTGCACGACGCCAAGGCCGGGGTTCCCTACGGCGTGGCCCTGGCGGCCGGCGCCTTCGTCGTTCTTCCGCAGACGGAAATATTCAAAATCGCGGCAACGCTCTAGCGCGGCAGGCGAATTCGCCCCCCATGCTTCGTTTGCACAGCATTTTGTTAAGCAATTTCTAAAGGGTTCGGTGGTCTCATCACACCCAAAGGAGTTGGGTCATGAACATGCCGCGCATGGTCGTCTTGGGGCTTGCCGTCATCGCCGCGGTCGCCGCGGTGCTGCTGGTGCGCAGCCTGATGGGCGGCGGCACGCCGAAGGTCGCCGCGATGACTCCGTCGCCCGCGATCGTCACCAGCGAGGTGCTGGTCGCCTCGCAGCCTCTGCAGCCGGGTCAGGCGCTGACGCCGGCGCTGGTGCACTGGCAGACCTGGCCCAGGTCCGACGTCGATGGCGCCTTCATCACGCATGAGGACACGCCCAATCTCGACGCCGCGCTCAACAAGATGGTGGTGCGCGCCCCGATCGTCGAAGGCGAACCGATCAGCGCGTCCAAGATCGTGCATGGCGACGCGGCCGGCTTTCTCGCCGCGACGCTGCAGCCCGGCATGCGCGCGGTGTCGATCTCGATCACGACCGAATCCGGCGCCGGCGGCTTCGTGCTGCCCAATGACCGCGTCGATCTGCTGGAGACCGAACAGATTTCCGACACGCCGCGGCGCTTCCGCGCCCGCACCGTGCTGACGAACATCCGCGTGCTCGCGATGGACCAGACCTACAAGCAGGACAAGGATCAGAAGGTCGTCATGGCCAAGACCGCGACGCTGGAGCTGACGCCCGACCAGGCGCGGATCGTCGTCAAGGCGCAGGCGGGCGGGCCGCTCAGCTTGTCGCTGCGCGCGCTCGGCGACAATTCCAATCCCGCGCCCGTCGCGTCCAATCACCATGACGATTCGGATTCCGGCGACAGCGCGGTGACCATCATCCGCTTCGGCCTGGCGCCGACCGCCGCCGCCGGCAGGAAAGACTAGGCCATGCGTCGCATCCTCCTCAGTCTCGCACTGATCGGCCTGGGCATGCTGACCGCGTCCGCCGCGTCCGATCGCGGCGACGACAGCGCCCATGTCATCGTGATCTCGGCCAAGAACGGGCCGGTGGCGCGGCGTCTCACGCTTTCGCTCAACAAGGCCGCCATCGTTCAGCTCGACACCGACGCGCGCGACGTCCTGGTCTCCAGCCCCGATGTCGTCGACGCGGTGGTGCGCACGCCGCGCCGCATCTTCCTTCTCGCGATGAAGACCGGCCAGACCAACGCCTTCTTCTTCGACGCCAAGGGCCATCAGATCGCCTCCATCGACATCCGCGTCGAGAAGGACGTCACCGATCTCTCGGCCATGATGCATGCCGACATGCCGCGCTCCAACATCCGCGTCGCGGCGCTGAACGACAATGTCGTCTTGAGCGGCACGGTCGCCAGCGCGCAGGAAGCCGCCCGCGCGCAGGATCTCGCCGGCCGTTTCGCCGGCGATCCGACCAAGGTCGTCAACATGCTCAAGGTCGCCGCGTCCGAGCAGGTGATGATCCGCGTGCGCATCTCGGAGATGCAGCGCAACATCGCCAAGCAGTTCGGCGTCGATCTGGCCACAGCGGCCATCGTCGGCGGCGTGCCGATCGTCGCGTCCTCCTCGCCGGCCTTCGCGCTGACGGGGCGCGCCTTGAACGATCTCGTCGGCGGCCAGATCGGCCAGGTGTGCAGCGCCGGCAGCGGCAGCACGGTGCAGAACCCGCTCACCGCCATAACCTCCGGTGGCACGTGCAGCGCGCAGCCGAACAATCTTCAAGGCGCGCTCCAGGCGCTCGAGCAGATCGGCCTGGTTCACACCCTGGCCGAACCCAATCTGACGGCCGTCTCCGGCGAGACCGCCAAATTCCTCGCCGGCGGCGAATTCCCGGTGCCGGTCGCCAAGGACAATCAGGGCAACATCACCGTGGAGTTCAAGCAGTTCGGCGTCGGGCTGTCCTTCACGCCGGTCGTGCTCTCGTCCGGACGCATCTCGCTGCAGGTCTCGACCGAGGTGAGCGAACTCACCAACACCGGCGCGTTCACGCTGCAGGGATCGACGGGCACCAACGGCTTGACCATTCCGGCGCTGTCGGTGCGCCGCGCGCAGACCACGATCGAACTGCCCTCGGGCGGCAGCTTCGCGATCGCCGGCCTCATGCAGCACAATTCCAAACAGGTCCTGCAGGCGCTGCCGGGCGTGAAGGATCTGCCGATCCTGGGCGCCCTGTTCCGCAGCCGCGACTTCCAGAACGACGAATCCGAACTCGTGATCGTGATCAGCGCCTATCTCGTCACGCCGACCGCGATGGCCAATCTCGCCGCGCCGACGGACGGCTTCCTCTCGCCGACCGATCCGGAGACCATCCTGCTGGGCCGGTTGAACGCGCATCACGACAACAAGCCTGCCGACGCCGCCAAGCCCAATGCTTCGAGCAGCGCCGGCTTTATCATTCCGTAAGGGGTTTGCGATGACGCCGAGCGCCAAGGATATCTTCAAGGTCGCCTCGCTGCTTGCGGTGCTGGCCGCGGGAAGCTGCGCCGCGCCGATCAACGATGCCGATACCG
The DNA here is from genome assembly GCA_964566095.1 of uncultured Rhizobium sp. GTDB lineage: Bacteria > Pseudomonadota > Alphaproteobacteria > Micropepsales > Micropepsaceae > Rhizomicrobium. The sequence continues at coordinate 2,424 of CAZMHP010000073.1, read as the reverse complement.
GGCTGATGGACGATCCGACCGTCAACCATCCGATCCAGGTTCAGCCCAGCTATCGCACGCTCAAGCTGTCCTTTTCCGCGCCCGACGCCGGCCTGATGCCCGACGATGCCGAACATTTCGACGCGTTCGTCGCCGCTTATATCCAGCACGGCAGCGGCGCGATCTCGGTTTCGGCGCCGGCGGGGCAGGGCGCGTCGGCGACCATCTCCTATTTCGGGGAGCGTCTCGCCGCGGCCGGCGTACCGCGCGAGAAGATCCTGGTCGGCACGCGCGAGAGCGGCGACGGCAAGGTGGAACTCGGCTACATCACCTATGAGGCATCGACCGCGCCTTGCGGCGATTGGTCGGCCGACTATGCCGACGCCGCCTCCAATCGCGTCTCGCCCAATTTCGGTTGCGCCGTGCAGCACAACATCGCCGCGCAGGTCGCCGATCCGCGCGATCTGGTGGCGCCGCAGCCCATGGGCCCGGGCGATGCGGCGCGGCGCGCCGCGGTCTACGGCAATTATAAGGACGGCAAGCCCACCGGCGCGACATTGACGCCGGATCAGTCGGGCGCGGTTTCGGACGTCGCCAAGTAGCGGATGACCAAGATGGCCAAAGGGCACGATCAGGGGCGGGAAGAGGCATTCGGCGCGGCGCCGCACGAGCGCCCGGTGCCGCGCATCTCCATCGCCGCCTTCGTCGAATTTCCCGATACCGGCGCTGCCCTGCAGCGCGCCGGCGCCGACCGGCGTCTCGCCAAGGCGCATATGAACGTGCAGCTCGGCGGCATCAATGCCGCGGTCGAGCACTTCCAGGGCCAGGTCACGCCCAATCTTCTCGTCGTCGAAACGCGGCTGAATGGCCAGGCGGCGCTCGAGGAACTCGACCGCCTTGCCGAGGTCTGCGATCCCACGACCAAGGTGATCGTGGTGGGGCGCGTCAACGACGTGGAGCTCTATCGCGAACTGATGCGCCGCGGCGCCAGCGAATATCTCGTGGCGCCCTTGAATCCGCTGCACCTGATCGAAGTGATCTCCGGCCTCTATCTCGATCCGCAAGCCGCGCCCATCGGCCGCGTCGTCGCCTTCGTCGGCGCGCGCGGCGGCGTCGGATCGTCGAGCCTGGCCCACAATGTCGGCTGGTGCGTGGCGGAGGAGTTGAGCATCAACACGACCATCGTCGATCTCGATCTGTCGTTCGGCACCACCGGACTGGACTTCAACGACGAGCCCACCCAGGGCGTCGCCGAAGCCCTTTCCGCGCCGGAGCGGCTGGACGACGTGCTGCTCGACCGCCTCCTGGTCAAGCGCGGCGACCATCTCTCCATCTTCGCCACTCCCGCCTCGATCGACCGCGAATACGACGCGCCCGCCGACGCCTATGAATCGGTGCTCGACGCGGTGCGCCAATCCACGCCCTGCGTCATCGTCGATATCCCGCATCTGTGGACGCCGTGGGTGAAGGCGACGCTGATCGCCGCCGACGACATCGTGATCGTCGCCGCGCCCGATCTCGCCAGCCTGCGCAACACCAAGAACATGGTCGAGCTGCTGCGCCAGAGCCGCCCCAACGACACGCCGCCGCGCCTGGTGCTGAACATGGTCGGCGTTCCCAAGCGGCCTGAGATTCCGGTGAAGGATTTCGCCGAAACCATCGGCATCGAGCCGTCGCTGGTGCTGCCGTTCGAGCCGGCGCTGTTCGGCCAGGCGGGCAACAACGGCCAGATGATCAACGAGATGGCGCCCAAATCCGCGTCGGCCACGCATGTGCGCCGCCTCGCCGAGCTGGTCACGGGCCGCGTGCCGCACGCCCAGCAGAAGGCCTCGCCGTTCCTCGCCCTCTTCTCGGGAAAGAAGAGGGCGTAAGCCATGTTCGGCAAGCGCAACGCGACCTCCGATGCGGCCGGGATCGCGTCACCGGCACCGCCGCCGATGACGGCGGCCGCGCCGTCCAAGGCGGCGGATGCGCCGCCGCAGGCCGCGCCGCGCGGCGCGCCGCTGCTGCTCACGCCCTCGGCCAAGCCGGCCGCGCGCGTCGTCGATAGCCGCTCCGACGACTATTACCAGATCAAATCGACGATCTTCTCCGCCCTGATCGACACCATCGACCTCGCGCAATTGGCGCAGCTCGACCCCGATTCGGCGCGCGAGGAAATCCGCGACATCGTCAACGAGATCATCTCGATCAAGAACGTCGTGATGTCCATCGCCGAGCAGGAACACCTGCTGCAGGACATCTGCAACGACGTCTTGGGCTACGGCCCGCTCGAGCCCTTGCTGGCGCGCGACGACATCTCCGACATCATGGTCAACGGCGCCAACCGCGTCTTCATCGAAGTCGGCGGCAAGGTCCAGCTCACCAATATCCGCTTCCGCGACAACGCGCAGCTGATGAACATCTGCCAGCGCATCGTCAGCCAGGTCGGCCGCCGCGTCGATG
>CAZMHP010000072.1:0-12571 GCA_964566095.1 uncultured Rhizobium sp. | reverse complement strand
ACGATCTCGGCGGTCTCGATCATCGCCATCCACAGCGCCGGCTTCACCTGCATCAGATGCTCTTCGGTGAAGTGGTTGAGGTTCATCCCGCCCATCTGCACCAGGCTGATGGACTCGACGCCGCCCCCCACCGCGACAGGCGTGTCCTCGGTCATGACCTGATGCGCCGCCATGGCGATGGCGTTGAGGCCGGAGGAGCAGAAGCGGTTGACCGTGATGCCCGCCGTGGTGACCGGGCAGCCCGCCCAGATCGCCGAGGCGCGCGCGATATTGTTGCCGGTGGCGCCTTCGGGCAGGGCGCAGCCCAGGACGACGTCCTCGATCTCCGACGGATCGATCTTGGCGTTGGCGATGGCATGCTTGATCGCGTGGCCGCCCATCACCGCGCCATGGGTCTGGTTGAAGCCGCCGCGCACGGATTTGGCGAGGCCGGTGCGCGCAGTCGAAACGATGACGGCATCTTTCATGGCGGTCTCCGTTCGGGAACCGCGAAGGTAGCGTGTCGCGCGATGGGGAGCAAAGGGCCGCCGGCAGGGGGATAAAGTGCGCGCGGCCGCCCGCGGATGATGTAGAGTGCGAGCGGCTAAGGAGCGCGGGCGAATATGGGGCTGGAACGGGCCTATCTGGACTACATCGAGGAGAACGCGCGGGCGATCGGCGGTCTGGCCGGAAAGCGCATGCTCGAATTCGGCGATCAGGTGCTGGGCGCGGACCTCGCACCCGAGACGACCGGCAAGGAATATTACGAGCGCCGCGGCGTCCACCACACCTCGTTCGATCTCAGCGGCCAGCATGGGTCCGTCCGGGTCGACCTCGGCAAGCCGTTTCGCAACGCCCAGTGGCTCGGCGCGTTCGACATCGTCACCAACTCCGGCACCAGCGAGCACGTCGAGCCGTTCGAGCGACAATACGGTGTCTTCAAGAACGCCCATGACAGCCTGGTCCGCGGCGGAATTGCGGTCCACCTGGTGCCCGACGCGGACGAACTGGACCTCCATGGCCATTGGAAGGGGCACTGCAACTATTATTACACCCACGATTTCTTCGAAACGCTTGCGAAATTGAATGCCAGCACGCTGATGTCGTCCGTCGTCATCAACGGACTGCGCTGCGTCTGTATCCGCAAGGACGAAGATGTGGCGTTCACCGCCGACAAGCAGGCCATCCTTTCGCGCATCGCGGTGCGGCGGGAGTTCGGTGCCTTCGCCTATGCCGGCATCAACAACCATATCCTGATGCGTCCCGTCGACCGGATGCTCAGGCCGCTATACGCTCTGACGCGTCCGATACGCTTGAAACTGGGCCTGTCGCGCGACTCGGTGACGGGCGCGCTGTTCGGCCGGCGCAAGGGCGGTTGACATATCCGGACTTTACGGTCGGCCCATCTACCGCGTCGCGCCGTTGCCGGGTGAGCGGTCGGGGTCTCGCGCCCAGTAGACATAGGACATGACGACGGCGGCAAGCGAACTTGCCAGGATCAGCCCAACCAGAACGATCAGCGCGGCCTTGGTCGTCGTCGCGATCATCGTCGCGAGCGAGGCCGCGCTGCTGAGGATGAACAGTCGGCCCGCCAGCCGGTGCGTGCGTTCCCAGGAATAATCGCTGGCAAGCGTCCACGGCGTGCGCACGCCGGCGAAGAAGTTGGAACGCGTCTTGCCAAGATAGTTGCCGATGACTGCGAACAGAAGTGCCACGGCGACGACCACGACGATGCCGATATTCACCGGCAGGCGCAGCGCCGCCGCGAGCGCCGCGGCGTGCACCGCCGCCAGAAGAAGCGCCAGCCCGATCCAGGTCGCGCGATAGAATTTTCCGCTGCTGAGCAGGTTCGAGCGGCGCGGCTCCAGCCGGGGGAGCCAGGCGAACAGCGCGCTGAGCGCGGCGAGGGTCGCGGGCAGGTAGAAGAGCGCGAACGATTTTTCGGCATAGCGGTCGGTCTTGCCGGCGATGTCCCAATGCACCGGCACGAGCGCGTGCGGCGGGAGGAGCGTCCAGACATAGGCGCCGGCGGCGACCATGGCCGCGATCAGGACGGCCGAGACGATCAACGGAAATCGGATGTTCATGTCTTGGCCTCTTTTCCGCCGCGCAGACCGGCAAGCTCCATCAACCCGGCGGCGGCCTCTTCCAGCGCGCTCATATTGACGCGGTAGAGGATGGTCGTGCCCTGGCGTTCGGTGGTGACGAGATCGGCGGCCTTCAGCACGGCGAAATGTCCGCTGAGCGTCGGCTTGGCGAGGTCGAACCGGTCCGCCAGTTCGCCGGCGCTCATCGCGCGGCGGCGCAGCAGCTTCAGGATCTTCCGCCGCACCGGATGCGCCAGGGCATCGAAGACGTCGCTCATATTTTGTTATTTAGGAAATTACCGAAATATTGTCAAGCCGCAGGCTGGGCCGGCGCGCGGCGGCCGTCAGTCCGGCGCCGCGCCATGGACGCGAAGATAGACCGGATATCGCAGGCTGAAGGTCAGCGCGCCGACGAGCGCGACAAGGCCCGCGAACACCGCCGCCGTCACCGAGATCGCCGCCGCGATGGTCGCCGCCGCGTCTGCCGCGGTCATCACCGCCATCGCCACGGTCCACACGCCCGTCATGACGTAGTTGGTGCGCAGGAACCAGCCCGCGGTCCAGTGCTCGCGCGCCACCTGCTCGCGCGCATATTGCAGCGTGAAAGGCTCCTGCAGCACGAGCGAAGCGATCATCAGCGCCAGCAGGCCGCCGTCCACCGCCAGCAGGACGCTGCCAAACGACAGGCCCGGCTGGATGAAGCCGCGGTACAGGGCCAGGATGCCGAACAGCCCGGTGCCGCCGGCGTCGAGCGTCTTGAGCACCCGCGTCTCGATGAAGGAGCGGATGCCCAGCGTGAAGGCGGTGGCGAACGCCACCCAAAGCGCCATGTCGACCGACTGGCGCATCAGCACTTCGAACAGGATGAACGGCAGAAAGCCGAGAACGAGATTCATGGTCCCCCGGCTGGAAAAAACGCCGGAGCGGCCTTGCGCCGCTCCGGTGCTATTCGATCAAGGCGCCGCGCTGGCGTATTTGCGATTGGCGAAGAGCAGCCAGATGTGCTGCGCCTTGGCCCAGCCCGGCGTGGGGTTGTGCAGCCCGCTGAGCACAGTCGCGGCATCGGCGTTCTTGCCTTGCAGCGCCAGCGCTTCACCGAGCACCATATTGGCTTCGTTGGCATCGGTCTTGCCGCCTTTGGCGAGGCCGGCACGCGCGGCCCGTTCGGCATCGGCATAACGGCCATAGCCGAAATAGGTCTCCGCCAGCTTGATGCTGATATCGCCATTGGCCGACTTCGCCGCGATGCCTTCCAGCGCCGGCAGTTCGGCACGATCCTTGGCGGCGTGCGAATGCGCATCGCTCATCAGCTTGCCGCCGGGCGGGATGACGCCGGCCGCGACGCCGGCATTGAGAAAGGCTTCCGCTTCGCCGGGATAGCCGAGCGTCAACGCCAGCGATGCGCCGGTTGTGAAGTCGTCGGCATGGCCGGCCGCCTTGGTGGCCAGGCGCAGGCGATAGATGTGCAGCGCCTCGACGTCCTTGATCCCTTTGACGCTGAACGACAGATCGATCAGGTCGCCCCACTCGTCCTTGGAGTCGTAGTAGGTGACGATCTTTTCGAAGGTGGCGATCTCGCCGGGAACGTTATTGGTCTTGAGCTGGCTCTGCAGAATGATCTGCAAGGCGGCCTCATTGGGCGCGGTGCCGGCGGGCGCCAGGTCGAGCGCCTTTTGCGCGGTGGCCTGCGCCTTGGCGAAGTCCTTCGTCACATAATAAGACTGGGCCAGCGTCGCGATCACATTGGGATCGGGCGCGCCGCCGAGCGCGATATAGGCTTCGCCGTATTTGACCGCCTTGTCGAAATGCTTGGCCTGCGCCGCGAGCAATGTCGCGTTGTGAAACGTACCCGGCTTGTCGGCGTCGGGGATGACCGGCGAATCCGCCATGGCCTCATACGCCGCACCCGCGGTCGCGTAATCGTGCAGGGCGATCGATGCATTGGCCAGGAAGTTGTTGATCTCATAGGTGTCGATCGGCGTCTGGTCGGGCAGCGCCTGCGCCTGTTTGATCAGCGCCATCGCGCCGGCATAGTCCTTCGTCTCCAGCGCCTTCTGCGCCGGAGCGAGAAGCTTGCCCACCGCGGCACTGAGCTTGGGTCCGGTGTCCGCGGCAAACGCAGGCGCCCCCGAGACGGCGAGAGCAAGACCCGCGGCCGCGCTCAGCAGGCAGGCGAACAGGCCGGCGCGAAAGATACGCTTGTTCATGGAAGTCCTCACTTGGCTGGAACGGATGTGCGCTTTAAGCGACCCCTCGCATGGCGCATCTTCTATGGCATTGCAACTTTAGTGTGGCGGCGAAGCGAAGCCAATGCGGCGACGCGGTTAATATTGCGGTGCAGCGTGAAACCGCTTATCCAACCGGTCCCATGAGCGAAGTTCCCCAAGACCTTCCGGCAAACGCAGAAAATGTCTCGCGCGGCGGATTCAACCTGCATGCGGGACCGATCTGGCGCCTACCCGCGGACGGCGAAACGCGCCGCTTTGCCCTGGTTGTCGCCGACAAGCACATGAACGGCGCCGGCGGCGTCCACGGCGGGCTGCTGATGACGTTCGGCGACATCGCGATGAGCCAGAGCGCCCGCGCGGTGTCCGGCGCGCCGGCCTGCAGCACCGTGTCGCTCACCTGCGACTTCGTCGGTCCGGCCACACTCGGCGAGATCCTGGAGGCGCGGGTGCGCGTGACGCGCCAGACGCGCACCATGGTGTTCCTGCTGGCCGACATCGTTGTGGGCGACCGTCCGGTGGCCGTCGCCACCGGCCTGTGGAAGATCGCGTGACCCCATGATCGCAGCCCCGCACGGCTTCACCGAGACTCACCTCATCGACCCGTTCGAGGTTCACGTCGGTCCCATCTTCCAGTCCGGCGAGAAGGGCGCCAAGCGCTTCGGCCTGCGCGTCGACAAGCGGCATGTGAACATGAACGGCGTCGTCCATGGCGGCATGCTGATGACGTTTGCGGATGCCGCCCTCGGCCAGGCGGCGTGGGACGCCTGCGATCATGCGGCCTGCGTGACGCTCAACATGCAGAGCCAATTCCTCGCACCGGCGCGCGAAGGCGACTGGATCGAGGTCGCGCCGATACTCGTCCGCCGCACCCGCGCGCTGATCTTCATCCGCGGCGATTTCACGGTCGACGGTGCGCCGGTCTATTCGGCGTCGAGCGTGTGGAAGATACTGGGCATGGACTGAGCGCAGCACGAAGGGCGTTCCTGTGACGTCCTACCCACACCGTGTTCAGAACTTCCGGGTCGTGTTCGCCGATGGATCGGGCGTTTTCTCGCAAGTGCCTTCGTAGTGGTCGAAGTCGTCTGTCCTCTCGTCTACGACATCCGTCGTGATGGCGCCCGTGGCCCGGGAGATGATCGTCGTGATCCTCATATCGGTGATCGCCGTATTCGTCTCCGCAAGCCTGTCGCCATTGAAATCGCAGCTATGACCAGACAGAGCGCAAGCGTTGTCGCCGAAATAATTCGACGTATCGCTCCACTCCTGCCACACCGAAAAACGTCCGACGCGGATGCGGACAGTCTCGTCTTGGGCAAAATTGTTTCCGTTCGACGATTTGGTGACCTCCTTATGGCACTTGAGGACCAAGACCTCATCCGCCAGCGCGGGGCTGGCGGACAGAATGATCGATGCGGCCAACGCGCGAAGCATTCCTTGCGTCGCGCGGCGCTTCCGTGAACCCATGATCGCTCCTTTCACCGAAAAGGCGCGCGGCGCCGCCTATTCGACGCCGCTGCGGATGCACCAGCCGTTCTCGAAATCGTCGTGTGCCTCGCAGGCATGGACGATGCCCACGACGTCGGCGACGGTATAGGAGCCGGGCTGGACCGTGTCCTGCGCGTTGACGCTGTCGATGCCGTTGCAGGCATTGGCGTTGTAGCACCAGAAGAACACCATCGGGCGCGAGCAGCCGTTCTCGATGTGATATTTGAACCCGGTGCCGGGATTGGAGAGCGACGTGGTCCGCGCGCAATAGTTCTCCGCCGAATAGCGCTCGCCGGCCGGCGCCGAGGCTTGCGTCATGTTCGCGCCGCCGATGGCCAGCGCCGCGAGCGGAAGGGCATATTTGATCAGGGTGACGATGCGCATGGCTGTCTCCTTCGAGCTTCGATTGCGCGCCCAGCCTGGGACGGATTCGCCGGCGCCTCATCCCCAATATTGAGTATGCGCACGGAAAATTTTCGGCCGCGCGCCTGGCGCCGGCAGCTGGCGCCGCGTCAGAACCTCTTCTTGTACCCCTTCGACGGATCGGCGGTGTCCTCGCAGGTGCCGGAATGAATATTGCGTTCCACGACTTGGCTTCTCGTAGGCAGTGTCAGAACTTCCGCTTGACAGTTTTTTTGACGCAATCGAATTGATAAGAGCCAATCTGAAGCTGTCCCGTCTCGCGATTCAGGTCACCAAATTCGGGGAACGCATGCGTGGTCGCACCGTTGCACGTTCCAGTCACACTCCACATGATATGGGTTGGGGAAAAGCTAACGTGCCTCACGCAATACCCGCCGGACGGTTCGCCCTCTTTCCAAGGACCGTCGCCATACAGACCCGCGCCAGAGACAATTTCCCCCTGGGATTCGTCGAATATGAACTCTATGGGGTAGGGCCCTGAACACTCCAAGACAACGGGTTCAGCATATCCTGGAATAGTCGAGACGCATAACGACATGAGCACTGCGAGTGGTGCAATGCTTTTTGTCACATGTCTCATTTCTCGTCTCCTCTTCAAACTCATCGCAGTCAAACAGCGTTGTCACCTGGTGACATCAAGACCAGCACCTCGTCCGCACCGGCCGCTTGCGGCAGAAGGCCGGCGCCGCAGCATAGCAATAGTGCGATCAGGCGTTGCATGGGTCTCACGAGTCAGAACTTCTTCTTGTAACCTTTCGACGGATCGCGGGTCTTCTCGCAGGTGCCGTCACCAACGATATCGATTATGCGTCCATCCGCGGGTGATGCATTTCTTATGAACATAGAAAATTTGCCATCCCCTCGCATGATGGATTTTTGCGTATATCGGCGATCAGGTGCCAACGTGTTCTGATCGCTCGGAAAGTCGGAATGTTCGAACTTTTCGTCGGTGAACGAGCAGAAGGTTCCTGTGCAGTGGGGATCCCATCTGCCGCCGTCGGGATTCCAAAGGCTCCAACTCGGCGTCCCGCCGGTCACAATCCGATCGATCTCCGATCCCTCCTGCTGGGTCGACCGTTCTCGTCCACCGGCGACGGCGTAGGATTTTGTGTAGACGCACTTCAGAAAGAGCACCTCGCCCGCGCCGGCCGCTTGCGGCAGAAGGGCGGCGCCGCCGCAGATCAATACTGCGATCAGGCGTTTCATCCGCCTCATGAGTATCACCATCAGATTGGAGCCGGCTTCGGCATACCGGAGCGCCTCCCTTCCGTCATCCCCAATATTGGGTATGCGCCCATGACGGATTTCCGGCAGCCTGTCCTCTGAGTTGAACTGTTCAGAGGAGATTTGCGATGAACAAGCTTCTTCCCGCCCTTGCCGCGGCCGCAGGCCTTTTGCTGCTCGCCGCGCCGGCTTCCGCATACACCTATCAGGGCATGAATTATTGCGCGAAGGTCGAACGCGACGGCAGCGGCAAGCGAATCACGAACAATTGCAACGAAGCGCTGGAATTCAATTGGTGCGACCAGGGCGGCAGTTGCGACGGCATGAGCACGTTCAACGCGCGCATCGTCATCCGGCCGGGACAATCGGCCTTGAGCAATGCCATGAACTACGTCGTCGTGGTCTGCCATGTGAACGACGACGTCGAAGACGGGCTCTGCGTCAGCCGGTAGCGCGGTAGCCGCGCTGACGTGGCGGTTGCTCGGACGAACAATCGAAAATAGGAGGCCGAAGATGAAATGGATGGCTGGAGCCGCGGCTGTCGCGCTTCTGATTGCTTCGCCGGCCGAGGCGCGACCCATCGTGCTGAACTGTGTCGGGCAGGGAAACATGATGTTCGATGGTGGCAGCTACAATTTCAACGTCATCGTCAAGATCGACCCAGGCGCTCAAACGTGGAGCATATGGAGCTCCAGCGGCGGATGGGGCCAGAATATTTGCGTGGATACGGCTGACGGCCATAGAATGGCTTGTCGGTTCACGAACGATACGTTTGCGCTGGACGATCAATCGGAAGCCGATATGGTCGGCCACCATCATTCCTCTCACGTCATGACGGCGATCAACCGGAAGGACGGCTCATACCAGAAGACCTATGTGGATACGGGCGGCGTTCAAGCGGGCTATGGCACCGAAAGCGGCGTTTGCCATAGTGTCCCCGATCCCGCCGGTCGCCCGAATGCATTCTGATCCGCGAGCGAAGCGCGGCTGAGTTCGCGCTAACGTCCCTCTTTCGGCATCACGATCCCCGCGATCAGCAGCGCCAGGTCGGCCTGGCGCCTGGTGCCCGTCTTCGCCAGCGCGGACTTGATCTGCGTTCGGATGGTGAGGATCGAGACGCCGAAGGTGAACGCCATCCGCTCGGCCGTCAGGCCTTCGGCGATACCGCGGGCCACGCGCCCTTCGGCGGGCGTCAGCTCGAACATCGCTTGCAGTACGTCGTCTCCGGGCAGGGCGCGCCGCTCCGGATCCACGACCAGGACGACGGCGCGCGTGCTGAAGAACGGCTCGGCCGCCGATTTCGGGCATCCGACGGCATGAACGATGAGCGGGCTGCGATCCTCACGCGCGATGCAGACGGGCGGCGCGCTCGCGCCCTCCGTCCAAGCCAGGCCCAGGACGGCGCAGCGGACGAGCCGGTCGAGCTTGCGCTGGGTCTCGCGATCCGGCGCGGTCAGCCGGCGCTCGCGGAATATTCCTTCCTTTCGCGCCAACTGTTCCGCCGACGCGTTCGCTGCCGAGACGCGACCGGACGCATCGACCAGGAACGCGGCATGATCGAGGCTGTCATAGGCCGCGAGCAGGCCTTGGCTGCGTGCCCGCGCCGCCACAGAGGTCAGCGTCGCCGCCGCTTGCAGCGCCGGAAGGATGCGCTTCAGTTTCGCGAGTTCGTCGCGCTGGAATGCGCCTTGCGCTGGCCGCCGCTCGAAGGTCAGGAACACGGGATCGCCGGTGACCGTGAGCAGCGGCGCGCCGCTGCACCACCAAAGCCCGTGGCGGGCCATGAACTCCTCATAGTAGACGCTGCCGGCGAACTCACCGCCCGGAAACAGCTCCGCCTCGCTGACGAAGCCGGCGTCGAAAGGAACATGCGGTGCGGCCAGGGTGGTCTGCATGGCGCGCAACTCGGGCGTTCCCATCGCCTTTTCGATCCTGAGGTTGCGGTGTCCCCAGCCCTCGCGAACATATTGATCCATTAATCCGTCGCCGCCCTCGCTCCAGATCGGCGTCACATTCGGATTTGCCGGCAGCAGCAGGCTGGCTTCGGCGCCGGCGGCTTCGGCCAGGGCGGCCAAAGCATCACTCCAACGATCATGATCGATGGATGCCTGTGAAACCGCGGCGAGTGCCGCGTCGAAGCGCTCTTCGAACACCATGACCGCCCCCGACCGGTGGTGTGATAAATTTATGTTAACTCAGGTGCCCGCGTTATGGAACTGCCTTTGGGGGCGCAACGAAGCGGCCTCGCCGTCGCGGCTTTGGCGCTGAATCGCCGATTAACGTCTCGTTCAGCTTAAACCCACGTTTACCGGTCTATGCCTAAGTTCCCCGCATCAGGGGACGGAGGCATTTCTCATGGGCCGGCACGAGGCCGCCCTTTCCGACAGTGCACCGCAGCCGCTCTTCCGGCTGGACGGGCGCGTGGCGTTTGTTTCGGCGGCGCCGGGACATCTCGGCCGCGCGATGACGCGCGCGCTGTGCGGCGCCGGTGCGCATGTCATCGTCAACGCGCGCGACGACGAGAAGCTCGCCGACTTCGAGGCCCGCCTCCTCGGCGAAGGCCATTCGGTCGAACGCGCTGCCTTCGACGTCGCCGACAGCGAAAAGGTTCGCGCCTTCTTCGCGTCGCTGCCGCGTCTCGACATCCTCGTCAACAACGCCATCGCGATGACGCCCAAGCCTTTCGCGGCGCTCGAACCGGCGGATTTCGCGCAGACCTACACCTCGTGCGTCACCGCGAGCTTCGAGGCCGTGCGTGCCGCGCTGCCCGCGTTGCGCGCCGCCGCCTCGGCGGGCGGCGAGGCCAGCGTCGTCAACATCGCCTCGATGTACGGCCTCGTCTCGCCCGATGCGCGGCTCTACGACCAGCCCGGGCAGCAGAGCCCGTTCCACTACGGCCCTGCCAAGGCGGCGCTTCTCCAGCTCACCCGCCATCTGGCGGCGGAGCTCGGCCGCAAGAACATCCGCGTCAACGCGCTGGTTCCCGGACCCTTCCCGCGCCCCGAAGTGCAGGCCGCGGCGCCCGAGTTCGCCGCCCGCCTCGCCGGGCGCACCATGCTCGGCCGCGTCGGCGACGCGCACGAGATCGCGGGTCCTCTGCTCTTTCTCGCCTCCAAGGCCTCCGCCTTCATGACCGGCCAGTCGCTCGTCATCGATGGCGGATGGACCCAATGGTGAGTTAGAAGAGGGAGCTGCCGAAGACAATGAACATGGCTTTCCTCTCGTCCTTCAAATCCGGATTGGACACGGCCTATCCCGAGGCTCTGCGCGAGCGGCTGCGCGCCTTTCCGCTGCTGGAGGACGTCAACGACGCGGCGCTGAAGAAGCTGCTGTCGGAGGCCAATTGGTTCGGGCTTCCCGGCGGCACGCTCCTCAAGCGCGACGGCGAGAACGACCAGGCGGTCTTCCTCGTCGTCACCGGCAGCCTCGGCGTCTTCGCGGAGGACGAGCACGGCAAGCGCCGCTTCGTCGCCCACGTTCCGGCCGGCGAGACGGTCGGCGAGATGTCGCTGATCTCCGGCAGTTCCGAACATTCCGCCCAACTCGTCGCGATGCGCGACAGCGAGTTGCTGCGCGTGCCGCCGGCCGCCTTCGATGCGCTGATCGCGCGCCATCCGCGCGTCATGCTCAACATGATGCGCATCCTGGTGAAGCGGCTGCAGGAAACGACCCGCAGCGCCGTCGATACGGCGCGGCCCAAGACCTTCGCCATCGTGCCGCTGCAGCCGGGTCTTCAGGACACGACGATCGCGCACCGCCTCGCCGGCGCGCTGGTGAACATGGGTTCGAAGGCGGCGGTGCTGGATTCCAGTTGCGCCGATCAGAGCGGCGAATGGTTCGCCAATTTCGAGGCCGGACACGACGTCGTGTTCTATCGCGGCGACGCGCCCGACAGCGCCTGGACGCATCAATGCCTGCGCCAGGCCGATCGCATCTTCCTGCTGGCGCGCGTCGATCGGCCCTTGCCCGATCAGGCGATGGAGATTCCGGCCTTCAAGGAACGCGCCGCCGGCCTGCCGCAATTGCTGCTGCTCCATCCCACCGGCAAGAACGAGAATCTGCCGGAGCATTTCGCGGTGCGCGCCGGGCTGTTCGAATCGCATCACCATATCCGCGCCGGGCGGCCGGACGACATCAAGCGCCTGGCGCGCTTCATCGCCGGCCGCGCCGTCGGCATCGTGCTCGCCGGCGGCGGCGCCCGCGGCTTCGCCCATATCGGCATCGTCAAGGCGCTGATGGAAGCCGGCGTGCCGTTCGACAATATCGGCGGCACCTCGATGGGCGCGCTGATCGCGGCGGGTCTTGCCTGCGAATGGGGCATCGAGGAACTGACGTCACGCATGCGCGAGGCCTTCGTCGACGGCAATCCGCTCAACGACTATACGATTCCGCTGATCGCGCTGGTGCGCGGCAAGAAGGTGTCCGATCTGCTGCGCCGCAATTACGGCGATCTGCGCATCGAGGAACTGCCCAAGCCGTTCTTCTGCGTCTCCTCGGATCTGACGACCGGCCGCGTACACGTCCATCGCGCCGGTGCGCTGTGGCGGGCGCTGCGCGCCAGCGTCGCGCTGCCCGGCATCCTGCCGCCCGTCACGCATAACGGCCATCTGCTGGTCGATGGCGGGCTGATGAACAACCTGCCGGTCGATGTGATGGCGGAGCGCGCCTCGGGCCCGATCATCGCCTGCGACGTGACGGGCGAGATCGATCTGAAGGCGCGCGACAGCCAATATGGCGAGCGGCCCTGGTGGTGGCTGATCGGCCAGCGCATGGCCGGCACGCCCTCCATCGTCTCGATCCTCATGCGCTCGGGTACGGTGGGTTCGGAATCGCAGCGCCGCCTGGCGCGCGAGCAGGCGAACTACATGTTCGAGCCGCCGCTCTCGGGCGTGGGCCTGCGCGACTGGCGCGCCTTCGACCGCTGCATCGCGGAAGGCTACGAGCACGCACTTCGTATGATCGAGATGCACGGCGTGCCGCTCACCGAAGTGTGGAGCGAAGGCCCCGCCGTCTCCGTCGAGCACCACGTCCACGCGGCGGAGTGAAGACCCTACCTCTCCCGCTTGCGGGAGAGGACGCGAAAACTTGCACTTAGAGCATTTTGATTTGTGGTTCACGCGTAGCCCGAGTTGCGAAGATAGTTGG
>CAZMHP010000071.1:0-13070 GCA_964566095.1 uncultured Rhizobium sp. | reverse complement strand
TCCTGCTGCTCGCGCGTGATCTGCCATTCGCGCGCCACGTTCTCCGCCGTGACGCCCATGTGATAGCCGTTGAACGCGTCCCACAGCCCGTCCTTGATCATTGTGTCCACGAGATCGAGATTGCCCATCTTGGTGCCGGCGCGCAGATACGCGGCGTGCGCCGACTGGCTCATCGATTCCTGGCCGCCGGCGACCACGATCGCCGAGTCGCCCTGCGCGATCGCCTGGGCGCCCAGCGCCACCGCGCGCAGGCCAGAGCCGCACACCATGTTCACCGACCAGGCGGGCGAGGCATCGGGCACGCCGGCGTTCTTCGAGGCTTGGCGCGCCGGGTTCTGGCCCTGCGCGGCGGTGAGCACTTGGCCGAGGATGACCTCGGAGACGTCTTCGGGTTTCACATGGGCGCGCTCGAGCGCCGCCTTGATCGCGACCTTGCCCAGATCGTGCGCCGGCACGTTGGCGAACGCGCCGTTGAACGCGCCCACAGGGGTGCGCACCCCCGAGACGATGACGACTTCTTCCACCAGAACCTCCCGACTGTTTCACGATGTAGCGATTTCTTCCAAAATGCCGCGAATGCGAGCAGCGGTAAACCGGGCCAAATCGCGCTGCCATTTCATGTAGTTAGCTGCAGGGCGCGGCACAACCCCATGTTGCGTCTGCTCAAATGGCACTGGACAGCGCAAGTGCAGTGTTGTTGGCTTAGCGCCCATCGAGCGCCCGAAGAGGCGCGAAACGCCAGCACTTCAAAGAGATAAAAGCGTGTCGGAAGAAAGCCCCAAGGCTGAGGCCCCGGTCGTCATCAAGAAATACGCGAACCGGCGGCTCTACAATACCCAGACTTCGAGCTACGTGACCCTCGACCATTTGGCGTCCATGGTGAAGGAGGGCACCGAGTTCGAGGTGCGCGATGCGCGCACCGGCGAGGACATCACCCGCTCGGTCCTGACCCAGATCATCTTCGAGGAAGAGGCCAAGGGGCAGAGCCTTTTGCCGATCAAATTCCTGCGCCAGCTCATCCGCTTCTACGGCGACAGCTTGCAGAGCTTCGTGCCCGGCTATCTCGACATGAGCATGGACGGTTTCGCCAAGAACCAGGAAGCGATGCGCAACCGCCTCGCCGAGGCGTTCGGCGGCTCCGGCCAAGTGATCGAGAATCTGACGCGCCAGAACATGGCGATGTTCGAGCGCGCGATGTCGATGTTCTCGCCCTTCGCGGCGACGCGGCGTCCCGCGACCGAGGAAGAAGCCAAGGCCAATGGCGGCGGCGAGCCCAAAGCCAAGCCGTCGGAAGAGATCAGCGAGCTCAAGAGCGAGATCGAGGCGATGCGCCGCCAGCTCGCCGAGCTCAGCGAGCGGAAATAGTCGCGCAGCGCTATTTCGCCACGCGCCAACCCATGATCTTGAGAATGTTGCCGTCCGGGTCCTTGAAGGGGCGCAGCACATGCTCCTTCCCAGCGGCTCTCTGCACAACCTCCGCATCACCCTCGAAGCGCACGCCGCGCGCGGCCAAGGCTGCTTCCGTCGTGTACCAGTCGCCCGCATCGAAATAGATGAACGTGTTTGGCTGCAAGGGACCGCCGAACGGCGCCGGGCCAATCATCAGGCTTATGCCGCCGGCGTCGAAGAACGCCATTCCGGACGCCTCAAACACCAGCTTGAGACCGAGGACGTCGCGGTAGAATGCCGTGGCACGAGGTACGTCGCGGCTGGATAGGGCGATCTGCGCGATCTTCGAAAGACCTAAAATCTGGCTGGTCATGGAATGCTCCAATTGCCCGCGCCAGCGCTTGTGCCGGAACGCGATCCCGCTTATTAGTTAGCTTTGCTAACTAAATAAATCAAGAGAAAGTATCGCCCCGTGACAGCACCGTCGAGATCCGCGCATGCTGCTGCCCATGCGATCGCCGAGCGCGTTCACGCCTCTTCGATTCGCCTATTGCGGCGGCTGCGTGGCTCCGATTCCGCAATGGGCCTATCGTCGCCCAAAGCCTCGGCCCTATCGGTGCTGGTGTTTGCCGGGCCGCAGACGCTCAAGGACCTCGCGGCTGCGGAGCAGGTGCGCGCGCCCACGATGTCCAGATTGATCGCCGAACTGGAGGCCGGCGGCCTCATCACCAAGGCCGAGGACGGCTCCGACCGCCGCGTTCTGCGCATTGCCGCGACGGCAAAGGGTCGCGCCCTGCTGGAGGATGGTCGCGAGCGGCGATTGGCAGTGTTGACGGCTCAGATCGCAGGATTGAGTGAGCGCGAGCAACGCGTGCTTCAGCGCGCTGCAAACATCCTGGCCCGCCTCAACACCGACGGCCTGGCCTAGCGCTTGAGCCAGGCGGGCGCGATCTCCGGCTCGCCAAAGAAGAAGCCCTGGAAATAGTCGACGCCGAAGCTGTCCAGAAGCTGCGCGTCTTCTTCAGACTCCACCCATTCGGCGACGACCTTCAGATTGAAGTTCTTGGCGAGGCCGACCAGCGTGCGCACGAACACCTGGTTCTCCGGCGAACCCGACAGGCCCTTCACATAGGCGCCGTCGATCTTGACCGTGTCGATGTGCAGCATCTGAAGATTGCGGAACGAGGTGTAGCCGGCGCCGAAATCGTCGATCGCCACGGTGCAGCCGAGCTCGCGCAGCTGCGAGACGAACTGCGCGTTCTCCTCGAAATTGTGCAGCGCCGCCGTTTCGGTCAGTTCGATATTGAGTCGGGGCGCCACCGCCGCGTTGTCGCGGATGTAGTCTATGAAGCTGTTGAGCCAGGCGGGATTGCCCGCCGCGGTGCCGGAGACGTTGACGCCGAGCCGCACGTCCGGATTGGCGCCGAGCGTCGCGACCGCGATCTCGAGCGCGCGCCGGTCGATCAGCCCGACGATGCCCATCTGCTCGGCGGCGGGCACGAACTGGCCGGCCGTGGCGATCGAGCCGTCCAAGCGGCGCATGCGCAGCAGGCTCTCATATTTGAAGACCGTGCGGTCCTTTGCGTGGATGATCGGCTGATAGGCGAGCAGCAGCCGGTCCTCGTTCAGCGCCGCCACGACCTCGTCGGCGATCGCCATCAGGCGCAGCCTGGCGCCCTCGCGCTGCGGCGACTTCTGATAGGTGAAGAAGCCGTCGCGGCCCATGCTGCGCGCGCGTTCGAGCGATTCCTCGGCGCGCAGCATCGCTTCCTGGCTGGAGGCGGCGCCCGACGGCAGCCACACCGCGCCGACCGAACTGGTCGCCGAGACCTGGCCGCAGCGCGTGTCGATGACGTGGCTGCGCACCGCGGCGCGCAACCGATCGGCCACGACGGTGATCTCGCGCTCGCTGCAATTCCTCAGGATCACGCCGAACTTGTTGCCCGCGGTGCGGCCGATGATGTCGCTGGAGCGAAGCGTGCGCGCGAGCCGTTCGCCCACCGCGACGATCACCTCGTCGCCGGCATCGAAGCCATAACCGTCATTGATCATCGCGAGGCGATCGATCGAGGCGACCAGAAAGGCGCAATGGCGATCTTCGGCGCGCGCCGTGTCGATCGCCTGGGTCAGTTCGGCGCGCAGGGAATTGCGATTGAGATGGCCGGTCAGTTCGTCGCGCGTCGCCAGATAGGTGAGGCGCTGGATCTCGCGCTGCTTTTCGGTGGTGACGCGCATCACGCCGCTCATCCGCTCGGTGCGTCCGTCGGGCTGCGCGACGCGCAGGCCGATGAGCGTGAGCCAGATCGAGCCCAACGCCGACGATGCCTCGATCGCGATGTCGAAATGCGAATCCTGGGTGGCACGCTGGTCGATGATCTGCATCAGCCGGGCGCGCGATTCCGGGTTGAGCCAGCCCACGAACGCGGCGCCGCGCGCCAGGCGCTGCGGATCGCCGCGATAGGGCAGGATGTCGATGGCGCCGTCCCAAACGATGCGGTCGTCGCCGATCGTCCAGTCGAAGCTGGCGACGCACGAACCCAGCAGGGCGAAACGCAGCCGCTCGGCTTGCTCGGCCGCGGTAAGCGCCCCCAAACCGTCGGCTGGCTTCTTCTGAAGCGGCTGACTCACATCCACCATCCCGGCCGATTTTCGGCCTTTGCAAGCGATCATGGCCGCTGGGGGCTTAAAAAACTGGTAATTGCCGCGGCCATCGCGGGAACGAGACGGCGCGGCCCGGGGTTTGCCTTAAAGACACGTTATGAGCCCGATGCCCACCCTCGTCTTCGATCCCCGCGCGCAGATCACGCGCCTGCGGGCGATGCCGCGCCGGGTCGAAATCGCCAATACATCCGGCCGGCTAGATGATGAAGGCCGCGGCGAAGAGCCCGGCACGGGCGGCTTCGCGAAATTCGCGGCGCCCAAGAAACCGTGCCAAACCGGCACAGCGGCGACCGCGTCGGATTGGTACGGCCCAAGGCTGCTGCCGACTTTCGTCGCCCAGGTGCTCGGCCAAGTGATGATGGATTCGCGCGACCAGGCCCTAACGGCCGCGCCCGCCGCCTATCGCGCTGCGCAGATCGGGACCGGCGCGCTCCTCGATCGCGGCGTCTGACGGGACCGATCCCAGAACAATTCCGACAAGACCGGCGGCACAGAAGAGCAGCGTGGCGCTCTCGACGCCGCTGCGCGCAAACGCCGCCAATGCCGCGACAAAGCACAGCGAGGCTGCCAGTCCCTCCAGCGCGCGACGCATCGCCGGGCGCAGGCGCCGCAGATGAAGCCACGCCGCCGCAACGGCCGCAGCCATAGCAGGGGCAAGCGCCAGCGCCGCCAATCCCGATAGCGCCGCGCCCAACGCCGCCAGCGACACGGCGCCCAGAAGCGTCGCGGCCAACCCGGCCGGAGTGGCGCGCTCCGACGCGGCGGCGGCGGCCAGCGCGAGCACCGTCAACGCGATCGGCAAGACGAGAAGCGCGACGGCCGATTTGGCGGACGGCATCGCCACCGCGGCGACTGCCAGGGCCGCGAACAGAATGGCCGCGAAACGCAGATCGACGCGCGCCGCGGGCCGCGCCGCCGGCGCGACGAACCACGCCGCAATGGCGGCGAGCAGCAACACGGCTGCGGACGCAAGAAGGATCATGACCGCTTCGACAAGGCGAGCACCAGCGCCTTGAGCTCCGCAAGCGCGCCCTCCACGCGCGCCAGGCACGCAGCGATGTCGCGCAGCGCCACGGCGTCGGGCGATACCTCTTTGGGCACCGGCGTCGAGATTCCGGCGCGCGCCGCGATCTCGGCGGCGGGCTGGCCGAGCAACGCGCTCAACACGCGCACATCGTCCACGCGCAATTCGCGCTGATCCTTCCACATCTCGGCGATCTGCGGTTCGCTCAGCCCGAGCGCGGCAGCGACATGGGCGCGCGTCAGGCCGGCGGCGCCGAGCCGCGCGTCGAACCAAGCCGAATCGAAAAACAGCGCCATAGCGCGCGCAGTCTAAAGGCTATTGCGCCGCGTAGTAATCGGGCCGGCTGACATAGGCGGCGCCGATCACATGGCCGTAGCCGCCCTTCTGCACCACCACGGCCACGCCGTCATGCGGCAGCCCGGCCATCGCCGCGCGCGGCAATGTCAGCGTCAGTGCCTTGCCCTTGTAGACGCCCACCGCCTTCACATCGCCGGCGACGTTGCGATAGGTGATCGTGTGACCGGCATTCTCGCCCGCGCCGACCTTGACGCTGACGACCGAGCGCAGATGGAACATCCAGATCGTCGCATTGGTCTCGGCGGGAATGCCGGCGATGTCGATGTGCATCTCCTGCGGCGTCTCGCTGACCGCGACGGGCACGAGGGGGTCGGCGCCGGCCGGAGCGCTCCCCATCGCGCCCGACCGAACGGTCAGCGCGGCCGGTATTTCGGTGCGCTCGCCGCCGGCTTCCAGGCTTTCGCCCTGCACCGTGCGCAATTCCGCGGCCCGCGCCAGCGCGTCGGCGATCTGCGCGCGGCGCTGGGCGATCGCCATGTCGATGCCGGCCGCGCGGCTGCCGACGACATCCGCGACGCCATCCACGATCACCTGCGGCGTATAGATGCCGCCATGCCCCATCGCCGCGGCATAGGATTTCTGACGGCGCGTGTTGGCGTCGGACGCCAGCGTGTCCTTCCATCCCAGCATGTCCCAATAGGTGATGGGCAGGCTGATGGCGATGACGCCGGGCTGATCGGCAAGCTTGCCGAGAATCGCGTCGGCGGGCGGACAGGACGAGCAACCCTGGCTGGTGTAGAGCTCGACCACGACCGGGCGCAGCAACGGCCCCGCTGCGGCGGCGCCAAGGCCCAGGCCGAGCGCGAAAATTACGGACAGAATGCGGTGCGGCGAAGTCATGTCGCGACCATAGGATTTGAACCGCCGGGCCTCCAGTAACTTAGACTTGAGCGCGGTTCCGGGCGGGAAGTCCAGGAAAATTCGGACGTGGGGAGGGGCCCAGCCGGCACGGCTGCGCGAGGGCTGCAATTGACCGCAAGCCGCTCAACCGATTAGGTTCCGCCCCCATTTTCGGAAGAGCGCAACGGTGGCGGGAAATCCCGTCCGCCGCGTTTGCGCTTTGGGGGATCGCGATCATGGCGCACATCGTCGTCGAGAATTTGAGCAAACATTACCGGGTGGCGGCGCGCGATCCGGGCCTGATGGGCGCCCTGCGCGGCCTCCTGCGGCGGCGCGAACGCGAGATCGTGGCGCTCGACCGAGTCAGCTTTTCGCTGAAGGAGGGCGAGCTGCTGGGCTTCATCGGGCCCAACGGCGCGGGCAAGTCGACGACGATCAAGATTCTGTCGGGCATCCTGCGGCCGAGCGCGGGCCGTTGCACGGTGAACGGCCGCGTGCCGTGGCAGGACCGCATCGCCCATGTGGCGCGCATCGGCGTGGTGTTCGGCCAGCGCACGCAATTGTGGTGGGACCTGCCGATCGCCGAAAGCTTCGATCTGCTGCGCGACATCTACCGCGTCGATCCCAAGCGCTTCGCGCGCACCAAGGAGCGGCTGGTCGCCATGCTCAGGATCGGCGCGGTCCTGGACACGCCGCTGCGCCAGCTTTCGCTCGGCCAGCGCATGCGCTGCGAGATCGCCGCGGCCCTTTTGCACACGCCGTCGATTCTCTTCCTGGACGAGCCGACCATCGGGCTGGACGCGGTGTCCAAGCTGGCGCTGCGCGAATTCGTCAAGGACCTGAACCGCCGGGACGGCGTGACCGTCCTTCTGACCACCCACGACATGCACGACATCGAGGCGCTGGCCCGGCGCGTCATCATCATCGGCAACGGCCGCGTGCTGCGCGATTCGAGCTTCGAGGCGATGCGCGCCGAGGTGCTGGGCGAGCGCCGGCTGATCGTGGACTATCAGGCCGAGCTTGCCGATGTCGCCGTCGAAGGCGCCGAGCTGCGCGGCCGGGACGGGCGCACGGTGGAATACGGCTTCGATCCGGCGCGAACGGCGGCGCACACGCTGATCGCGCGGGTCGCGGCGGCGCACGAGGTCAGCGACATCCGGGTGGAGGATCCCAAGATCGAGGAGGTGATCGCGCGATTCTATGCGCTGCACGGCGCGGTGGACGCATGAGCGGAGCCGCCCTGCCCTATCTGGCGATCCTGCGCGCGCGCTTCGTGCTGATGCTGCAATATCGCGCCGCCGCCTTCGCGGGCTTCGCCACGCAATGCTGGTGGGGCGCGATCAAGCTGATGACCTTCGCGGCGTTCTACGCCGGTGCCGGGCCGCAACCGATCACGCTGACGCAGACGATCACCTATATCTGGCTGAGCCAGGCGCTTCTCGCGCTGTTGCCCTGGCAGGCGGATGCCGACATCGCGGAGGCGGTGGAGAGCGGCAACATCGCCTATGAGCGGCTCAGGCCCGTCGACACGCACAGTTTCTGGCTGGCGCGCGCCGTCGCGCAACGCGCCGCAAACACCGTGCTGCGGCTGGCGCCGATGTTCGTCCTGGCGGCGGTGGCGTTGCCGCTGATCGGACAAAGCGCCTGGAGCTGGCGCCTGCCCGCGACGGGCGGCGCCACGGCGCTGTTCGCGCTCTCGATCAGCCTGACCGTGATGCTGTCGGCCGCTTTCACGGTGCTGCTCAATATCGCGGTCACGGCGCTCAAGACGCGGCGCGCATCCAATCTGGCGCCGGTGTTGGTGACGCCGCTGTCGGGCATGATCGTGCCGCTCGCGCTGATGCCCGCCTGGTCGCAGCCGATCCTGTTCTGGCAGCCCTTCGCGGGTCTCTGCGATATTCCCTATCGCATCTATTTCGGCAATCTGACCGGCGGCGCGGCGCTCGCCGGCCTCTGCGCGCAGCTGCTGTGGATCGCGGCCTTCGTCGTCGGCGGACGCTTCTGGCTGGCGCGCGTGATGGCGCGCGTCGACATGCAGGGGAGCTGACGATGAACGAGTTGTCGCTGCTGCTTCGCTTCCTGCGCAACAATCTGCGCGGCCAGATGCTTTATCCCACGGCCTTCCTGCTGCGCATGGGCGCGCAGTTCTGCATCAATTTGATCGAGTTCGGCGGCATATTCGCGCTGTTCGCGCGGTTTCACCACATCCACGGCTGGAGCTTTGCGGAGGTGGCGCTGTTCTACGGCGTCGTCAGCATCGCATTCGCGCTATGCGACATGAGCGCGAGCGGCTTCGAGCAGCTCGGTCCGCGCTTCGTCAAGACCGGCGATTTCGACCGCATCCTGCTCAGGCCGCGCTCCGCCACGGTGCAGCTCGCCGGTTTCGAATTCGCCTTCAGCTCGCTGGGCCGGCTGGCGCAAGGCGTGGTCGCGACCATGGTCGCGCTGTCGCTGCTGCATGTCGCGTGGAGCATCGAGAAGGCGGCGCTGCTGGCGTGGTCGGTCGCCGGCGGCTGCGCCATGTTCTACGGCATCCTGGTGCTGCAGGGCACGCTCGCCTTCTGGACCGTGGAGAGCCTGGAGATCGCCAACACGCTGACCTATGGCGGCGTGGAGGCAGGACAGTATCCGCTCGACATCTATTCCGCGTGGTTTCGCAAATTCCTCACCTATGTCGTGCCGATGGCCTGCACGATCTATTTTCCCGTCGCGGTGATCCTGGGCCGAACGGCAAGCGCCGGCATTCCCGCCTGGCTGGGCGCGCTGGCGCCGGCGGCCGGCTTCGTCTTTCTCGGCTTGGCCTACCTCGCCTGGGGCCGCGGCGTCGCGCACTACACCAGCACGGGAAGCTAAAGACAGCCCAAGCCTTCGAGCGTGGCGCGGACCGCGGTGATCGCCCACCACGGCAGCCGCCACATCGGAACGTTGCGTCCCACAACGCGGCGGGCCAATTGGCGAACCGCGCAGGGTCGCTATAGAATTTCGTATGACCAAGGCCGAGCCGAAATGGGAGACCTACCGCTCCTTCCTGGCGGTGATGACGGAAGGAAGCCTGTCGGCCGCCGCGCGCAAGCTCGGCCTGACCCAGCCGACGCTGGGCCGGCACATCGACGAATTGGAGGCCGCGCTGGGCCAGCCGCTCTTCAGCCGGTCGCAGGCCGGCCTGATCGCGACCCAGGCCGCGCGCGAATTGCTGCCGCATGCCCAGGCCATGGCGAGCGCGGCCGGCGCGCTGATCCGTGCCGCCTCGGGCGCGCGGGGCGAGGAGCGCGGCACGGTCCGGCTGACCGCCAGCGTCTTCGTCGGCGGCGAGGTGCTGCCCGAAATCCTGACGCGGTTTCGCGAGGCGCACCCATCCATCGCGATCGAGCTGATCCTCTCGGATGTGACCCAGGATCTGCTGCGGCGCGACGCCGATATCGCGGTGCGCATGGTGCAGCCCAAACAGGACGCGCTCGTCGCCAAGAAGATCGGAACGACGGCGCTCGGCCTTTTCGCGCATCGCGACTATCTGGAGCGCCACGGCACGCCGCACACGCTGGACGATGTCGCCCACCACGCCATCATCGGCTACGACAAGGAAGGCGCCTTCGAGCGCGGCCTGAAGGCGATGGGCCTTCCCCTGGCACGCGATCTGTTCGCGCTACGCGTCGATAGCGACTGGGCGCGGGTGAATGCATTGCGCGCGGGGTTCGGCATCGGGGTGTGTCAGGTCGGGGTCGCGCGGCGCAACCCGCACCTCGTCCATCTCCTGCCGAAGGCCTTCCACTTCGAACTCGGTCTTTGGCTCGCCATGCACAAGGATCTGCGCAGCGTGCGGCGGATGCGGCTGCTGTTCGATCACCTGAGCGAACATCTCGCCGTCTATGCCGCAACGTCGCGCGTGGCGTGATCGCCGCCTAGCGGCGCGTGAATTCCATCGTCCAATTGACCTGCCAGGTCTTGCCGCCGTCATAGGAATACGCCTGATCCCAATGGAGGTGGTCGGCGGAGGCGCGGGTCCAGGTGAAACGCACCTTGACGGGCTTGCCGGCGGCATCGACGTCGTCGCCGTAGAAATGTCCGACGCCATCTTCGAATTTTCCGACCTCCGGAGGCAGTTCGAGTTTTCCGCGCGTGCTCGTTGCCCAGTAGATCGACCACAGCTTGGTTTGCGGATCGAAAAAACGGAGCGAAGCGCCATGCGCATCGCGCGGCAGGGTCATCTCATCTATGTTGCCCATGCCGGCGAGAAAGGCCCGATCGGTGGTCGTGCTCTCGAACGCCTTCCATGCGCCGCCAGGCTGAAGCACGTGGTTCTCGATCGTCCACGACCCGATATAGAAATCGAAATCATGGCGCCCGTCAGCGTCCGTCGCGGGGGCGCCCATGGTGTCGGCCTTGGCCGAAAACGCCAGCAAAGCCGTCAGCAATAGCAAAGAAAGAAATGGTTTCATGCGCGCCCCCAAACCTCGGCGAGCTTACGCGCGCGCGGCCCGCTTATTCGGCCTGGCGAGTCACGTTTTTGCGAGGCGGCGACCTGCGCTATTGCACCCTCGGCGACCCGACGGAGCGACCGGCCGCGACTGCGCTTATGCCGCG
This sequence comes from uncultured Rhizobium sp., assembly GCA_964566095.1. Lineage (GTDB taxonomy): Bacteria > Pseudomonadota > Alphaproteobacteria > Micropepsales > Micropepsaceae > Rhizomicrobium. Next base: position 2,218 of record CAZMHP010000071.1, on the reverse strand, counting down.
AGCAAGTTCCTCAGCACGTATTGCAGGATGCCGCCGTTCTGGTAGTAGGCGACTTCGTCCAGCGTCAGGATCATCAGGAACAGCGGCATCGCGGCGGTGCGCCCGTCGGGATAGTGCACCGTCGCGCTTACCTTCATCTGCGGCTTGATCTCACCCGAAAGGCCGGGGATGTCGACGGTCTCGCGCCCCGTCAGCCCGAAGTCGCGCCGCGTCTTGCCTTCCGCGAACGCGAAAGGCGCCACGCCCATGCCGATCAGGTTGGAGCGGTGGATGCGCTCGAAGCTCTCGGTGATCACCGCGCGGACACCCAGCAGCCTGGGCCCCTTGGCGGCCCAGTCGCGAGAAGATCCGGTGCCGTATTCCTTGCCGCCGATCACCACGGTGTCGACGCCGTCCGCCTTGTACTTCGCCGCAGCGTCGAAGATCGACATGGACTCGCCCGAAGAGGCGCCGTCCGCGAAGTAAAGCGTGTTGCCGCCTTCCTTGCCGCTCATCATCTCGTTCTTGATGCGGATGTTGGCGAAGGTGCCGCGCTCCATGAGCTCGAAATTGCCGCGCCGCGCGCCATAGGAGTTGAAGTCCTGCTGGCGCACCTGGTGTTCCTGCAGATAGAGGCCGGCGGGCGAGGCCGTCTTGATGTTGCCGGCGGGCGAGATGTGGTCGGTGGTGATGGAATCGCCGAACAATGCCAGGATGCGCGCGCCGGCAATCTCCTTCACCGGCTGCGGTTCGATCGTCATGCCCTCGAAAAAGGGCGGGTTCTTCACATAGGTCGACGCCATCGGCCAGCTATAGGTCTGCGTCTTCGGCGCCTTGACCTTGCGCCAGTTGGTGTCGCCGAGGAACACGTCGCCATAGCGCGCCTTGAAGCTCGAGGTCTTGATGCCCTTGCGCATCGCCGCGGCGATCTCCAGCGCGCTCGGCCAGATGTCCTTCAGATAGACCGGCTCGTTCTCCTTGTCGTAGCCGACCGGCTCCTTGGTCAGGTCTATGTTGATCGAACCGGCGAGTGCGTAAGCCACGACCAGCATCGGCGAGGCGAGATAGTTGGCGCGCACCAGGGGATGCACGCGGCCTTCGAAATTGCGGTTGCCCGAGAGCACCGCGGCGGTGACGAGATCGGCGGATGCGATCGCCTCCGTCACATTGTCCGGCAAGGGACCGGAATTGCCGATGCAGGTGGTGCAGCCGTAACCGACGAGCTGGAAGCCCAGCTTGTCGAGATAGGTGTTGAGGCCGGCCTTCTCCAGATAGTCGGTCACCACCTGGCTGCCCGGCGCCAGCGAGGTCTTCACCCAGGGGCGCACCTTGATGCCGCGCTCCACCGCCTTCTTGGCGACGAGGCCGGCGCCGATCATGACCGAGGGGTTCGACGTGTTGGTGCACGAGGTGATCGCGGCGATGACGACGTCGCCATGGCCGATGGAATGTTCGGTGCCCGCGAGCTTGGCGCGCCGGTTGGCGTCGTCTTCCTTCTTATAGGTGTTCATGAGCGCCACCGCGAACTCATGCGCGGCGCTGCCCAGCGGCACCCGGTCCTGCGGCCGTGCCGGGCCCGCCAGGCTCGGCTCCACCGTATTGAGGTCGAGCGACAGCGTGTCGGTGAAGTCCGGATCGGCGCTCTTGGCGGTGCGGTAGAGGCCTTGCGCCTTGGCGTATTTCTCCACCAGCGCGACGCGGGCGGGCTTGCGCGCGGTGGCCTTCAGATAGCGCAGCGTCTCCGCATCCACGGGAAAGAACCCACAGGTCGCGCCATATTCCGGCGCCATGTTCGCGATCGTCGCGCGGTCCTCGAGCGACATGTCGTCGAGGCCGGGGCCGTAATACTCGACGAACTTTCCGACCACGCCCTTCTTGCGCAGCATCTGCGTCACGGTGAGCACCAGATCGGTCGCGGTCACGCCCTCGCGCAGCTTGCCCGTCAGCTTGAAGCCGATGACTTCGGGAATGAGCATGGAGATCGGCTGGCCGAGCATCGCGGCCTCCGCCTCGATGCCGCCGACGCCCCAGCCGAGCACGGAGAGGCCGTTGACCATGGTGGTGTGGCTGTCGGTGCCGACCAGCGTGTCGGGAAAGGCGTATTCCACCGCCTTGCCGTGGTCCTTCTCCTTGCGCGTCCACACCGTCTGCGCGAGGTATTCGAGATTGACCTGATGGCAGATCCCGGTGCCCGGCGGCACGACGCGGAAATTCGCGAAGGCCTGCTGGCCCCAGCGCA
>CAZMHP010000070.1:1955-13146 GCA_964566095.1 uncultured Rhizobium sp. | reverse complement strand
TTGCTGGCGCGGTCGTTGAGCCAGCTCTCGATCACCATGTAGATGCAGGCCGCCGCCATGCCGAAGGCGCCGCGCAGCCCGATCCAGAGCGGCACCGACACGAACATCGACTGCAGCAGGACCGTGGCGGCCGAGATGCCGGCGCCGATGCCGAAGGTGCGGCTGTGGCCGACGCGCGCCAGAAGCCTGGGGCCCACAAAGCAGCCGAGCACGAAGCCCGCGAAATAGAAGGAACCGATGAGGCCCAGCGCCAGATTGGAAAAGCCGGCGGCATGGCCGCGCACCGGAATGACCACACCGATGAGGCCGTTGCCCATGATGTAGAGCGCGGTGGAGAAAAGGATGGCACCGACGGCCAGGATCTGTTTGCGCATGGACCTCTCGCGCCTCGCGGTATGGCGCGGGCGATAGCGCAAGTCAAAGCGAGGCTGCGTTGCGAATCCGCAATGGCTGACGCCTTCAAGACGCCAAAATGCGCGCATGAAATGTGGTTCGAAGCTGTCGCTACGACAGATAACGCAGCGCCACGAAGCCCAACACGACCAGGACCAGGAAGGCGATCAGCACCGCCTCCATGTAGCGCTCCAGGAACAGCCGCGCCCGATCGCCGAAGAGATAGACCAGGAGCCCCTCCAGCACGATGAAGCGCAGCGAGCGGGTGATCGCGGAATAGAGCATGAAGGCCGCGAAGGGCACGTTGGCGAGGCCGGCGGAGATCGTCACCAGCTTGTAGGGCACCGGCGTCAAGCCCTGGATGACGATCAGATAGGCATGCTCGCTGTATTTGAGGCGCAGCGCCTCAACCTCCGCGAGCGGGATGTGCAGCGCGCCGATCAGCCAGATCCCCAGCGTGTGCCAGAACAGCGCCCCGATGGCGTAGCCCAGCATGCCCCCCATCACCGACCAGAAGGTGCACCACGCCGCGACCGCAAACGCGCGCTCGCGATGGGCGAGCATCATGGGCAGCAGCATCACGTCCGGTGGGATGGGAAAGAACGAGGCTTCCGCGAAGGCGAAGGCCGCCAGCGCCGCATAAGCATGCGGCCCCTTGGCGTTCGCCATCATCCAGGCATAGAGCCGGCGTAATCCCCGCGGCGCGGGCTGGACGGTCTCGGTCATGGTCCTACCTCGATCAAACCGCGCTCTATCCGCGTCACAGCCTGTCATCCCGGGCGAGCCCCCGTGTCGGCGCGAAGCACCGCACGAGGATAAACTCCGCGAGACCCGGGACCCATCGAGCAAGCGGCACAATGGGTCCCGGCTCTGCGCGATGCTTACGCATCGCTGGGCCGGGATGACAAGCCCCGCTTGCTGGTTAATGCGACCTTCTTTAGCGTTCCGGGCCATCGCACAATCAAAGAACCGTCATGGCCAAATCGAAAAAGAAAAAATCGACCGGCGCATCCAAAGCCCGGACGACAAAGCGGCCCGCCAAGGCGCCGCCCAAGAAGAAGGTCGCAAAGAAGGCCGTGGCCAAGCCGGTCCGCATTCCCGCGCGCGTTCCGGCCAAACCCGATGTGCGCCGTCGCGCCAAAGTACCGGCGCGGCGTGCCGCCGAGGGCAGCCTGCGCCCGGTCCCGCGCCCGATCTTGAGGCCCGGCGCCGGCAAATACGACGCGGATTTGGAGCGCAATGCCGCGAATTATCAGCCGCTGACGCCGCTCTCCTTCCTCGAGCGCGCGGCTTACGTCTTCCCCAACCGCACGGCGATCGTCCATGGCGCCCAACGCGTCAGCTATGCCGACTACTATGCGCGGTCGCGGCGGCTGGCTTCGGCCCTGGTCAAGGCCGGCATAAGGCGGGGCGATACGGTGGCGGCGATGCTGGCCAACACGCCGCCGATGCTGGAGGCGCATTACGGTGTGCCGATGGCCGGCGGGGTTCTGAACGCGCTGAACACCAGGCTCGATGCCGCGGCGCTCGCCTTCATCCTAGATCACGGCGAGGCGAAGGTCCTGATCACCGACCGCGAGTTCTGTGCCGTCGTGACCGAGACGCTGAAGCTCGCCAAGGTCAAGCCCATCGTCATTGACTATGACGACCCGGAATTTCCGCAGGCCGGCGCACGGCTCGGCAACATCGACTACGAGGCGTTCGTCGAAAGCGGGGATCCCGATTTCGCCTGGGCCTATCCGAACGACGAATGGGACGCGATCGCGCTCAACTACACGTCCGGCACGACGGGCAACCCCAAGGGCGTCGTCTTCCACCATCGCGGCGCCGCCCTGATGGGATACGGCAACATCCTCTCCGCCCAAATGCCGCGCCATCCGGTCTATCTGTGGACGCTGCCGATGTTCCACTGCAACGGCTGGTGCTTTCCCTGGTCGCTGTCGGTGGTGGCGGGCACGCATGTCTGCCTGCGCTGGGTGCGCGCCAAGGCGATGTTCGACGCGATCGCCGATCACAAGGTGACGCATCTGTGCGGCGCGCCGATCGTGATGTCCACCATCGTCAACGCCAGACCCGAAGAGCGGCGGCCCCTGCCGCATCTGGTGGAGTTCATCACCGCCGCGGCGCCGCCGCCCGAATCGGTGCTGGCCGCGATGGGCGACGCGGGCTTCAACGTCACGCACGTCTATGGCCTCACCGAGACCTATGGCCCGGCCGTGGTCAACGAGTGGAGCCTGGAATGGGACGCGCTCGACAAGGATCACCGCGCCGCGAAGAAGGCGCGCCAGGGCGTGCGCTATCACGCGCTCGACGCGCTCAGCGTGATGGATCCCGAGACGATGGAGCCGGTGCCTGCCGACGGCGAGACGCTGGGCGAGGTCATGTTCCGCGGCAATGTCGTGATGAAGGGCTATCTCAAGAACGGCAAGGCGACCAAGGAGGCCTTTGCCGGCGGCTGGTTCCATTCGGGCGATCTGGGCGTGATGTATCCGGACGGCTATGTGCAGCTGAAAGACCGCTCCAAGGACATCATCATCTCCGGCGGCGAGAACATCTCGTCGATCGAGGTCGAGGATGTGCTGAACAAGCACCCGGCGGTGATGTTCGTCGCCGTCGTGGCGAAGGAAGACGAAAAGTGGGGCGAGACGCCCTGCGCCTTCGTCGAATTGAAAGCCGGCTTTGACAGCGTCACCGCCGAGGAACTGATCGAATATTGCCGCGCCCATCTGGCGCGCTACAAATGTCCGCGTTACGTGACGTTCGTCGAGTTGCCCAAGACGTCCACCGGCAAGATCCAGAAATTCAAGCTGCGCGAATTGACCAAAGACGTGATCTGACGGCAGCGGGCGCGATGCACGTCAAATCCGATTTCCAGGTTGCAATTCACAACCCACGTCGCTTTGCGGCGCCTCCCCCAATCAGCGGGGTGGTGCGGCGCCGGTGGCCGGCCAATCCTTGCGCCGTTGCGTATCGGTTGGGGACCATCATGACTCGCACTGCGCAGCGCGCCGCCGCGCGCGAGAGCGAATTGCTGCAGCGACTGCAGAACCTGCTCTATGAATATCACGCCCTGGGCCGCTTCGAAGAGGCGTGTCCGCACATCCTGTGGCTGATGGAAATCGTGCAAAGGGAAGAATCGCCGCTTCGGCCCAGCCGCCCTTCTTGAAAAATTGCACCGTCCGCTCGTGGCGGCCCAATCTTGCCAAAAGAACAAACAACGAACTTTATGGCCAGATCGAATTTTTCGGCAACCCCGCCTAGGGTGGCGCCGTCGCGAGGGGAAATTTGATGAGCGAGCCGACGCCCAGGCCCTTCGCCAGCCGTTACGCGCTGGCGTTCATCTTTACGACCATGCTGATCGACACGATCGGTCTGGGCATCGTCATCCCCGTGACCCCGGCGATCATCCGCGAGCTCACCGGCCAGGCGCTGAGTGGCGCGGCCGATTGGGGCGGCTGGCTGATGTTCGTCTATGCCCTGATGCAGTTCCTGTGCGCGCCGCTGATCGGAAATTTGAGCGACCGCTTCGGGCGGCGGCCCGTGTTGATCATCTCGTTGCTGGCGCTGTCGTTCGACTATGCGTTGACCGGCTGGGCGCCCACCATTGCGTGGCTGTTTCTGGGGCGGCTGCTGTCCGGCATCGCCGGCGCCGCCTATCCCACCGTCAACGCCTATATCGCCGACGTATCCCCGCCGGAGAAACGGGCGGCGAATTTCGGCCTGACCGGCGCCGCGTTCGGCATCGGCTTCGTCGTGGGACCGGCGATGGGCGGCATTCTGGGCGATGCCTGGGGACCGCGGGCGCCGTTCTTCGTCGCTGCCGCCTTCGCGCTGGCCAACGCTCTGTTCGGCCTTCTGGTCCTGCGCGAATCGCTGCCGCCCGAGCGGCGGCGCCCGTTCGAGATCTGGCGGGCCAATCCGGTCGGCACGCTGCGCGCCCTGCGCCGCTTTCCGATGATGGTGGGCCTGCTCGGCGTGACGGTTTTGATGCGGCTGGCGCACGACGCCAACCCCGCGACCTGGACCTATTACACGATGCTGAGATTCCATTGGACGCCGGCCCAAGTCGGCTATTCGCTGATGGCGGTCGGCGCGCTGACCGCGGTGTCCTATGGCGTGCTGCCGCGCCTGATCGTGCCCCGGATCGGCGAGACGCGTGCGGTCGTGTTGGGTCTGCTCACCGCCAGCATCGGCTATGCCGGCTATGCCGCCGCCTCGGAGCCCTGGATGCTCTATGCCTGGATGTGTTTCTGGTCGCTGGGCGGTTTGGGCGGGCCGGCGCTGAACGCGATCCTGTCGCGCAGCGTGCCCGCCAACGAGCAGGGCGAATTGATGGGGGCGTTGGCCAGCGCGGGCTCCGTCACCTCGATCGCCGCGCCGCTGCTGCTGACCCATCTTTTCGCCTACTTCACCAGCGGGCGCGCGCCGTTCTACTTCCCCGGCGCGTCTTTTGCCGCTGCGGCGCTGTTCGAGCTCTTCGCGCTGGTCGTGTTTCTATCGCTCCAGCCGCGCCTTCTTGCGCGACCGGTCGAGTTCGGCCAGACGTGAGAGGGAGTTAGTGAACGCTGTTTTTCAGGCGTTCGAGCTCGTCCTTTATTCGGAGCTTTTCTTTCTTGAGCGCGGCGATCTGGGCTTCGTCCCAATCGGGATGCGCCATCTCGTCGTGAATGCGCTGTTCCAGTTTTCGATGTTTTTCGGACAGTTCCTGAATATGCCCGTGCAGTGCCATGCGTGCACCTCTTCTCTTAGGCCTTGGAAGTAGATCACTGTCGGCTTGGGCTGTCACGTCCTCTTCCGCCCATGGCGAACATTCTGTAAACCCGCCTCCATGGCCAAGGTTCAAGGGGAACCCCTGGAAAAAGAACGACTTGTGGTTGGGATCAGCGGCGCCTCCGGCGTCGTCTACGGCATCCGGCTGCTCGGTGCCCTGACCGAGCTCGGTATCGAATCGCATCTCGTCGTGACCAAGGCGGCGGAGCTCACCATCGCGCTGGAGACCGACCTGAAACCGAAGGCCGTCGCGGCCAAGGCAACGCGCGCTTACGCGCCGAGCGACATGGCCGCGCCGATCGCGTCGGGGACGTTCAAGACCAGGGGCATGGTCGTGGCGCCCTGCTCGGTGCGCAGCTGGTCGGAGATCGCGAGCGGCGTCACCACCAGCCTTCTGACGCGCGCCGCCGATGTGACGCTGAAGGAACGGCGGCCGTTGATCCTCATGGTGCGCGAGACGCCGATGCACGCCGGCCATCTGCGCACGCTGGCGCAACTGGCGGAGATGGGCGCGATCATCCTGCCGCCGCTGCCGGCGTTCTACGACGAGCCCCACAAGATTTCCGATTTCGTCGACCAGATCGTCGGACGCGCGCTCGACCTCGTCGGCTATGATTGGCCGGCCCATAAGCGCTGGAACGGCAAGCGCAAGGCGCGATGAGCAGCGAAGTCACCCGCCCCGATGAAGTCGTGTTGCGCGCCAAGCTCGCCGAGCTGACGCAGGAACACCGCGACCTCGACAACGCGATCGCGGCGCTGACCGACACCGGGGCGCGCGATCAATTGCAGCTGACGCGGCTGAAAAAGCGCAAGCTCCAGCTCAAGGACGAGATCGCCAAGATCAACGACCAGCTGCTGCCGGACATCATTGCGTGAGAGCGTGCGCGCCGCTCATTCGCCGCCATCCATATTGTCATGGCCCGCGAATGCGGGCCACCCAGGTGACGCCTGCGCCGTCTCATCCTTGTTCGCTCTGAGGCAGGTATCCGCACATTGTGCAGAACCCAACTGGGTGGCCCGCATTCGCGGGCCATGACAAGCTGGGATTGAGGTCCGGGAGGAAGCACATATGACCAGCAGACCCTACAAGCGCATCGCCACCGAAGAGGCGTGGAGCATTCCGGAAATCCCCAAGGCCCAGCTCGAATTGCTGCACGGGCCCTGTCCGCCCGATGATCCGTCGCTGCGCATGGGCGCGATGTTCGCTTCGCTGCCGCAGATTCAGGAACAGCTCTGCGACATCGGCGCGGGCCGCATTCAGCGCATGGATGAGTTGGGAATCGACCGCCAGCTTCTGTTGCTGACGGCACCCGGTGTGCAAGTGCTCGAGGCGCGCGTGGGCACCGAATTGGCCGCACTGTCGAACGACCGGCTGGCGGCGGCGTGCCGCAAATATCCCGACCGCTTCTCGGGCCTGACCGCCTTCGCGCCGCAGGATGTGAAAGGCGCCGTCGCCGAGATCGAGCGCGGCATGACCAAGCTCGGCCTGAGCGGCGCGGTGCTCAATTCGCATACGCAAGGCCACTATCTCGACGAAGCGCCGTTCGAGCCGATCCTGGAAGCGCTGGAGCATTTCGACGCCGCGCTCTACATCCACCCGACCAGCCCGCCGGCCAAATGGGCGCATCCTTACGAATTCCGCAGCTTCACCGGCGCGCTGGCCGGCTTCTCCCACGAAGTGTGGATGCACACGATGGGGCTGATCTTCTCCGGCGCGTTCGACAAATATCCGAAGCTTCGGCTCGTCATCGGCCATGCCGGCGAAGCAATGCCGCTGCTGCTTTATCGTTTCGACTGGATGCAGTCGAACGCCGACGGCCGACCGGGCCTGCGCGGCGGCCAGCCGGCGGTGACGCTCAAGCACAAGGTCTCGCACTATTTCCGCAACAACATCTGGATCACGACCAGCGGCGTGGCGTGGGAGCCGGCGATCAAATTCTGCCAGGACGTGCTCGGACCCGAGCGCGTGCTCTATGCGATGGACTATCCCTATCAGGTGTCGGCGCAGGAGGTCGCGATCTATGACGCGCTCGACATCCCGCTCGAGCACAAGCGCATGCTGATGCAGACCAATGCCGAGCACGTGTTCCGCCTGCCGACATTGGGGTGAGCAACCCCACTGTCATCCCCGGCGAGCTGCGCGAAGCGCGGCGAGGGAAGGGGACCCAGGCGGGAAACACCGTGACAGTGATTGGCACCTGGATCCCCTTCCCCTCGCATCGCTGTCGCGATGCTCGGCCGGGGATGACAGTGGTGCTTTTCTACCGCGCGCTTCTCTTGTGCGCGTACATCGCCTCGTCGGCGCGGGCCATGGCAAGATCGGCGTCGTCGCCGGCTTTCAGCTCGAACGCGCCATAGGCGAAGCTGACCGCGATCGACGAGCCGTTCCACCGCGTCGGCGCGGCGCGCAGCTTCTCGGCGAGCAGATCGGCCTTCTTGTGCGCCTGCGCCTGGTCGGCGTGGCTGAGGAGCACGCCGAACTCGTCGCCGCCGAGCCGGCCGACGCAATCGCTGTCGCGCACATTGTCGCTCAAGACCTGGGCGAAGGTCTTGAGCACCGCGTCGCCGCCGGCATGGCCGAACGAATCGTTGATCGCCTTGAAGCCGTTGAGGTCGAAATAGATCAGGCTGGCCGGCGTGCCATAGCGGCCGGCAAAGGCGATGTAGCGCGTCAACTCGCGCACGAAGGCGCGCCGGTTGAGCAGCGGCAGCAGATGATCCTGATCGGCGTTCTTCTCCGCCTCGTCGAGACGGGCCATGGTGGCCGCCAATTGCCGGCGCAACGTGTCCACTTCGCCCATCAGCGTGACGATGGCATCGCGCACGCGCGGGGTGAATTCGCTCTCGGGAATGCCGAGCACGCTCGCGGTCGCACCGACCGTTTCGGAACTTGGCGGCGCGGCAACGGCGTCGGCCTGACGCGCATAAGCTGCGGCGCCGACGGAACGCGTACCCCTCGTTGATCCCGTTCGTTCGATCTTCATGATCGACCCCATCGGCCATTCTGGCGGGCAAAACAATACTAAGATGGCTTTAACAATTCCTTTATGAAGCAAACCAAATGGTAAACGGCCGGCAAACGGCCCTTTTCCTTATTGATTTCAGCCCTATAATGGGCCGCTTCCCGGCGGGTGATTTGCCCGCCCAACCGCGCCAGGAAGCATGCCCCACCCCGCCAAACCGCGCCGCCAAAGCCCCCTGGTCGGCCTGATCATGGGCAGCCAGTCGGACTGGTCCACCCTGAAGCCGGCCGCCGAGATCCTCAAGGCGCTTGGCGTCGCGCATGAGGCCAAGATCGTCTCCGCCCACCGCACGCCCGACCGGATGAGCGCCTATGCCAAGGCCGCCGCCGGACGCGGCCTGAAAGTCATCATCGCGGGCGCCGGCGGCGCGGCCCACCTGCCCGGCATGACGGCGGCGATGACCACGCTGCCGGTGCTGGGCGTGCCGGTCGAGTCCAAGGCGCTCAAGGGCATGGACAGCTTGCTCTCCATCGTCCAGATGCCCGGCGGCGTGCCGGTGGCGACCTTCGCCATCGGCGAGGCGGGCGCCAAGAACGCGGCGCTGCACGCCGCGGCGATCCTGGCGCTGAGCGACGCGGCGCTGGCCAGGCGCCTGGCGGCATGGCGGGCCAAGCAGACCGACGCCGTCGCCGACATCCCGTCCGACACATGAGCGCGGCGAAGTCCCTGGGGGCGCCCGTTCCGCCGGGCGGCACGATCGGGATTCTCGGCGGCGGGCAGCTTGGCCGCATGCTGGCGCTGGCGGCGGCGCGGCTTGGCCTCAAAGCCCATATCTACTGCGACGACCCCCGAGCGCCGGCGTTCCAGGTGAGCGCGGCGCATACCGTGGGCAAGTTCGCCGATCAGGCCGCGCTGGCCGCGTTCGCGCGGGCCTGCGACGTCGTCACGCTCGAATTCGAGAATGTGCCGGCCGAAAGCGTGGCGCATGTCGCCGGGCTGGTGCCCGCCTATCCGTCCGCCCGGGCGCTCGGCCTCACCCAGGACCGCTTCGACGAGAAATGCTTCGTGCAGTCGATCGGGCTGACGACGCCGCGTTTCGCGGCCGTGGATTCGGCGCAGGAGGCGCGCGCGCTGTTCGAGACGTTCGGGCGGCGCGCTGTCTTGAAGACGCGGCGCCTCGGCTATGACGGCAAGGGTCAGGCCAAGCCGACGAGCGGCGACGAGGCGGCGGCGGCCTTCGCCGCGTTCCAGAACGCGCCGTCCATCATCGAGGCGTTCATCGATTTCGACTTCGAAGCCTCGGTGATCGCGGCGCGCGGGCGGGACGGTTCTTTCGCGGCTTACGATCCGCCGGAGAACGTCCACGAACAACACATCCTGCGCCGCTCGGTGGTGCCCGGACGGCTGACGCCCAGGCAAAGCGACGACGCCAAGCAGATCGCGCGCAGGATCGCGGTGGCGCTGAACTATGTCGGCGTGTTCGCGGTGGAGCTTTTCGTGCTGAGGGACGGCTCGCTCCTGGTAAACGAGATCGCGCCGCGGGTGCACAATTCCGGCCATTGGACCATCGAGGCCTGCGCCGTCAGCCAGTTCGAGCAGCACGTCCGCGCGGTGGCCGGCTGGCCGCTGGGCGATCCCGCCCGCCACGCCGACGCTGCGATGGAGAACATCATTGGCGAGGAGGCGAATGCGTGGGAGAGCTATGCGCGGCGCGCCGGCGCGCTGCATCTCTACGGCAAGGGCGAGGCGCGGCCGGGCCGCAAGATGGGCCATTTCACGCAGCTTTCCCCATTGACGAGGGCATGAGCCGCCCATACCGTCCGCCGCCATGAAAACGACCCAGAAGCGCAAGACGATGACGACCAAGCCCAGCCGGGCTTCGGAACGTGCGCGCGCCTAAAGGTTCAAGCCGCATCGCGATCCGAAGCCCCGCCCGAAAGGCACGGGGCTTTTTTGTTGCCTGGAGCAGAAGATGAAGAAGAATCCCACCGTCGCCATCGTCGGCGCCACCGGCGCCGTCGGCGCCGAATTCGCCGCCTGCCTCGAGAAGCGGAATTTCCCGCTCGGCACGCTCAAGGCGCTGGCAAGCGCGCGCTCGGCCGGAAAGACGATCGACTTCAAAGGCAACAAGATCGCTGTCGAAGAGTTGACGGAAGCGTCGTTCGACGGTGTCGATATCGCGCTGTTCTCGGCCGGCGGCGCGATCTCGAAGAGATACGCGCCCGCCGCGGTGAAGGCCGGCGCCGTGGCGGTCGACAATTCATCGGCCTTCCGGATGGACCCCGACGTGCCGCTGGTGATCCCGGAGATCAACGCGCGGCGCATCGCCGAGCACAAGGGCATCATCGCCAATCCCAACTGCTCGGCGATCACCGCGCTGGTGCCGCTGTGGCCGATCCACAAGAAGAACCGCATCGCGCGGGTCATCATCTCGACCTATCAGGCATCGAGCGGCGCCGGCGCGGCGGCGATGCAGGAGCTTTTGGATTCGACCCGCGCCTATCTGGAAGGCCGGCCCTTCACGCCCAAGGTGATCCCGCATCCCTACGCCTTCAACGTGTTCAGCCACAACACCGCGATCGATCCCACGACCGGCTACAACGACGAAGAGACCAAGGTCGTCCGCGAATCTAAGAAGATCCTGGAGGACGACAAAATCCGCATCGGCGTGACCTGCGTGCGCGTGCCGGTGCTGCGCGCCCATTGCGAGTCCATCACCTTCGAATGCGAGAAGCCCATCTGCGAAGACGATGCGCGCCGCATCCTGTCCGACGCGCCGGGCGTGCGCATTGTCGACGACCGGGCAAAGAATTATTTCCCGATGCCGATCGATGCCAGCGGGCAGGACAACGTCCTGGTCGGCCGCATCCGCCAGGATGTCAGCGATCCGAGCGGCCATTCGATCGCGATGTTCGTCTCCGCCGACCAGCTCCTCAAAGGCGCGGCGCTGAACGCGGTGCAGATCGCGGAGTATTTGCTTTAGCGGTTCCTCCCCCGCGCAGCGGGGGAGGTGGCATGGCGCGAAGCGACATGACGGAGGGGGCCAGCGCCGGTGCCCGCCCCCT
>CAZMHP010000070.1:0-1945 GCA_964566095.1 uncultured Rhizobium sp. | reverse complement strand
GTGGTGGGTTGGGGGGGGGGGGCGGGCGGGGGCGCGGGGGGGGGGGGGGGGGGGGGGGGCCCCCCCCCCGCCCCCGCCCCCCCCCCCCCCGCGCCGGTGGCCGCCCCCACCACCATCGCTTCGCGATGGTCCCCCTCCCCCGCGCAGCGGGGGAGGATCATTGGCGCCGCACGTTCAGTCCGGCGAGGATATCCGATAGCGATGGAAGCCGCGCGGCGGCGTCCTTGGCGCGGGCCTTGAACGTCTCGAATTGCATCACGTTTTCGATGCGCTGCGCGAGGAAGGCGATGGTTTCGCTTTCGTCGGCGCCGGTGTCGGTGAACCAGCGCATCAGCGTCGAGGTGTAGACCGCGCTCAGAATCGCGCGCTTGGTGTAGAAGTTGAAATCGGTCGCGGTGTCGCCGGCGGCGCGCCACATCGCGTCCACCGTGCGCCACACCAGCTTGGCGCCGAGCGCCGCATGCGGCGGCAGCGTCAAAAACGCGGCGGCTCTCCGCGCCGCTTCCTTGTGCGGACGCAGCGCCTCGATCCGCGCCATCACGGCGGCGGCGATGCGAGCGCGGATCTTCATCGCCTTCAGGTCCATCGCGGCGAGGCTCGCCGTCATCCTGGCGTCGGCATCGTCGGAAAAAACTTCGACCAGGCTCAACGGCCCGTTCGGGAAGAGGCGGGCCAACGCGTCCTTCGCGACGCCGGCCTCTTTCGCGGCGGCGGTGAGCACCTTGTCGGTGAAGCCGTCGAACACGATGTGCGGCAGCGCGGCCGCCAGCACCGCCGCCGTCACATCGGCATCTTTGGCCTTCTTCGTGGCGCGCGCGGCCATCGCCTTCTTCCAAAAAAACGGGCGCCGAGAGTATCGGCGCCCGCGCGCAAGAAGTCAGCAGGATTATGGGACGCGAACCGCCGTCGTGCCGGTCGGCGTTCCGGGCAGCGTGTAGGTCAGCGTCACGACGCTGGCGACGGGCATCGGCTTCTTCGAGGCGAGCCCGAAGAAATAGCTGGTCTGGCCGGGGCAGACCGGCGTCGTGAAGGTGAAGATGATGGTCGGCCCGAGCGCGACGGCCGAGGCGATGCCCACGCTGCCGAGGCCGCCGCCGGTGACGACGAAGACATCGGCCAAGACGCCCGGCGCATAGGGCAGCTTCACATCCTTGCCGAAGCCGAGGCGAAGTCTGCTGACGCAATTGACGGCGGTGATCCCCTGCACGCCCGTCAGATCGACGCGATACTCATAGCCGCCGAGTCCGGCGGCCGGCGCCGGCGCGACGCCGGTGTAACTGCGCGATTGCAGCCGTGCGTTGCCGCTGTCGTCCGGCGGCGTGAAATTGCCGATCGAGTCGCTGACGGTGATCGTGCAGGTGACATTGAACACGCAATTGATGCCCGGCGCGCTGACATTGACGACGGTGAGCGGCACGGCGGCGGCCGACAGCGCCGAGAATCCGAGCGCCAGAGCGGCAACCGCGAACAGTCTCCCAAATCGAACCATGAATGACCTCCCGTTGAAATGGCGGGGAAGTCTGCGCCTTGTCCAAGACAGGAACAAGAACCGGTCAGCCGGGTTCGGCCCAATGCTTGGCTTCGCTTTCGAAGATCAGCTTGCCGAGGTCGGTCATACGGCTGGGATAGAGCCGGCCGTCGAGGTGGTCGCATTCGTGCTGCACGACGCGGGCGTGGAAGCCTTTCGCGGTGCGCGCGACCCTGCGGCCCTCCAGGTCGAAGCCGCGATAGCGGATGTGGAACGGCCGCTCGACATAGCCCCGCAGGCCCGGCACCGAGAGGCAGCCTTCCCAGCCGCCGTCGATCTCGGAGCCCACGACCTCGATCTCGGGGTTGACCAGCACGGTCAGGGGCGCGGTGTGGTCGAAGCGCTCTTCTTCTGACAGCCCCGGATCGCTGCGGCCGTCCGGCGCCTGGAACACCACGACCCGCAGCGGCACATGCA
>CAZMHP010000069.1:0-13299 GCA_964566095.1 uncultured Rhizobium sp. | reverse complement strand
GGTTGTTAGGTTCGGCGCCCAATCCATTGTCGTCGAATGCCGTAATCGGCGCATCCACCACGACTGGCGGATCGAATTTCTCCAGCGACGGATTTTTTTTCGTCACGCGCGCCGGGTGAATCTCGAACCAGGCCTGCATCGCGATGACCTTGCGCGTCTGCGCTGGATATGCGCCCTTCCCATAATCTATCAGCGTCTGCCAGCCCTGCCATGAGAATTCGTGATTGTCCCATATCGTCACGAAGGGGAAGGTGGCGCGCGCATCCTGGATGTCCGGATCGTGCAGATAGGCTTTGTAAATGGCGCGATAGTCCGAAACCGTCGCCGGCACGTGAAAGTCCGCGTGCTTTTCGCCATGTTCATAGCGCACGATTTCGCGGACTTTGCGATCGTAATACATGGCCCGATCTTCCGGATACCAGACCATTTCGTAGATGAAATCGCCCAGATGCAGCACGAAGGCGAGCTTGTCTTCCGGCGCGGCGCGCTGGTCTTCATAGATCATCCGGCGGTAAGCGTTTTGCGCGCCACAGTTCGCGTCCTGGCAGGAGACGAAGGCGAAGTTCACCCGCCGCGGATCGTCGTCGGCGGGCGCGGTGATGGTGCGGCCGATGCGGCTGCCGTTTCCTTCGCTGTCGGTGAAGCGATACCAATATTCCGTCGCCGGCTTCAGCCCGCCGACGAGAACGCGCGCGGTCCAATCGGATTCCTCGGGCGCATTCGCTTTCGTCGTGGCGATAACACGCTCGAACGCGCGATCTTCCGCGACCTCGACGATCAGCCGGGGCGTTTTGTGTCCGGCGGCATAGGGCCGGCGTGTCCACAAAATCACGCTCGTACTGTCGGGATCGCCGGACGCCACGCCTTCGGGAAAAAACTGCCGCGCTTCGCGCCAGCCGCTGCGCGATCCCGACGGGGTTCTCGCGAAGGCCGCGGTCGCGCCAAGAGCGGCTGCCGTCGCCAGCAACGACCGGCGGGAAATTTTCGTCATTGGAGGCCTCGCGCGAAAAATCGGCAAAGGCTACCATGCAGGAGCGAGGCGCAAAGCCACGACTTCGTGACCTGTTCCGCTGCCGCTTCCACCGATCCCACCGGCGAAGAGCTTCATCGTGTTCTTCGACGTCAACGAGCCGAACCTCACGCCGGCGCTCTCGCGATCATGGATGCAGCCGAGATATGTTGCTTTGCAACATGCTCCGTTTTTCGATGGGAATGCGGAGCACAGTTAGACCCGAACCACAGCTGTACCAGTCCAATATCGACAAACGTCCTCCCTCCACCGCTTGCGCCCGAAGCGCCTCCAAACAGGGGCGTGTCCGGCCTGCGCACCGGCAATCGCAGATCCGAGACCGGGATAATTCGCCGCCTTTGGTGTCCACGATCCCGCGCGGCGCGCCGTAGGATCGCGGTTGTCGAAGGCTTTGGGTCTTGATCGACCCGCCAAGCCAATCTCAGACCTCCAGCCGGTCGTCCGGGCGCGCGACGAGCGCATACAGAACCGGCATCAGGAAGACGCTGATCGCGAGCCTTGTGATGAGACCGC
This sequence comes from uncultured Rhizobium sp., assembly GCA_964566095.1. GTDB lineage: Bacteria > Pseudomonadota > Alphaproteobacteria > Micropepsales > Micropepsaceae > Rhizomicrobium. The sequence continues at coordinate 11,756 of CAZMHP010000069.1, read as the reverse complement.
CGACAATGACCAGTGCGAACGGTTTTTGCGAGTCGGTGCCGACGCCTTCGGCGAGGGCTGCCGGAAGCAAACCGATCGCCGCGACGAGCGCGGTCATCATGATCGGGCGCAGCCGCAGTATGGCGCCTTCCCGGATGGCGTCCTTGAGCGGCGTGCCGCCGCGACGGAGCTCGTTGACGTAAGAGATGTAGACGACGGCCGTGAGCACCGACACGCCGAACAGTGCCAAGAACCCGATGCCGGATGAGACCGACAACGGCGTGCCGGTTATCCATAGTGCGACGAGGCCGCCGACCGGCGCGGACAGCAAGACTCCCAAGACGGTGATGAATGGGAATTTGAAATTGCTGTAGAGCATGAACAGCAAGAGGAGGATGAGGAGCAGCGTAAGCGGCAGGATGATCGCGAGCTGGTGGCTCGAACCCGTGTACTCGCTGTATTCGCCGCCCCAATCGAGACGGTAGCCCTGCGGCAAGGTCACTTTGCGGTCGACCTGCCGGATGGCATCGCCGACCGCGTCGGCAAGATCACGTCCCCCGACCGAGAACTGGACGCCGATATAGCGTGAATTGTTCTCGCGATAGATAAAGGATGCGCCGTTCGTCACGCGGATGTCGGCCAGCGCCTTGAGTGGCACTTGCTGGCCCCCCGGCGTGAGCACCGGAATGTTGCCGATTGCCTCGGCCGTCTCCCGATATCGTCGTTCCAGCCGGACGACGAGATCGAACTGTTTTTCACCTTGCACAACCTGCGTGGCGACGTCGCCGCCGATTGCCGTTTGGATCAAGCTGTTGATGTCTGAGACATTGAGGCCATAGCGCGCGATGCGCGCCCGATCGATGTCGATGTTGAGACTGGGCTGCCCGAGCTCCTGTACCAGCGTCACGTCGCGGATGCCGCGAACGTGCTCCAGGGTCTGCTTGATGGCTTTGGCCTTGTATTGCAGCGTCGCCAGATCCGACCCGAAAATCTTGACGGCCAGCGCGCTCTTCAGCCCGGTCTCCGCCTCGTCGACGGCGTCCTCGGCCGGCTGGGTGTAATTGAAGATGATGCCCGGGAAAGATTGCAGCTTTCGGTTGATCGCTTCGATCAGCTCCGGCTTGGTGCGATAGGCCCCCGTCCACTGCGAATAGGGTTTGAGCCCGACATAGAACTCCACGTTGAAGAAACCGGTCGAATCCGTGCCGTCGTCGGGCCGCCCAAGTTCCGAGGCGACCGTGGTGACCTCTGGAAATGACCGCAGAATGTCGCGCACCTTGGGCGCGATCTTCGCCGACGCATCGAAAGAGATCGTATAGGGCATCGTGGCCCGCACCCAGAGCGCGCCTTCGTCCAGCTGCGGCATGAATTCGGCACCGATGCCGGGCAACAGGAGCAGCGACGCGACGAGCAGGGCCACGGACGCCAACGTCGTGGCCCAAGGCCGCGCCAGGCAGAAATCCAGGGCATCGGCATACCACGTCTTGACCGCTTCGAAGGCGGCATTGCGGCGCTCACGCACGCCGTCGCGCATGAACCAGGCGCACAGAACGGGCAGCACGGTCAGCGTAATGATCAATGAGCCGACCAGCGCGAACACCATCGTATCGGCCATCGGTTTGAACAATGTTCCGGAGGGGCCGGAGAGCACGTAGATCGGCAGGAATCCCACAATGATGACCGCGACGGCGTAAAAGAGCGGCCGGTCAACCTCTGCGGCCGCATCCTGAATGATTTCCAGCACGTTGAGTCGCGTTCCCTGGCGCAGCGCGATCTGACGGAAGATGTTCTCCACCATGAACACCGCGCCATCCACCAGGATGCCGAAATCAATCGCGCCGATGGACAGCAGGTTGGCGGAGGCGTTCTGGAGGTCGAGGCAGATGAACGCGAAGAGCAATGCCAGCGGAATGGTGACGGCGACGATCAAACCGGCGCGAAAGTCATAGAGGAAGAATATGAGCACGGCGAGAACGAGCAGGACGCCACGCAGCAAATTGCCTTCCACGACCTGGGTCGTTTGCGCGATCAAGTCGCTGCGGTCGTAGAATGGGACGACCTTCACGTCCTTGGGCAATATCCGCGTATTGAGTTCGGCGGTCTTCGCCTCGACGCGCTTGAGCACGTCCTGAGCCTTCTCCCCCTTGAGCATCAGGATGACGCCCTCGACGGCGTCGTCCTGGTTCGCGTAGCCGAACTCGCCAAGGCGCGGCGCAATGCCGATATCGACGCGCCCGACGTCTTTCAGCAGAGTCGGCGTCCCGTTGTGCACGGCCAGTACGACGTTTCCTATGTCTTCGAGCGTGGTGAGCCGGCCGGTGCCTCGGATGTAGTAGAATTGCTCGCCCTGGGTATAGAAGCCGCCACCGGCATTGCCATTGTTGGCCGCGAGGGCACTCTCCACCTGCACGACCGACATGCCGAGGCCCGCAACGCGCACCGGATCAAGTGACACCTGATACTGCATGGTGCCGCCGCCGAAGCCGGAATCGTCCGCAACACCGGGCACCGATCGGAATTGCGGTTCGACGACCCAGTCTTCGAAGGTCTTCAGTTCCATCGGCGAGCGATCGGCGCTCTTGAGCACATAGCGATAGACGAGGCCCGACGGCGAGGTCAGCGGCGAAACGGATGGAGACACACCATCGGGCAGGCCAAGCCCGGAGAGGCGGTTGAACACCTCTTGCCGCGCGAAATAATTGTCGGTGGAATCCTCGAAGCTGAGCGTGACGTCGGAGAGGCCATAGAGCGAGATCGAGCGGACGGTCGCCGTTTTCGGGATGCCGTTCATCCCAAGTTCGACGGGCACGGTGACCAGGCGCTCCATCTCTTCGGCCGCGTGGCCGGGCCACTGCGTGATGATCTCGACCATCGGCGGCGACAAATCGGGATAGGCGTCGACCGGAAGCCGGATCAACGCGCGAATGCCGGCGGCCATGAACACCACCGTCAGGATGACGACGATCAGCCATTGCCCCAGAGAGGCGGCGACAACGCGATTCATCAGGGAGGAGGGCCGCTTTGGAAACTCGGCCTGCGGTTGTGGCTCGCTCATTGGTCTTGCAGAAACTGCACGAAGATCGCGCCGTCGGCCACGACGCGGTCGCCACGGTGCAGGCCGTCCGCAATGTCGTAGCGATCGCCGACCCGATCGCCCAAGGTCACATGGCGCCGTGCGTAGCTGCCGTCGCGCTGAGCGATGTACACGAAGGGCAGGTTCTCGTCGTCCCGCAGAATCGCTGCGACCGGGATCAGAAGGCCGGTATTTTCCGCACGCGACTGGATCTCGACCCGGACATACATTTGCTTCCTTAAGAGACCGGCGGCGTTCGCGACCACCACGCGCACCGCCACGGACCGCGTGTTCGGATCGACTTCCGCGGCAACGTTTTCGACACGTCCGGTCACGGTATTCGCGCCCACCGTCACTTGAGCGGTGTCGCCGGCGCCGACGGAATCCAGATCGGAACCGAACACCTGCGTCATGACCCAGACGCGCGACAAATCGGCGACGGTGAAGCAGGGCGTCGTGCCTGCCTGCAAGAGCTGTCCGGGCGTGACGAGCTTTTCGACCACCGTTCCGGCGATCGGCGAGCGGATCGCGCTCGCCACGCGAGAAAGTTGCCGGCCGGAACGTATTTGCCGGATGAGCCGCGGATCGACGCCCAATGAAGCGAGTCCCTGAAGCGCGGCGTCGCGGTCGGACTCGGCGCTGACCGCGTCGGTCTGCGCTTGCTCGGCTTCGCGTTGCGCCACGCCCTGGTGCGCGAGGAGGTCCTTGTCGAGATCGGCAAGCCGGCGCGTCGTTCGCGCCGCCGAAACGGCCTTGCGATAGGCGCCGACGGCCGCTGCGAAGTCCGGCGAGTCCACAAGAGCCAGCGGTTGTCCTTTCTTGACGATATCGCCCGGCGAAACGAACATTTGCGTGACCGGGCCGGAGATCGGCGCCAGCACGCTGGTCGCCCGGTCGTTGTCGAAGTCGACCACGCCGTTCGCATCGATCGTCTTGTGAAATTTGGTGGGCACGGCGGTGAAGAGGCGAATGTTCCGGCGTTGATCGGCCGTCAATGTCACGTTGCTGACGGTTGCCGAGGGTTGGCCGGAATCGTTGTCGCTGCTCGGCGAGCAGGCGGCGGATGACAAGATCGCCGCAACCGCGGCGGCGATCCATGGCGCGCGAAGCCAGCGATGATAGGTCGTCGGCCCGCCGAGGCGTCTATTTGTCATGATCGTCCCTGACCAGTTCCGTTCGATTCCACCACCCGCCGCCCAGCGCCTGGAACAGCGCGGCGGTATCGGCAAATCGGCTGGCTTGCGCCTGCACGAGGTTGATGCGGGCCAGCTGATAGGCCTGCTCGGCGTTCAGCAGCACGAGATAGCCGGCGTATCCGTCCTTGACCTGGCGTTGTGCGATATCGAGTGTCGTTTTGGCCGCGTCGGCAGAGGCACTCGCGGCCTTCAACGCTTCGGCGTCCTGTTCGAGCGCGGTCAACGTGTCGGCCACATTCTGAAAAGCGCCGAGCACGGTGCTGCGATATTGCTGGGCTGCCTCTTCATAACCCGCGCGCGCCGCGCGTTCCTGATGCATCAGCGTCCCGCCATCGAATATCGGCGCGGTCAGCGACGCCGCCAACGTCCACAATCCCGTGCCGGGCGCAAAGAGCTGACCGATCGCCAACGCCGTGCTTCCGGCATTGGCGCTGAGTTGAATGTTGGGCAGCCGGTTCGCAACGGCAATTCCGATTTGCGCGCTGGCGGCGTGCAGATTGGCCTCGGCTTGCAACACATCCGGGCGCTGCTCGACAATGGTGGAGGGAAGGCTGAGCGGCAGTTCCCGAGGCAATTGGAGATCGGTGAGGGCCAGGGTTTGCGGCGGCGCCTGGCTGGGGAACCGGCCGACCAGAACCGCCAGAAGGTCCTGCAATTGTGCCATCTGCTTGAGCAGCGGCGGCAGCGTGGCGGTTGCCTCGGCGAGCTGGCTCTTCTGCGCGGCGAGATCGAGCCCGTTCGCGTAACCCTTCTTCGCCTGGTACTCCAGGATTTGCAACGCTTCGGTATCGCGGGCGATGATGTCGCGCGTCGCCTCGATTTGCGTTTCGACGGAGGCTGCCTGAATCGCGGTCACCACGACGTTGGAGGTCAAGGTCGTGTAGATCGCGATCATCTGGAACCGAACGGCCTGCTGCTGCGCCTCGAGAGACTCCACGGTCCGGCGGTTCAGGCCGAACACGTCGGGGGCGTAGGAGACGGTCAACTCAGGCGTGAAGAGATCGTACTGGAAGGCATTGTTGTTCGGGACCGGCGCGAGTGTTCCTGGTTGTTGCTGTCGGCTGGCCGAAAAGCCGGCCGAGATGCTCGGATAATACGCGCCACGCTGTGCCAGCGCGTTCTCTCGCGCGACCGACAGCGCCGCACGCGCGGCCTTGAGATCCGAATTGTTCGCGAGCGCCAGCTCGACCAGGTCGCTGAGCGGTTTGGAATGATACAGCGTCCACCAGTCGGCTAAGATCGTTGCACCGCGCAGAAACCGCTGCGCCTGGCCGCCTTCGGCATCCGCGCTCGCCGTCATGGCGGGGATCGGTTTGGCCGTGTAGCCGGCAACGTCGGGTGGTGCCGGCTTCTGGAAGTCTGGCCCCACTGCGCAAGCGGCGAGCAGCAGGACTAGAGCCGCGGCACAAGCCGTCGCCGGTCGTGGGCTGTGCTTCATGGGTTGTCGTCCGGAATGGATAGATACGAATCCGCCTGCGCCGTCGACGCGGGCAGAACGAACGCAGGGCCGCACATGCGGCGCCCGCGCTGGCCAAAATTCGGGGATTAGTTTCGCGGGGGGGCCCGGCTGAGCCAATCATGTGTCGGGGCGGCGCGTGAAATCGCATGCTCCCGCATCGGCAGCGCGATATGCGCCACCCAGGCCGGCAAAAACAGCAGCGGCGGCGCCGGCGTGAAGAACAGGCCCGTATGCGCAATGGCTTGGCAGATCGGACAGGTGGCGGGATCCGGCGCGACCGGCGACTTGCCGTGACGGCCCGCTTCATCGGTGCCTATTCCAGCCGAAACTCCGACAGAAACGAGCGGCGAGCCATGGATGTGGATTTGGGTCGCGTAGCATTGCAGCGCGAAGGCAAACAGCAACACCCAAGCGACAACGCGGGTGCTGCCGCGTCTCGTTCCGCCAGATATCAACTTGGTGGTCTGCATGAACCCGTGGCGGCCGCCTCCCCGAGAGCCTATCGTGAATCCGCTCGGCGACACCACATGTATCGACGCCAGATGGCTTCACGGTCGCTTGCGCCATTCGCCATGCCACCGGGCGAGGGCCTGTCTCATTCCCATTTCCGCGCGAATTCGGGCCCGCGTTTCCGCACCGGCGCGGCAAAAAGATTTGGGATACGGTGGTTGGCCACGCACGCCGCAGCGCTTCGGCAGGAACCGTGCAGAACAATCTAGGAACAAGTGCGCGAAACCCCTGCGCGGTCGCTCCCACCCCTGTCGTCCGCGACGAGCAAGGTTTGCGCCGGTCGGCGCCCTGTACAAGCCCGAATCCGGAAAACGTCGAACCCTCCACTTGGCGGCGCGAGTGGCGCCGATTTGCGGCGGCATTGGGCACATGACCGGTCTCCGGTCGCGCCGCAGAGACTCGCAGACCAGGGAGTTTTCGCGCCGCCCCGCCGCCATTTCCGAATCGGGGACCGCCCAAGGCTCCCCACCATCACCGTGATTTTTTGCGATAGTTCTCTATTCTCGAAAGGCCGCCAAATTATCTTCACAGTTGAATTCGTCAAAGGTGCTTGACTGTAAATAATTACCCCCTCAAATATTGCCACGACCCGCGCGTGTATCGCGCAAATATGGGTGATCATCGCGGGGTGTTTCAATGTCGATTGGCATTGCGACGGGCGAGATTCTCGCCCCGTCGGGCGTGCGCGCTTTACGTGTCGTGTATACGCAGGCGCATCGACTTCGCCCACGAAGAATGCCTCGTGCGAAGACGTGGGTCCACCGCGCCATGTTCGCCGCGGCATGTCTGCTGTTCGGTGCTCTTCTACCGCAATGTGTTCGCGCGGCCGGCTCGCCGCCGCCGATGACCGTTCCGGGGCAATTCGCGGTCAACGCGACGGGTGCCGCGACCTATTCCATCCCCATCGCCGTTCCGCCCGGCACGGCGGGCATGGTTCCGTCTCTCGCGCTGGACTATTCGAGTCAGGGTCTGGATGGAATCGTGGGGGTGCAATGGTCGCTCGACGGTTTGCCGTCCATCGCGCGATGCCCACGCACGCTCACGCAGGACGGCGTGCACGGCGCGGTGAATTTCGACGCCAATGACCGTTTCTGCCTGAACGGCCAGCGTCTGATCGCGACCAGCGGCACGTACGGCGCCAATGGCGCGGTCTATCGCACGGAAATCGATGGCTTCGTCCAGGTCATCTCGTACGGCTCGGCAGGTTCCGGTCCGGCGTACTTCAAGCTCTGGACCAAGTCGGGCCAGGTCATCGAACTCGGCAACACGACCGATTCACGGCTCCTGGCCGTCGGCACGTCCACCGCCCGCATCTGGTCGGTGAACAAGATCACCGACACCAAGGGCAATTACCTCACCGTCACCTACACCAACGATTCGACCAACGGCCAGATCTATCCCGCGCGCATCGACTACACCGGCAATGCGGGCGCCGGATTGTCCACCTACAATTCGGTGCAGTTTACCTACAACACCTCGCGCGCCGACGTGACGCCAACCTACCAGGCCGGATCGCTGCAGAAGACGACCGTCCTGCTCACCCACATCAAGACCTATGCCGGCGCGTCGGTCGTGTACGACTATCAGCTTGGCTATCGGGCAGGCACCACCACCGTCCATTCGCGCCTCACCTCCGTCACGCTGTGCGACGGATCCGGCACAAACTGTCTCGCGCCGACGAGCTTCGGCTGGCAGGGCGGCACGGGCCAGCTCACCATGACGGGAGCGACGAGCAGCATCCCGTTCGGGTCGGTCACGGCGGTGGGGGATTTCAACGCCGACGGACTGGTCGACATCGCGCTCCTGCCCAATGACATGTCGGACAATTGCGGATCGCAGCGGGTCTATTTTGGGCCGAGTTGGACGGGCACCATGCGCGTCTATCCCAACCCGAGCTACGCCAACACGTGCTCGGCAACGGAAGTTCAGGGATTGGATCTCCAGCCGGACGGGTTCGGCGACATCCTCGTACATTACCAAACGCATTATTGCGCCGACGTCTGCCATACGCCCATCAACACCAATTATATTGTCGATTTTTACAACAACGGAACCAACATCAACAGCGGTTGGCAGACGATCTCGCCCACCACGGCGCACGGCTTTGCCGGCGATTTCGACGGCGACGGCCGCAGCGACATATTCGGCCAAGGGGGAGCAGTCGGCACCAGCTATGTCTTTTTCGGCAGCGGCGCGGGCATCTTCACGGCGGGTCCCCCCATCAGCGGCTTCGGCTCGACCACCGAAACGCTTTACGCGGCCGATTTCGACGGCGACGGCTGCACCGACCTGCTGTCGCAGGGCACGACCAGCGCCATCACCTATTTCTGCAATCCCGCGACGAGCTCGGTGAGCGTCACCAACTGGTCGGGTTCGCAGATCGTGCTCGGCGATTTCAACGGCGACGGCAAGACCGACGTCCTCATCGCCAAATCGGGCAGCGCCGGCACGCTGTATCTATCGACGGGCACCGGGCTTGTCGCCACGAGCTTCAGCGTCCCCACGGACTGGGGAAAATATACGATCTATACCGCCGACTGGAACGGCGACGGCAAGACCGACATCCTGCTCGTCGCGCCGGGCGGCACGGGCTTTTACGGCTCGGGCACCAGCCACAAGCTCTATCTGTCGACCGGCAGCGGTTTCGTGCAGGCCGTCGACACCAGCAACAATCCGATCACGATCAGCAATTCGTCCGCCACCGTCACCGCCAGCGTCGCCGACTGGAACAATGACGGCGCCGGAGATTTCGTGCTGAAGAACGTGTCCGGCAACATGCTCTACACGTTTTCCTATGTGCCCGAGCAGATGACGAGCGTCTCCAACGGCGCCGGCGCGACCACGACGATCGCCTATGACCGGCTGAACAAGAACGGCACCTTTTACGTCAAGGGCACGCCCGCGACCTATCCGGTGGTGACGATGGACGGCGCCTTCTATGTCGTCTCCCAGGTCGGCGTCAGCAACGGCATCGGCGGCACCTATACGACGAGCTATTCCTATGGCGGCGCGTTCGCCAACAACAACACCTACACCTTCGCCAATCATCAATATGCCAAGGTCGCCTACGGCACCGCCGCCGTCGTGCTTCTGGGCTTCAACCAGATCACGGCGACGGATTCGCAGACCGGCATCGTCACCACCACGAACTACCACAGCGACTTTCCCTATGTCGGGATGGTCTCGTCGCAGACGCGCACCCTCAGCGGCGTGACGCTGAGCTCGGTGAGCAACACCTACGCCTCCGCCGCATCCAGCGGCATCAGCGGCACGCATTACTATTTCGTCTATCTCAGCCAGAGCGTCGCGTCGGGCCACGACATCGACGGCTCGGCCTTTCCCACCACGACGACGAACTACACCTACGATGCCTACGGCAACGCGACGACGGTGGCGGCCGCGGTGTCCGACGGCTCCTCGCGCACCGCGACCAACACCTACACCAACGACACCACCAACTGGATCCTCGGCCAGCTCACCGCGACGTCGGTGGAGAGCATCGTGGGGCTGTCCGACATCACGCGCGCGAGCTGCTACACCCACGATTCCGGCTCGGGCCTCGTCACCCGCGCGGTGGTCCAGCCCGCCGGCGGCTCCTGCACCTATTCCAGCACCGGCGTGCAGACCGACTACACGCTCGATTCGTTCGGCCACAGCACCGCCGCCGCGGTCAGCGGGCCCGACTTCTCGTCCCGCACCACCTCGGCGGGCTACGACGCGCTCGGCGAATTCCAGACCTCGGCCGCCAACGCGCTGTCGCAGTCGGAGAGCTGGACCTACACCTCCGCGGCGAGCCTGGCCTTCGGCGCGCCGACCGACCACACCGGCCCCAACGGTCTGGTCACGGCCTGGTCCTACGACAGCTTCGGGCGCCCGACGCTAGAGACAAGGCCCGACGGGACCAAAACCGCCACGAGCTACGCGTTCTGCGCGGGCGTGAACGGCGGCAGCGCGGCGTGCCCGACCTATGGCGCCTATCTGGCGCGGGCGGAGGCGTTCGCGTCGGACGGTGTGACGCAGATCGGCCCGGTCTCGACGGCGTATTACGACGCGCTCGGCCGCGTGATCGCGCGCGACACGCAGGGCTTCGACGGCTCGAACGTGCGCGTCGCGGTGCAATACGACGCGAACGGCAACACGCACCAGACCAGCCGGCCCTACTTCACCGCCGGCACGCCCACGATCCAGTGGACGGTCTACGCCGACGACGCGCTGGGGCGGGTGACGCAGGCGACGATGCCGGACGGCAGCGTCTCGACCGCGGCCTATCACGGGTTGACCGGCGCGGTGACCAACGACAAGAGCCAGACGGTCACCACCTTGCGCAACGCGCAGGGGCTGGTGCAGAGCGTCACCGACGCCGCGACGCATGTGACGAGCTACACCTATGACGCGTGGGGCGATGTCCTGCGCGTGACCGACCCGGCGGGCAACGCGATCGCCAACACCTACGACACGCGCGGGCGCAAGACGGCGTCGTCGGACCCGGACATGGGCTCGTGGAGCTATGGCTACGACGCGCTCAGCGAACTGACGTCGCAGACCGACGCGAAGGGCCAGGTCACGACGCTGAGCTACGATCTTCTGGGCCGGGCGCTGACGCGCGGCGAGCCGGGGCTGTACAGCGCCTGGACCTTCGGCACCTCGTCCGCCGGCCACAATGTGGGCCAGCTGATCGAGGCCAAGGCCTGCACCGACTCCGGCTGCGGCACCGTGGTCTCGGACCGCACGATCGCCTATGACGGCCTGGGCCGCGCGACGGTCGGCACGCTGACGGTGGGCGGGACCGGCTACACCACGACGACCAGCTACGACGCCTATGGCCGGGTCTCGACGGTGGCGGGGCCGTCGGGTTTCACCAGCCGGAACGTCTACACCGCGCTGTCCTATCTGTGCCGCATCGCGGACACCGCCGGCACGCCGAGCTGCACCAGCGCCGGGGGCGCCAATGTGATCTGGACGGCGAACACGGCCAGCGCCGAACTGGCGCTGACGCAGACGACTGCCGGCAACGGCGTCGTCACCACCAACACCTTCGACGCGACCACGGGCCGGCTGACGAACCTGCGCGCCGGTCCGTCCGACGCGGTCGCCTCGTTCGACTATCAGTGGGACTCGATCGGCAACCTGATCTATCGCTCCGACAACGACCAGGGCGTGATCGAGAAGTTCTGCTATGACGGCCTGAACCGGCTGACCAACTCGGCGACGGGGGCGAGCGGGATCGCGAGCTGCACCGCGTCGGGCACCGGCATCACCACCAAGACGGTCGGCTACGACAATCTGGGCAACATCACGAGCAAGTCCGACGTCGGCACCTACAGCTATCCGGGCGTGGGCAGCGCCCAGCCGCACGGGGTGTCGTCCATCGCCGGCACGGTGAACGGGGTCACGAACCCGGCCTACACCTACGACGCGAACGGCAACATGACGGCGGGGGCGGGGCGCAGCATCACCTACACCGCGTTCAACATGGCCGACACGATCACGCAAGGCACGACCACCGACGCGTTCACCTATGACGACAGCCATGCCCGCG
>CAZMHP010000068.1:0-13327 GCA_964566095.1 uncultured Rhizobium sp. | reverse complement strand
GCAGCGCCGGATCGAGCACGTCGGGCCGGTTGGTCGCGGCGATGAGGATGACGCCTTCGGTGGATTCGAAACCGTCCATCTCGACCAGCAACTGGTTGAGGGTCTGCTCGCGCTCGTCATTGCCGCCGCCCAGGCCGGCGCCGCGATGGCGGCCGACCGCGTCGATTTCGTCGATGAACACGATGCAGGGCGCGTTCTTCTTGGCCTGCTCGAACATGTCGCGGACGCGCGAAGCGCCAACGCCGACGAACATCTCGACGAAGTCGGAGCCTGAGATCGTGAAGAACGGGACATTTGCTTCGCCCGCTATAGCGCGGGCGAGGAGCGTTTTTCCGGTGCCCGGCGGGCCGACCAAGAGCACGCCCTTGGGAATGCGGCCGCCGAGGCGCTGGAATTTCTGCGGGTCTTTCAGGAAATCGACGATCTCTTTCAGATCGTCCTTGGCCTCGTCGACGCCGGCGACGTCCTCGAAGGTCACGCGGCCGGTGCGCTCGGTCAGCATCTTGGCGCGCGATTTGCCGAAGCCCATCGCCTTGCCGCCGCCGGCCTGAAGCTGGCGCATGAAGAAGATCCACACCGCGATCAGAAGCAGCATGGGCAGCGCGTTGAGCAGCACCGCCATCAGGTTGAAGCCGTCATCCGGCGCCGCGACCTTGAGCTGGACGTTGTGGTCGTTCATCAGCTGGATGATCGAATTGTCGTTCGCCGGCACCACGGTGGTGAAGGCCTGGCCGCTGCCGAGCGTGCCCTTCACGACCTCGCCCTGCATGGTGGCGTCCTTGACGTCACCGGCGATGACCTCCTGCCGGAATTTCGTGTAGTTGATGTCGGCCGCATTGGGCTGGCGCGCCGTTCCCTGGAACAGGTTGAACAGGAACACCAAAAGAAGCGCCACGACGATCCAGAGCGCCAGATTGCGTAGATTGTTCAAAGGGCCGTCCTTTCAGCGGGGGCCTGGGCCATTCAAGAGGCTAAACGACACCTGAGATAAGTCGTTTTCGCCCGATTGCGAGCCTGCCAAAAACGTTAAGGAATTTGCGCACGCACCGCAATCAGAATGCAGGAAGGCGATTAACACAGTCTAATTGAGATCAACGGCCGTCGCGGCGGCGATCTTGGATGATTTGTCGCGGGACCGCCCCGTTTCCCGGGCGATCACCAGGGTTCCCGCACCGAATACCCCTTTCCCGGAAGGGGCCATGGCGACACGGCAGCCATGCAGGGTGCAGCCGCCCCCCACGGCATCCAGCCGATCGAACAACCGCTCCAGCCGCTCGAAGCGCGGGCGATAGGACTGACCCGACACCGCCATCAGCAGTTGCGCCAAGGCGCGCAAGCCAACTTCGCGGGGCGCGGCGGCGAGGCCGACCAGATCGACATGCAGGGTCCTGCCGACCGGCCGCGCGATTCGCGCGAGAACGGCGGCGGTGACGGTGTCGAGCGCCTCGCGCGCGCGGGCAAGATGCGCCGCGGCGCCGGCGATGCGATGGCGGGTGAGCCCGGCTTCTTCCAGCGCGGGGATGAGCTTGCGCAGCCGCACGCGGGCGAAGCGCTCCTCCTGGTTCATCGGATCCTCGATCCAGCCCTGTCCGGCCTTCGCAAGATGGGCGCGCAGACCTTCGCGCGGAAGATCGAGCAAGGGACGCACGAGCGTGAGATCGCGAAAGCCGGGCATCGGATAGGCCGCGATCGGCCGCATGGCGGAGAGCCCGTCCAGGCCGCTGCCGCGCATCAGGCGCAGCAGGAACGTCTCCGCCTGATCGTCGCGCGTGTGCGCGACATAGAGCGCCGCGATGCCTTGGCGCCTCGCCCATTCGCCCATCAGGCGGTAGCGCGCCTCCCGCGCCGCGGCCTCGATATCGGACGACGGCGCCGGACCGGAGCGGCGCAGCGCCTTGGCCTTGAGGCCGGCGGCCTTGGCCCAGCGCAGCACGGCGCGCGCGTCCTTGGCCGAGCCCGCGCGCAAGGCGTGATCGACGGTGACGACATGCGGCGGCGGCCGGCGCCGGCGCCGGGCCCAGCGCGCCAGCAGATGCATCAGCGCGACGGAATCGCCGCCGCCCGAGACGGCGACGGCGCCGGGCCACGGCGCGCCCGCGGCCGCGAGCGCGTCCATCGCGGCGGCGAACTGCGCCTCAAGACTCGCCGCGACAGGCGGCTTTGCGCGCTTCGGCGCCTTGCACGAGGACAGCCTTGTTGGCCTTGGGATATTTCGCGGGGAGCGCGGCAAGGGCGGTGCAGCCTCCTTTTTTATTGCCCGACGCCAGCAGCGCCTGGCCGAGCTTGAGCATGCTATCGGGGGCGCGCGCCGAGGTGGGATAATTCTTGATGACCTCGGCGAATTGGCGCGTCGCGCCGTCGTAGTCCTTCTGCACATAGGCGATGTCGCCGGCCCAGTAGACGGCCTGCGGCGCCAGATCGCTGCCCGGGTGTGAGTCGGCGAAGCCGCGGAAGGCGGCGCGCGCTTCATCGTACCGTGCCTTGGCGAGCAGGTTCATCGCCGCGGAGAATTCCGCGTGCATCGTATCGTCGCTGGCCGCCGGCGCGGCGGACGCCGCGCCGGCCGGCAGCGTGCCGAGCACGCCGGGCGGCGGCGCAAGCGGCTTGGGCGGCGTCGCCGTGCCGCCCGAGGGCGCCTGCGCCGCGGCTACGGGCGGCGGCGGCGCGCTGGCGACCGGACCCGCCGCGCCCGGACACGGCACGGCATTGGCGTCGCCCGGCGCGACGCCGGCGCCGAGCTGCTGCGCCGACAAGGCACAGAGCCGGTATTCGAAATCCTTCTGCTGGCGCTCGATCTTCTCGTTGAGGTCGGTGACGCGGTGCCCGAGCTCTTCGTTCTGCCCGGTCAAATTCCGCACGCTGTCTTCGAGATCCTGGACCTTTTCGTTCAGCGCCTTGATCTGCGCGTCCTGATCGGCCTCGTGCTGTTCGCGCGCCAGGCGGGCCGCTTTTTCCTCATCGCTCTCGCCGAACAGGCCGGCGACGCGGACATAGCCGGCGTCGTTCCGCGGCTGGACGCCATGCGGCAGCGCAAAGGCAGTGGCGCCGCCGGCGGCCAGCAGCGCCATGGCGACGACGGATCCCGTGCCGAGGAACAGTCTCGTCCTGGTCATGAACGCCTCCGAATGGGAAAGGCCGTGTATCCGCCAACACTTAGCCGAAAATGAGGCTCGTATCGTTGAATAGTTCTTTGCAACGTTAAGCGGGAAAGCTAGGCCCGTTCGACCAAGACCGACATATGCCCGGACGTTCGCGCAGCGGCTGGCTTCACCCTGACTTGGACATCCTGGCCGAGGATGGTGAGGAAGCCCATCAGCCGTCCGACCGAGACACTGACCGGGCGACAACGCATCAGTGCAGACATTTGTGCCTGCGTCGTTCCCAAGAGCTCCGCCGCCTTGCTCTGTGTCAGACCGCGCGCTTTCACAAGCTTGTAAATCTGGACCGTGAGTTTTGCCTTGAGGAGTTCCTGCTCGGAATCAGGCAAGCCCAGATCGGCGAAGACATTACCGCCGCTTTTCTCGTGATCCTTTTTCATGACTCAAGCGTCCTTCGATTTTGCGATGTGCATGTCTTCCGCCTGCCGCAACCGCCGACGTATCAGGTCGATCTCGGGCTTTGGTGTCATGATTCCGCGCTTCGATTTCTTCTGAAAAGCGTGCAGAACGTAAATCGCGGTCGCAAACCTGACCGTATAGACCGCCCGATAGGTTCCGCCCGGTTCCGATTCCACCAACTCCAATACGCTCGCGCCACCAAATCCCTTCAGAGGCTTCGCGTCCGGCGGCGTCACGCCCATCTGTGCCGCGAACAACGCCAGGCCAAAACCGCGACGAATGACTGGAGGAAAACCGCGCAAATCCTTTCGGCTCGAGCCAACCCAGATCAACGGTCTCGGTTGGGTATCGTGCATATTTCCATTATATAGATATATGTATAAGCATCAAGGATTTTTCGCGCCAGAACGAACGAAGGCGCCTGGTTTCCCAAGCGCCTTCGTCGAGTCACGTAGGGCGACGCGCTACGAGTTCGCGCCGCCGCTGATGCCGGTCACGCCGCGGCGGTTCTGCGCCCAGCAATCCTCCGTCGACTCCGAGCAGACCGGATGCTCCTTGCCGTAGGAAATCGTGTCGACGCGCGCGGCGGAGACGCCGAGGCTGACCAGATATTCCTTCACCGCGTTGGCGCGGCGCGCGCCGAGCGCGAGATTGTATTCGCGGGTGCCGCGCTCATCGCAATCGCCTTCGACCAGCACCTTGATCGCGGGATATTTCTGCAGCCAGCTCGCCTGGCGCTGCAGCGTCGCCTTGTCGTTGTCTTCGATGGCGTACTGGTTGTAGGCGAAGTGCACCGTGTCGCCGACATTGACGCGCAGGTCTTCCGCGCTGCCGGGCACGATCTTCGATACCGGAGCCGACGGCGCGCTGGCCATGGGCGGCGGCGCTTCGGCGGCCGGCTTGGGCGTCGAGCAACCGGCGACCAGCAACGCGGCCGACAGCGCTGCCAGGCTGAGGCCGAGAGAAATCTTCGTCATCGAATGAGGCTCCTCCAAATGCGGCCCGGCTCCCACGCCAACCACGATGGGAGCATTGCCATGGAACTTATCGTCTAACGCGTTCGTGGCCAAAAAGAGCCAGTTGGCGCCCTGCCCGAAAGTTTAAGGAGGGAACTCCTATTGGATCAAGGGCGACCAGGCCGGGTCGGAGGCATCGCCGGGGGTCGGCATGCGCCGCTCGTTGCGCCCGGTCACGTCGATCGACCAGATCTGCGAACCGCGCCCGCCCTGCACCGTGCGTCCGAACATGAGGACGCGTCCATTGGGCGCCCAGGTGGGGCCTTCGTCCTCCCAACCGGTGGTGATGGCGCGCGCGCCGGTGCCGTCCGTTTTCATCACGCCGACATGGAATCCGCCGCTTTGATTGGTAAACGCGATGAGATCGCCGCGCGGCGACCACACCGGCGTGCCGTTGCGCCCGGAGAGGAAGGAGATGCGGTGCTGGTTCGAGCCGTCGGCGTTCATCACGTAAATCTGCTGGCTGCCGCCGCGGTCGGATTCGAAGGCGATCTGGGTGCCGTCGGGCGAAAAGGACGGCGAGGTGTCGATTCCCGGATCGGTGGTCAGCCGGGTGATCGCGCGGGTGCGTAAGTCCATGACATAAATATCGGAATTGCCTCCGGACTCGAGCGACATCGCCACTTTATTGCCGTCGGGCGAAAACCGTGGCGAAAAGGTCATATTCGGAAAATTTCCGAGCATTTCCTGCCGCCCGCTCTCCAGATCGAAGAGGTAAACGCGCGGCTTGGCGCCGATATAGGACATGTAGGCGATCATCTGCGCGGTGGGATTGAAGCGCGGCGTGAGCACCAGATAATCGCCGCGCGTGAGGAAGATCGGGTTGGCGCCGTCCTGATCCATCACCGCGAGACGCTTCTTGCGAGCGAGCGCCGGACCCGACTCCGAGATGAAGACGACGCGGGTATCGAAATAACCCTTCTCGCCGGTGATGCGCTCATAGATCGCGTCGGCGA
Source organism: uncultured Rhizobium sp. (assembly GCA_964566095.1). GTDB lineage: Bacteria > Pseudomonadota > Alphaproteobacteria > Micropepsales > Micropepsaceae > Rhizomicrobium. Next base: position 7,798 of record CAZMHP010000068.1, on the reverse strand, counting down.
TGATGTGCGCGATGCGCCGCCAATTGTCGGGCGTGGTGAAGTATTGCTGCCCCACCATCTGGCTTTCGCCATAGACGTCCCACAGCCGAAAATCGACGCGCAGCCTGCCGTCGGGCTGGCTCTGCACCTGTCCCGCGACGAGCGCCTGCGCGTTGATCGTGCGCCAGGAGCCGAACTGCGGCGCGACGTTGATGTTGGTGATCTTCTCGATGAAGGATTTGGGGTCGAGCGCGCGGAACAGGCCGGAGCGGTCGAGATCGGCGCGGATCACCTTGGCGATGTTCTGCGCCACCACCGTGTCGCCGGCCGAGGGCGCGGCGAAGTCCGGGATCGCGATCGGCAGCGGCTGCAGATTTCCCTGATCGACATCGACGCGCAGCGCCGCGGAGGCGGGCGCGACGACGGCACACAGTGCGAGCAGCAGGCCGGCCAGGATCGTGGTCTTCATCTTGTTCTCCAAGCTCACTGTCCCATCATCTGGCGGGGATCGAAATGGAACGGATTGATCTCCCGCCACTGGCTATAACGCTCCGCCGGCAATTTGTAAGGCGCGCAGACGGTGATGGCGCGCCGCGCCGCCTCGGCGGAGGCCCGCGTGTACGGATCGGCCGCCGCGCGCGCCGCGGAGTCTGCCGTCAATTGTGGCGTCCCTAAGACATGGCCGTCGGGCGTGAGAAGAAGATCGAACTCGACGACAAGTTCCTCGGGCCGTGGCGCGCCGACCGGCGGGCTCCAGCACGGCGCGATCTGGCTGCGGATGGCGTCGCGCAGATCGGCGGTCGCGGCGTTCATGTCGCCGACCCCCTTCACGGTGCGCTGGGCGACGCGGGCATTGCGCGGCGTGGCCGCCGGCTTGGTGAGCTTGTTGAGCAGATCGGCGAAGTCGTCGGTCTTCGGCTTGGGCGGTGCCGGCGTCGGCGCGGGCGCCGGTTTGATCATCGGCCTGGGCGGCGCCGCGGGCTTGGGCAGCACCGGCTGCGAGGGCACCGGCTCGGGCGCGGCCTCGGCCTGCGGCGGCGGGGTCGGAACCGGCGCGGGCGGCGTCGGCTGCGGCGCGGGCTGTTCGACCGGTTGCGGCGGCTGCAGCTTCGCGACGGTCGGCGCGATGTCGGTCTTGTCGGCGACGGTGACGAGATCGACCGGCACCACCGGGGGCGACTGATCGACGATGTCGAGCTTGTGCTGCCAGGAGAACAGCGTGACGGCGACGATCGCGCCGTGCAGCAAAGCCGCGGCGTACAGGCCCACGCGCGGTCCGCGCGCGGTGGTCGGGATGCGTCTAGCGTTCGTCAGACTTAGGCTTTGCGACATCGGTGACGAGCCCAATGTGAGTGAAGCCTGCGGCGGAAAGAAGGCCCATCACTTCCATGACCCGGCCGTAATCGACCGCCTTGTCGCCGCGCACGAAGATGCGCTGGTCGTAGCCGTTGGCGGCGATGGCGTTGAGCTTGCCCACCAGTTCCTCTTCCGCGATGGGCGTGTTCTGCAGATAGACGCGACCGTCGCGCTTGACGGTGACGGAGAGCGGCTCGCGGTCCTGGCCGAGCGTCTGCGCGCGGGTCTTGGGCAGGTCCACCGGCACGCCGACGGTGAGCAGCGGCGCCGTCACCATGAAGACGATCAGGAGCACGAGCATCACGTCGACGAAGGGCGTGACGTTGATCTCCGACATCGCGCGCCGGCGGATGCGACGCCCACCCTTGTTGCGGGCTTGCAGGGCGGCGGCCATCAGGGCCTGGCCTTCTCGTCGAGCTGGCGCGACAGGATCGACGAAAACTCGTCGGCGAAGGCGTCGAGCCGTGTCGAGTAGCGGCCGATCTCGCCCACGAAGCGGTTGTAGAAGATGACCGCCGGGATGGCGGCCAGAAGACCCATCGCCGTCGCAAAGAGCGCCTCGGCGATGCCGGGCGCGACGACCGCGAGCGTGGTGTTGTTGTGGGCCGCGATGGCGGTGAAGGAATTCATGATGCCCCACACCGTGCCGAACAGGCCGATGAAGGGCGCGGTCGAACCGATGGTGGCGAGCACGCCGAGCTGGCGCTCCAGCCCGTCGGTCTCGCGCATGATGGTGACGCCCATCGCCTTGTCCAGCCGATCCTTCACGCCGGGGACCAGCGCCTCGCGCGGCGGGCCGCCCTCGAAGGCGCGGCGCCATTCGCGCAAGGCCGAGACGAAGGTCGCGGCCATCGGATGATCCGCCTTGGGCGCGAATTGCTGATAGAGCTCGTCCAGGGACTGGCCGGACCAGAAACTCTTCTCGAACTTCGTGGCGCGGCGCTTCAGCGTGCCGAAGGCGAGCCATTTGTTGACGATGATCGTCCACGACCACAGCGAGGCGATCAGCAGGATCACCATCACCGCCTTGACGATGGGATCGGCGCGCAGGAAGACCGAGACGACGGAGAGCCCGCCCGGCGAGTCGAAGGTGGAACCGCCCGTGGTGGTGACATCGACCGTTCCGCTCGGCGCGGGCGCGTCCAGCGTGCCGGTCTGCGCCGGCGCGCCGGTCGGCGCCGCCGATGGCGCGCTCTGCGCCCAGGCGGGCGCGGCGAGCGACAATGTCAGGGCCGCGAGCGCCGCGACGATGATCCTCATCTCAGTTCCTCTCCAGCGGGCGCGGCACGACGATCCCCCGCCCATCCTCGCAAAATTGCAGAGGTCATTCAAAGGTGGCCGAATTTGGGCGCCAAAGGTTAAGTCGCTGTTTCCAAAAGGTAAGGAAGGAGTTTCTCGCGCACGGCTTGCGGAATCCTACGCGGTTTTCCGCCGAGCGTCATCATGCAGGCCTCGACCTTGCCGCTCACCAGGAGCGCATCGCCGCAATAGATCTTCTGAACCGCCTGCATCCGCGCGCCGGTCAAGAGCGGACAGGTGCTGCGAACTTCGAGCTGGTCCTCGAGCCGCGCCGGACGGTGAAACTCCAGACTGGCGTGGCGCAGGGTCCACGCCGTCGGCTCGTCGTCGTCGAGCGACGCCATCTTGGAGACCCCGGCGAGACGGAAGAACTCGGTGCGGCCGCGTTCCATGTAGCGCAGATAGTTGGCGTGATAGACCACGCCGGACAGATCGGTGTCCTCGTAATAGACCCGGATCGGCAGGATATGGGTCTTGCCCTCGAAGCGGCCGAGCCCGCCCGTCTCAGACATCGTCGTCGCTCATTGGTAGCGTCATCTGCGAAGGATCGCGCGGCGGCGCGACGAGGCCAAGATGGCCATAGGCCGCGCCCGTGAGCAGCCGCCCGCGCGGCGTGCGTTGCACGAAGCCCTGCTGCAGCAGGAACGGCTCGACGACCTCTTCCAGCGCGTCGCGGGATTCGCCCAGCGCCGCGGCGATGGTCTCGATCCCGACCGGGCCGCCGCCGAAGCCTTCGGCGAGCAATTTGAGGTAGCGGCGGTCGAAGGCATCGAGACCGCGCGCATCGACTTCCAGGCGGGTGAGCGCCGCGTCGGCGATCGCGGCATCGACCGTCGCATGGCCCTGAACGGCGGCGACGTCGCGCACGCGTTTCAAAAGCCGCCCGGCGATGCGCGGCGTGCCGCGCGCCCGCCCCGCGATCTCGCGCGCGCCGTCGGGCGTGAGCTTGAGGCCCAGCACCCGCGCGCCGCGCTCGACGATGGCGAGCAATTCCTCCGCCGAATAGAAATTGAGCCGGACCGGAATGCCGAAGCGGTCGCGCAGCGGCGTGGTGATGAGACCCGAACGCGTCGTGGCGCCGACCAGCGTGAAGGGGTTGAGCGTGATCTTGACCGAGCGCGCCGAGGGCCCTTCGCCGATGACGAGATCGAGCTCGTAATCCTCCATCGCGGGATAGAGAATTTCCTCGACGGCCGGCGAGAGGCGATGGATCTCGTCGATGAAGAGCACGTCGCGCGGCTCCAGATTGGTCAGGATGGCGGCGAGGTCGCCGGCCTTGGCCAGCACCGGACCGGAGGTCGAGCGGAAATTGACGCCGAGCTCGCGCGCCACGATCTGGGCCAGCGTGGTCTTGCCCAGGCCCGGCGGGCCGGAGAAGAGGACATGGTCCAGCGCTTCGCCGCGCGCCTTGGCGGCCTGGATGAAGATGGAGAGATTCTCGCGCGCCTGCTGCTGGCCGACGAAATCGGCCAGCCGCTTGGGCCGCAGCGAGGCTTCGAGCGAGTCTTCTTCGGAACGCTCGGGCGTGACGAGGCGGTCTGGTGCGGGTTTGGAGGGCATCGCCATTTCTATGTCCGCCAGGGATTGAGGATGGAAAGGCCGCCATAGGCGAAGTCGGTCACGTTCCGCGTTACCAGGGTAAAGTCGTGTACCAGGGCCGTTGCGGCAATCTGAGAGTCGACAATCTTTGCGCCAGGCACCTCCACCCGCAGACTGCCCCAGCGAAACGCGACATCGAAATCGAACGGCAGGATACGATCTGCGAAGCCGTCGACGACGGTTTCGGAAAACCAGCGCTCCAACCGCATGCGCTCGCGCCCTGTCGCCAGCTGGTCGATCCCGAACCAAACCTCGCCGACAGTAAGCACGCTGATGTAGAGACGACCTGCAGCCTGGCGCTTGAACCAAGCGTCTACCACCGGGTTTGGCTTTGGCCGCATGCCCTCCGAGAGCACGCAGGTGTCAAGCACAAACATCAGAACGCCTTGCGCATCGGCTCATATTTGCGCTCGGGAAGCTTAAATCCTTTCACCTTGGGGGCAGAACGCCAAAGCTCGTAGAGCGATTTCGCTTTCTTGCGCTTCGGCTTTCCCTGCATGCGGCGGAAGTCCTCGGCGGACACCACGAATGCCTTTTCCTCGCCACGCAAGGTTATGCGTTGAGGACTCTTCTCGGCTTCGCGGACCACCTCGGACAGGCGTGCTTTGGCATCCTGCAGAGCCCAGCTCTTTTCCATCATCGCCTCCTGACTAGTCTGACTAGTCTGATACTATCTCACCGCCCCATCGCCCGCAAACTTTCGCGGATCAGCGCGTCGACCGGCGCGGCTTGTCCCAGATCGTTGGCGGCGCGCGCCACCATCTCCGCCGCCTGGGCCGGGGCGTAGCCGAGCTTGACCAGGGCGGCGACCGCGTCGGCTTCCGGACCGCGCGGCGCCACGACCGCGGCGAACGCGCCGTCCTCGCCATGGCCGCGCAGCATCATCGCCGGCGCCTTGTCCTTCAGCTCGGTCACGATGCGCAGCGCGAGCTTCGGGCCGACGCCCAGCGCTTTGCCGATCATCGACTTGTCGGAGAGCGCCAGCGCGCGTTCTAGCTCGCGCGACGACAACGCGGAGAGCACGTTGAGGGCGACGCGCGCGCCGACATTCTGCACCGTCTGCAGCAGCCGGAACCATTCGCGCTCTTCCGCCGAATGAAAGCCGTAAAGCCGGATCGCGTCGTCGGACACCTTGGTCTCGATCATCAGCGAGACATGCGCGCCGGCGGAGAGTTTCGACAGCGTCGAGGCCGGACACTGCACCAGATAGCCGACGCCGCCGACATCGAGGATGCAGTGATCCTCCGCCACGCTGTCGACGATGCCGGTGAGCTTCCCGATCATGCGAGCGCCGCCAGCAATCTTGCCCGCGTGCCGGCGAGATGGGCATGCGCGATGGCGCAGGCGAGCGCGTCGGCGGCGTCCGCCTGTTCGACGCGGCAGGTCGGCAAGAGGCGCTTGACCATGGCCTGGACCTGTTCCTTTTGGGCATGGCCGACGCCGACCACCGACTTCTTGATGTGGTTGGGGGCATATTCGGCGATCTCGAGCCCCGCCTGCGCGGCGGCGAGCAGCGCCACGGCGCGGGCATGGCCGATCTTGAGCGCGGCCGACGGATCCTTGGCGACGAAGGCCTGCTCCACCGCGATGGCGGCCGGGCCATGCTCCGCAATCACGATCTCCAGCGCGCGGTGCAGCGCCAGCAGACGCAGGCCGAGGCCTTCGGCGGCGCGCGTGGCGATGACGCCATGCGCGACATGGGTCAGCCGCGAGCCGCTGACCGCGATCACGCCCCAGCCCATCCGGGCCAGGCCCGGATCGAGGCCGAGAATGCGAATCGTGCCGATGACCGCCATGAAGGCTTTGTGCCCTTTTCGTTCGCGTGGTTCAATGCGGCGCGCAGCAGGAGACGGCCGATGAAAAGACGAAAGCTTGGGGAAACGGGGCCGGCGGTCTCGGCCATCGGGCTCGGCTGCATGGGGATGTCGGACTTCTACGGCCCCGCGGACGAGACCGAGAGCATCGCCACCATCCATGCCGCGCTGGACGCGGGCATCGACCTCCTCGACACCGGCGATCTCTACGGCATGGGCCACAACGAGATGCTGATCGGCCGGGCGCTCAAGGGCCGCCGCGACAAGGCGATCCTGAGCGTCAAGTTCGGCGCGCTGCGCGGGCCCGACGGGATGTTTCTCGGCTACGACACCCGCCCCGCCGCGGTGAAGACGTCGCTCGCCTACACGCTCAAGCGGCTGGGAACCGACCATATCGACATCTATCGCCCCGCCCGTCTCGACCCCCAAGTGCCGATCGAGGACACCGCCGGCGCCATCGCCGATCTGATCAAGGCCGGCTATGTGCGCCATCTGGGCTTGAGCGAGGTTTCGGCCGAGACGGTCCGGCGCGCCCATGCCGTGACGCCGGTGTGCGATCTGCAAATCGAATATTCCATCGTCACGCGCATGATGGAGCGCACCATCCTGCCGGGCCTGCGCGAGATGGGCGTCGGCGTCACCGCCTATGGCGTGCTGTCGCGCGGTCTGATCAGTTCGGCGACGGTCGCCGGCACGTTCCGCGCGATGCCTTATTTCCCGCGCCTCGGCGGCGACAATCTCAAACGCAATGAAGTGCTGGTGCGGAAATTGGCGCAGATCGCCGACGGTCGCGGCATCTCCGTGGCGCAGCTCGCCATCGCCTGGGTCCTGCAGCGCGGCGACGACATCGTGCCGCTATTGGGCGCGCGGCGGCGCGACCGGCTGGCCGAGACCCTGGGTGCGCTCGAGGTGAAACTGTCGGACGACGATCGCAAGGCCATCGACGCGGTCGCGCCGGACGGCGCCATCGCCGGTACGCGTTACGCCGAACCGATGATGGCGCATCTGGACAGCGAGAAGGCCTAACCCGCCAGCTTGGCCATCAGCGCGTCCGACAATTCGTAATTGCCGTAGACGTTCTGCACGTCGTCGTGGTCGTCGAGCGTCTCGATCAGCTTGACCAGGCTTTCGCCGGCGGCATCGGGCACGCTCACCGTGTTCTGCGGCCGCCACACAAAACCGGCGGAGGTCGGCGCGCCGAGCTTGGCCTCCAGTGCGTCGCGCACCGCGATGAACCCGTCGAGGCCGGTGAGGAATTCGTGGGCGTCCTCGGCCGAGACCACTTCGTCGGCGCCGGCGTCGAGCGCCAGTTCCAGCATCTGATCGTCGCTGCCCTTGTCCTTCGGATAGACGATCTGGCCGACATGGGCGAACAGGAAAGCGACCGAATTGTTCGCCACCATCTCGCCGCCGAATTTGGAGAAGGTGGAGCGCACGTCGGCGCTGGTGCGGTTGCGGTTGTCGGTCAACGCCTCGACGATCAGCGCCACGCCGCCGGGGCCGCGGCCCTCATAGCGCACCTCGTCGTAGTTCTCCGCGTCGCCGCCCTGGCCCTTCTTGATGGCGCGCTCGATATTGTCCTTGGGCATCGACTCCGCCTTGGCGGCGATGATCGCGGTGCGCAGGCGCGGATTGTGCGCCGGGTCGGGCAGGCCGGATTTGGACGCGACCGTGATCTCTCGGCTGAGCTTGGAAAAGAGCTTGGAGCGCTCCTTATCCTGCTTGCCCTTGCGGAACATGATGTTCTTGAA
>CAZMHP010000067.1:0-13629 GCA_964566095.1 uncultured Rhizobium sp. | reverse complement strand
GACGAAGGTGACGCCGGGGACTTTCAGGATCGGCGCCCACATCTGCAGCGCGCTGAAATACTTCGCGCGCTTGGCCGCCAGCATCATGGAGCGCCAGCAGATGCCGACATAAGGTCCCGGCCCTTTCGCCTTCAGCGCCTTGCGAAATCCGCGCACCCGGCCCTCGTCGGGCAGGATGAACGTCTCGTGCGGGAAATCGGCGATGTCCTTGCGCAGATATTGCAGCGCCGATCCCATCGGCACCCAGTAATCCGGCTGCTGCTTGTCGGTGATGAATTTGACGAAGCGCAGCGGCTTGTGTCCATCGGCGTCGATCAGCGTGCGGTCGTCATAGGCGCCGACCTCGGCGTTGGGGAAGGAGCGCTGGAACAGCGCGACGAGACGCGGATCCAGAGCGATCTGCATCAGGCCCGTGTCGCCGACCAGCCGCGCGATGTCGGGCAGGATGGTGGCGAACATGAATTCGTCGCCCAGGCCCTGCTCGCCGATCACCGCGATGCGCTTTCCCGTCAGGTCCTCGCCCTTCCACTGCGGCGCCTTGATGAGGTGATTGGTATAGGCGCGGAAGCGCGGATTGTTGCGCGTCTCGAACTCGCGGAAGCCCTCTTCCAGCCGGCCCATGCCGATCAGGCAGATCGCGCGCGAATGCTCGGTCTCCAGCTTCTCGGCCGGATCCTTGACGTGTTCGAGCGCCTTCTCATAGGCGGCGAAGGACTGCTCCAGCATGCCCAGATGCGCATAGGCATAGCCCAGATTGTGATGCAGCCGCGCGAATTTGGGATCGAGGCGAACAGACTCGTTGTAGAAGATCAGGCTCTCCTCGGCGCGGCCTTCCTCGGCCAGCACGGTCGCCAGCGCGTTCCACAGGATCGGCTCGTGCGGCATGCGGAAGATCGCGGCGCGCAGCGTCTCGATCGCATCGACCGGCCGGCCCATATCGCACAGCACGCTGCCCAGATTGTTGTAGCCGAGCGGGCTGTCGGGCCGCACGCCGATATAGAGGCTGAACATCTTCGCCGCGCCGTCGATCTGCTTCATGTTCCAGGCGATGAGGCCCAGATTGATCAGCAGCTCCGGGTCTTCGGGATCCAGATCGAACGCCCGCTGATAGGTGACGAGGGCCTTGTGCAGATGGCCCATGCGCTCCAGCGCCATGCCGAGCACGTGGTAGGCCTTCGAATTGGTTTCGTCGGCCGTCGTCGCATCGAGCGCGAGCTGGCCGGCGCGTGTGATGTCGCCTCGGCGCCAGGCCTTGATCGCACGGCGCAGGACGCCGTTCGACTTCTTGCGCGCGACGGCGGCGTGCACTTCCTCCTGGAAGGCTTCGAGCTTGGTGAGCGCCTCCATTTTGGCGTCGATGCCGACCAGGCTGTCCATGGAAGGGGCGGGTTGCGGTTGCGCCATGGTGGGTTTTCCGGATTTTCTCGCCCCATTCATGCCCGGTTAGGCTTAAGCCCGGGTGAACGCTTGGCTGCGTTTCGCAAGCATTTTGTTAACCACGCAGGGCTTAGGCTGCGTTCGTCGAAGGCGCGTGAACGCGCAAGGAGCGAACGGTCCATGCCGCTGAAACTGTCCCTGAAGCCGGGCGAGAAATTCGTGCTGAACGGCGCGGTGCTCACCAACGGCGATAAGCGCACCAGCCTCGTCATCCAGAACAAGGCCTGCGTGCTGCGCGAAAAGGACATCATGCAGCCGCACGAGGCGACGACGCCGGCGCGGCGCATCTACGTGCCGATCATGATGATGTATCTCGATCCGGACGCCTCCGAGCAGTACTACAACGAATTCGCGCTGCGCATGACCGAGTTCATGGGCGCCATCCAGAATCGCCAGACGCTCTCCAATTGCATCGAGATCAGCCGGGACGTCATGGCGGGCAACTACTACAAGGCGCTGATCTCGTGTCGCAAACTCTTCGACTTTGAACAGGAACGCTTGAACTATGACCCTGAAAGCCTATCAGAACACGCAGCGGGTCGTTGAAGATCCGCGCGCAACCGAGTACCGGTTGTTCGGCCAGGTTACAGGCGCGCTCATCGATGCGCAGAAGCGCGGTGTTGCCGGCGGACCGCTGGCCGAGGCCGTCGACTGGAACAGGACGCTTTGGCGCACGCTTGCCGCCGACTGCATGGACGATCGCAACGCACTGACCAACGAGGTCCGCGCCACGATCATCTCGCTCTCGCTGTGGGTGACCAAGTATTCCAAGCAGGTGACGCGCAACGGCGCCCCGCTCGATCCGCTGATCGCGATCAACCGCAACATCATGCAGGGCCTGCAAGGCGCCGCCTGAACCGCTTGCATCGACGAAACGCGAAAGGCCGGCGTGCGCAGCGCCGGCCTTTTCGTTTTTGCCGGGCGGCAGAATATGCCTAATCGCCGGCCCCCGGCCCACCATAAAACATTATATATATCAAAGACTTCCAAGGTTTACGCCCCGGCCGTTTCCTGGCACGGCGCTTGCGGAACCGGGGCGGGGCTTAGCCCCGGGACGCGCAGAACGCCGTCGCCCACCAGAATGGAATGGAGACAAAGATGTCTTTTAGCGTCAACACGAACACCGGCGCGCTCACCGCGCTGCAGTACCTCAATGCCACGCAGTCCGAACTCACCACGACACAGAACGCGATCAACAGCGGTTTCAAGGTGGCTTCGGCGAAGGACGACGGCTCGACCTATGCCATCGCCCAGAACCAACGCGGCTCCGTCGCCGGTTATGCGGCGGTTACCGACAGTCTCAGCCGTGGCTCGTCCGCGATCGATGTTGCGCTTTCCGCGGGACAGTCGATTTCGGATCTGCTGATTCAGCTGAAGACCAAGGCCCTCGCCGCGTCGGATGCTTCATTGGATACCGCCAGCCGCCAGGCCCTCAATCAGGACTTCGTCGCCCTGCGCGATCAGATCGCCACCATCGTGAAGAACGCTGTCTTCAATGGTATCAATCTGGTCGACGGTTCGACGACCCAGATCACGGCCCTGGCGTCCTCGGATGGCACCCGTCGCATCACGACCGCCGCCCAGAAGCTCGCGCTTTCGGGAACGATCGTGACGATCAAGTCCACGGCCACGATCTCGACGCAGTCCAAGGCGTCGACGCTGGTCGCGACCATCCAGGCGTCCTTGACCAACGTGAACTCCGCTCTCGCCAAGCTTTCCGCCGGCGCGAAGAAGTTCTCGATCCAGTCGACGTTCACGGGTAAGCTTACCGACACGCTGACCGCCGGTATCGGCCAGCTCGTCGATGCCAACATGGCGCAGGAAAGCGCGATGCTGCAGTCCTTGCAGGTCAAGCAGCAACTCGGCGTGCAGGCTCTGTCGATCGCCAATCAGGCGCCGCAGACCGTCCTGTCCCTGTTCAAGTAGCCGTAGCGTTCCGTCTCAAAGGAGCGGCGTGGCACTCCCACGCCGCTCTTTTTTTTGTCCATGGGCGGCAAATCTTGCCGCGTCACCCGGCAGTTTTTTCCCGGCGCGCGGTAGAAAATGCCTAATAGGCGCAATGCGCATAAAATTCTACCGGGTCGATTTTTCCGACCCCGCTCCGCAATCGATGGTTAGAAATTCCTCAAGCCGCTCCGGCACGGCGCTTGCCAATAGGCGAGTGCGGGCAAAACGCCCACGAGCATAACGCTCAGCCCAACCAGAATGGAGCTTACTCATGTCCTTCAGCGTCAACACCAACACCGGCGCTCTCGTCGCGCTGCAATACCTCAATTCCACGCAGGCGCAGTTGAGCCAGACCCAGACCGCGATCAACAGCGGCCTCAAGGTTGCCTCAGCCCGCGACGACGGCTCGACCTTCGCCATCGCGCAGAACCAGCGCGGCGCGGTCGCCGGCTATACGGCGGTCAACGACAGTCTCAGCCGCGCCACATCGGCGGTCGATGTCGCCCTGTCCGCCGGTCAGTCGGTTTCCGACCTGCTGATCCAGCTCAAGACGAAGGCGCTCAGCGCGTCCGACGCCTCGCTGGATACCGCCAGCCGTCAGGCCCTCAATCAGGACTTCGTCGCCCTGCGCGATCAGATCGCCACCATCGTGAAGAACGCGGTGTTCAACGGCACCAATCTGGTCGACGGTTCGACGACCAAGATCACCGCTCTGGCGTCCGCCGACGGCACGCGCCGCATCACGACCGCCGCCCAGAAGATGTCGTTGTCGGGTTCGATCGTGACGGTCACCTCGACGGCGTCGATCTCGACACAGACCAAAGCTTCGACGTTGGTCGCCACCATCCAGGCATCGCTCACGAACGTGAACGCCGCTCTCGCCAAGCTGTCGTCTGGCGCGAAGAAGTTCTCGATCCAGGCGACCTTCAGCCAGAAGCTGTCGGACACGCTGACGACCGGTATCGGCAATCTCGTGGACGCCAACATGGCCGAGGAAAGCGCTCAGTTGCAGTCCTTGCAGGTCAAGCAGCAGCTCGGCGTGCAGGCTCTGTCGATCGCCAACCAGGCGCCGCAGACCATTCTGTCTCTGTTCCACTAAGCCTGAGCGCGGCGGCGCGAAAGCGCCGCCGCGTCTCGCGGTCACGAAGGAACCGAAGAATCGGTCCTTCGCCCCGGGGCGTAGGGAATTTCATGCCGGTGGGTATAAGAGTGAGCGGGCGGCGACCTTCGGTCGTCGCCCGTATCTCTTTGTGCCGGACGTTCAGACGTTCGGGGCGCTCAAACTGAAGCGGAAGCGGCGCGGTCCGGCCCGGTAGACGGCGGGCTTGCGCGTGTCGTCGAGTTCCAGCGCCGAAAGCATGAATTGGCAGAATACGCCTTGGCTCGTCGGGCGATGGCTGATGAGGCCCAGAAGCGGCGCGGTCGCGCGGTCGACCTCGATCCGCAGCCTTGTGTCGGCATCGCCGATCTCCGCCCAGCCTTCGGTCATGCCAAGCCCGTGCGAGGACGACACCAGGAACGATACGGCGCGGCCGTGCTCGACCTCATGGTCCTTCAGATGAAATGTCTCGGGCGCATCGCCGCCATTGTGGGTCGTGACCGTGAGGTCCGGGCCGAAGGCATCGGGCAGCAGCGTGAAATGGCCGAGCCGCAAAACGCCTTTGCCCCAGGTGTCCCAATGGAACACGACATCGAAGTCGACGCGCGGCGCGGCCGCGTGAAACCTCATCGTCTTTTCGATCGGGCCGCGCGGCGTCTCGATGCGCGCGCGCGCCAACTTGTCGCCGTTCGGCGCATCCCAGACATGGGCGTCGCACCATTCCAGATCGGTGACCTTGTGCTCGCCGGGCGCCTCGAACACGCAATCGCCGGTGTACCAGTCGGCCTGCAGGGCGATGTCGTCGAACGTGCCGTGCGGCACGCCGCCGACCGACGCGCGGTTGCTTCCGGCAAAGCGCAGCCGGTCGATCGCCAATCCACGCCGCCGGTCCAGGCGGACGGAGAGCCGCGGCGTCTCGATATTGATGTGACGTTCGGCGATCGCGTCGCCTTGCGATGCGGCCGGCGCGTCGGCCGGGGCGGCGCTCCAACGTGCCTCGGCGGCGCGCAACCGCTCGCAATAAGCCAGCCAGCGCGTCTCGGTGAGATGGGTGCGGAAATCGCTCGCCCACAAATAGCAAAGCTCTTTCCAATCGGCCGGCGCCGCGTTCGCGTCGCGCATGCCGCGATAGACGCGCTCGCAGGCGGCATTGATTGCGGTGTTGTCGCGGCCGGTGACGGCCCAGCGCGCCAGATTGTATTTGCGCTGCTTCTTCACCGGTACAGGACAATCGGCGGTCTGCAGGGTCAGCCGATTGCCGGCGCCTTCGCGGCCGATCAGCTTGAGCGCATGCCGCGGCCCGATCAGATTGATGCCGCTCTCGGCGGTGACCGCCGTGAAGGCGCGATCGAGCCGATCCCACTCGCTCTCGCCCATGAGCTTGGTCTCGGTGCGAAAGCGCCCCGGGCGGAAGTCGAATATCTCCGCGTCGCTGGCATAGAGGCAGAGGGCACGCGTGGAAAGCGCGCGCCGGCCGCGCACGAAGCGCAGATAGGTTTCGAGGGCGGTGTCGCCGTGTACATAGCGCTGCAGCTGCTGGAACGCGGCGGTGTTGGTCCACAGGAGTTGGATCTGCCGTCCATCGGCACCGACGGCATATTGCGGAAGATATTGCAGCTCGGGATTCCAGCCCGGGTGATGCGCGGCCGGATTGTCCCAATCCATCAGGATCGCGGCATAGCCGGCGTCGAGATAGTGCCCGACCAGTCCGGCCGAATAGGCTTGCTCATTCACCAGTGCGATGGTCGGCGTGACGCCCAAAAGCGCGCCATAGACCTCGTTGCCGATCTCCAGGTTCTCGCGCACCACGCGCGCCGGCACCAGCGGCCCGATCATCTGGGAATAGCCCGAGCCGACCAGGTCCAGCCGGCCCTCGGCCAGCAGGCTCCGCGCCTTGGCGATCCATTCCGGATCGCGCCGCGCGATCTCTTCGAGCGTGCATCCGCTCACCTCGATGCCCAGGTGCCCGTGTTTCTCCGCCAGGCGCAGCAGCGGCCAATAACAGCGCGCGATGACCTCGTCGCGGCGTTCCACCTCGATCGAGGAGAACATCAGGTTCAGATGGAAGAAGGCGAACACCCGCAGCCAGCCGGGCACGGCCTGGACCTCGCGGCTGGTCAGCGGCGCATTCATGCGGTGTCGATCTTCAGGCAGGCGAGCGCGTCGTTCGCCGCCGCCAGTGCTTCGGCGCGCGATGCGCCCACGGTCAGCACCATGGCCGCCGACGGCCGTTTGTCGCCTGCGGCCGGGATGATGTCACCGGGCTTCGCGGTCACGATGACGTCGGCCACGCCGGATATTCTGCGTGCGTCCTCTTCGCCGCGCACGGCCACGACGCGGCCGGCTTGCGGAAAGGCATAGCGCTGGATCACCGGCGTGAAATGCTTCGGCTCCAGTTCCTCCGGCGTCACCGCCTCGCCGAGCGCAATCTTGATCGCCGCGCCGATGAAATCGACGCCGGTGTTGAGCGGGATCTCCCGCGTGCAGAAGAAGCCGCCCGACAGCCGCGCCGCCAGCTCGATGACATAGGCCTCACCCTTGTGGATGACGATGTCGCCCTTCACCGTGCCGTTCGCGATGCCGAGCGCGGCGGCGGCGCGCGCCACCACGTCCTTGACCTTGGCCTGGATCTCGTCCGGCAGATGGCTCGGCAGATCGCCGCCGTTCTCAATGAAGTACGGCGCATAGCGCTCGAGATATTCGTAGTTGCGGTCGGAAAAGCCCGGTGTGAAGCAACGGCCCTCGACGATGACGGATTCGGTGGAGACCTGCGGCCCGTCCAGGAATTGCTCGACCATGACGCGCTCGCTGGGCGAATGGGAACGGGCGAAGGCGAAAGCCTTGTCCAGATCGGCGACCTGCGCCACGCGCTGCACGCCGCGGGAGCCGCGCGAGTCCACCGGCTTGATCACCAAATCACGCCCGCGCTCGATGGCGATGCGCTGCAAGGCCTGGGGCGTCGAAACTTCGGCGAACCACGGCACCGGCACGCCGGCCTGCGCGAAGCGGCGTTTCATCGCCAGCTTGTCGCAGGCGAGCTCGGCACTTTCGATGGAGATGCCCGGAAGGCCCAGGCGTTGCGCCACCGTCGCGGCGGTCACCGGCGCATCGGCCGCGACGCAGATCACGCCGTCTATTCTGCGGATCTTGCGGCTGTAGCGTTCGGCCGCGGAGGCGGTCTCGTTCGCGCCATAGACGTCGGCGATCAGGCAAGAATCGGCGAATTGGAATCCGGGCGCCTGCGGGTCGCGGTCCGACACCACGACATAGTGGCCCAATTCCTTGGCCCGCTTGGCGGCGTCGGCCGCCTCGATGCCGCCGGATACGATGAGCAGCGTTTTACCCATGGCGCGATGGCCTTTCAGAAATAGAGACCGCCATTGACGTTGATCGTCTGTGCGGTGATGTAGGACGACGCGTCGCTGCCGAGGAACACGACGGCGTCAGCGACTTCATCGGGGCGGCCCAGCCGCTTCAAGATGATGCCTTCCGCCGCCTTCTGCACGCTGGCGGCTTTGAGGCCCGCGTCACCCATGTCGGAGGCGATCAGGCCCGCGGCCACGACATTGGAGCGTATATGCGCGGCGGCGCCAAAGCGCGCGATCACTTGCGACAGCGAAATCAGTCCGGCTTTCGACGCAGCATAGTGCGCGGTGCGCGGCCCGCCATATTGGCCGCTGACCGAGCCAATGTGCACGATCGAGCCGCCGCCGGCCTCGGCCAGCAGGGGCAGAAAGGTCTGGGCGCAGACGAACGGCCCGCGCAGATTGGTGGCCAGGATCGTGTCCCAGTCGCAATCGCTCACCTGGTCGAAATCGGTCGGCTTGTTGATGCCGGCATTGTTGACCAGGATCGAGATGCGGCCGAAGGCGCGCGCATCGCGCGTCGCCGCCTCGACGCTGGCGCGATCGGTTACGTCCATACGGAGGCTGAGCGCACGGCGGCCCAATGACTCGATCTGACGCACGACCGCCTCGGCCTCGTCGCGCTGCGCGCGATAGGTGAGCACGACGTCGGCGCCGGCTTCCGCCAGTCCGACCGCGATGGCGCGGCCGATGCCGCGACTGCCGCCGGTGACGACGGCATTGCGGCCGGCAAGCGAGAAGCGGCTCATGGCGCGATCATCTTACGGGTTAGAACGGCCTTGGCGGCCGTGGCGATATGCGGTGCCGTCAATCCAAAGAGCTCGGCCAACTCCTCCGGCTCGCCCGACGCGCCGAACACGTCCTTCACGCCGACGAATTCGATGGGGCAGGGCACGCTTGCCGCGAGCGATTCCGCGACCGCGCTGCCGAGCCCGCCGTGAATGTTGTGATCCTCGGCCGTCACGAAGGCGCCGGTCTCTTCGGCACAGCGGCGCAGAAGATCGGCATCGATCGGCTTGATCGTCGGCATGTTCACCACGCGCGCCGAAATACCATCCGCCGCCAGAAGCTCGGCCGCGTCCAGCGCCCGCGCAACTTCGACGCCGCAGGCGACGATGGTGAGGTCGCTGCCGTCGCGGATGATCTGCCCCTTGCCGATCTCGAATGCGTGGTCGTCGCCGAACAGGCGGCGCGCCGGGCTGCGACCCGTGCGCATATAAACGGGGCCGTCGAATTCCAGGATGGCGCGAGTCGCCTGCGCCATCTCGATGGGATCGGCCGGCGAGATCACCGTCATGCCGGGTATGGCGCGGAACGCGGCCATGTCTTCCAACGCCTGTGCCGAGCCGCCGTCGGGGCCGACGTCGAGGCCGGGATGGCTGGCCACGATCTTGGCGTTGCGCCGCGCATAGGCGAGCGAGAGCCGCGCCTGCTCGACCGCGCGCAAGCAGAACACGGCGAAGGTCGTGACCACGGGGATGAGGCCGGTGGCGGCTAAGCCGCCGGCCGCCGCCATCATGTTCTGCTCCGCGATGCCGAATTGCAGAAGGCGCTCGGGATGGCTCTTGCGGAAATGATGCACGCCGGTGCCGCCGGCGATATCGGCGTCGAGCACCACGACATTGGGGAACTCGTCGGCGAGGCCCGACAGCGTCTTGCCGAACGCCTCGCGCAGCGAATCGCCGCTCGTGCCGATCAGGGCCGGAGATTCAGCAGCCATCGAGAAGCTCCTTGATCTCGGCGCTTCTGGCGCCCAGCGATTGCAGCGCGTCCTCCGCCTGGTCACGCGTCAGCTTCACGCTGCCGTGCCAGGCCGGCACGTCTTCCATGTATTTGACGCCCTTGCCCTTGATCGTATGGGCGATGATCACAGACGGGCGATCCTTGGTGATCCCGGCGCGCCGGAAGGTGGACAGGATCTCGTGGATGTCGTGGCCGTCGATCTCGGCGATGCCCCAATCGAAGGCGCGCCATTTCGCGGCCAGCGGCTCCAGCCGCATGATGGCCGAATTGCGGTTGTCGCTCTGCAGCTTGTTGTAGTCGATGATGACGCACAGATTGTCGAGGCAATGATGCGCCGCGCACATCGCGGCCTCCCACACTTCGCCTTCCTGCAATTCGCCGTCACCCAGTAGCGCATAGACGCGCGCGCTGCTGCCTTGCATTTTCAAGCCCATCGCCATGCCGAGCGCGACCGAGACGCCCTGGCCGAGCGAGCCGGTCGAGGTCTCGACCCAGGGCAGGTCGAGGACGTGCGGGTGACCCTGGAACGGGCTTCCCAGCTTGCGCAGTCGAAGCGCCGCCTTGGCGTCGCAGAAACCGTAATTCGCGCCCACGGCATAGAGCGCGGGTGCCGCGTGGCCCTTGGAGAGCACGAACCGGTCGCGATGCGGGTCGTCTATCGCGTTGGGCCAGAAATTGAGTTCGGCGCCGAACAGACAGGCGAGAAGATCGGCGCAGGACAGGGCACCGCCGGGATGTCCCGAACCGGCGTGATAGATGGAGGCGATGGTGTGCTTGCGCACGAACGCGGCCGCGACGGCAAGCTGGTCTTCGAGACTTTGCGCGCGCGTGCGCGGCGCCTCTTCGGCGATCGACCGCAGATTGAGCACCATGATGCCTCCTATGCCGCCCGCCGGGCTCTGCTCATCAGATCGGAATAGAGAATAATCTCGGCGCCCGGCGTCAGCTTGCCGACTTCGGCGGCGATCTCGCTGGCGAAGTCACGGGACATCACGACCACGACGCCAGGATCGGTTTTCGCCAGATCCTCCGGCGCGGTCAGGGCGCAGCCATGACGTTCGCCGACATGGGCCTTCAGATGCTTGTCGACCAGGGCGGTCAGCGCGCGCGCATCGAACCGGCCGTGGGTCACCAGGCTGTCGAACAGCCGTCCCGCACCCCACATCGCCACCCGGCGCGGCGCGAGGCGCACCAGCTCCACCGCCGCGCCGGTCAGCGCGGCGAGATTGCGCGCGCGGTTGGTGACGTAGGTCGCAATCAGATCGCGGGCATATTCGACCTCGTCGAGGTCGATGCCGCCGTTCGAGGGCGTCCTGCCGTTCTTTTTCGCCACGAAGAAGAGATTGCTGCGGTCCTTCGGATCGGGCCGCTCCAGAATCGCGAAGCCGGCCGCCTCGATCATCCGCGTCAGCGTGCGATCGGAAAAATGATAGAGATGCTTGTCGATGAACCATTCCTCGACGATGTCGTCGCTGCCCAGCAGCGCCGTGTTGGGCGCGTCCAATACCAGGATGCCGCCATCCTTCAGCGTGCGGTGATGGTCGGCCAGGGTGCGCGCGGGATGGATCAGATGCTCGATCGTATGGCAGGAATGGATCGCATCGAAGCGGCGGGTTTCCAGCGCGACGTTCTCGATGCGCTCGACGATCAGCTGCGTGCGCTCAAGTCCGGCGCAGGCCGCGGCGACGCGTTCGTCCGGTTCGACCGCGGTTAGATGCGACGCCGGCGCTGCGTTCAGGAGGGCGCGCGCGAAACTGCCGCGATTGGAGCCGACGTCGAGCAGCGCGAAATCGGACGTGAAATCGCGGTGGCGGCGCAGCGCGTCGACCGCGATCTGCGTGCGGAAGCCCTTGCCGTAACGGACATTGCCCCAATCGGCGCCGCCCGAGACGGCGGCCGGCGCGCGTGTCGCGCGGTCGATCCGCGGCAGGCTCTGCAAAAGGCCGCACACGGTGCACAGATGCACCGTCAGTCCGCGCGTGGATTTTTCCGGTTTGTAGATCGGTTCAAGAGCGGTGCGGTCGCACAGCTCGCAGGTGTCGTCGCTCATCGGATGGTCCGAAGGAATATTCCGGTAACCATCATCGGTGTTTGTTGGTTAATAATTCACCACATACTCGGCGCGGTCCGCGTAGCCCAGACGCCGCATCATGCCGCCGGCAATGGCATCGAGCCGCGCGCGCTCGCCCGCGTCGAGCAGGCGGTCCTGCGGCCGGTTCACATTGTGCGGCCGCGCGAACGCGGCATAGGCGGCGTCGCGGTAAGAAAGGTTAAGAAAGTCATAAAGCCCCTTCACGGCGTCCGGCGATTCTTGCAACGCTTCGAGCCGCACGAAGGTTTGCCGCTCGGCCGGCAATGCGCAAAGGGACGTCAGGATGACGCGGTTGATCTCCGCCCAATGCCAGCAGATGCGCTCGAACTGGCTATAGCGGCGAAATTCAGCCGCGACGGGGTTGTCCTTGCGGGGCACCGGCCACCAATATTTCTTCTCCGGCGGCGGCGCGGACACGTTTGCCGGATCGTCGACATGGGCTTGCAGGATCGCGGTGGAGCGGTCGTCGTAGCACTCGTCGCCCAGCTTGCGGAAATACGAGCCGGCCACCTTGCGCCCATCGCGTACCAGATGGACGAACCTGGCATGCGGCAGCGCCTCGGCGAGTTCCGGAATCAGCCAGGACAGCTTGTTGGAGGAATCGCCCCAAAGACGCGCCGAGCTGTAGCGCACCGCGGCCGCATGGGTCAGCATGACTCCCATGCGGGCTTCCTCAGAACCGATGAGGCCCTGATAGCGCCGCACCGCCAGGGGCTGCGTGATCTGCACCATGTACTCGTGATGCATCTCGACACCGTCCTCGGCCGACAGCGCCTTGTGCAGCATGGCAGTGCCGGACCGGCCGCTGGAAACGATGAAGATCGGCTGTGTGGCCTCGCTCAAGGCTTGACCGCGATGACCACGGCTTCGCGGCCGATTCCGGTCTCGGCCAGCGCGCGATAGAAGGCGCGCCGCACCTCCTTCAGGCCCGCGGCATCCAGCGCCAGATCGAACCTCTTGCGCTTGGCGTGACAGGCGCGGCCCAGCGCCGGATCGGCGCGGTAGTTGTCGCCCATCAGCAGGAACGCTTCCATGGGAAAGGTCGTCGTCTTCTCGGCGATCTCGAAGCCGAGGCGCTCCAGGAGATTTACGAGCGTCGGGAAGTCGAAATAGTTCAGATGATGGGGCGGCGCGATCCACCATTCGCCGGTGGCCTGCGTGGCCGCGGCCGCCACCTGGAAAGGCGAGAAATCGTTGGGAACATTGACGCAAATGACGCCGCCCGAATCCAAGGCGTCGTGGGCGGCGCGCAAAATCGCGATCGGGTCGGGCACGTGCTCCAGCACGTTGTTGAGATTGACGGCATCGAAGCGGCCGAGTTTGGCCGCGGTTTCGGCGCCGAAAAATCCTTCTTCGACGGTGACGCCCAGGCTGCGGGCATGCGCCGCCGCCTGACGCGACGGCTCAATCCCCAGCGCGCGCCAGCCGCGGGCCAAAGCGGTCGCCAGGAAGAAACCGGGGCCGCTGCCGACGTCCAGGATGCGCCGCCGGCCAGGCCCCAGAATGCGCTCGAAGCTTTCCAGCCGGTCTGTCTGCGCGATCTCGGCCCATTGCTGGTCCTCGCCGGCATGGGCCAGGAAGGTCGGCTTTTCGTCGCCGTAATAGGTCTCGCGATATTCGCGCTCCAACTGCGCCGGGCTGGGCAGCGGCACCGCGTGGCGATAGCCGCACAATTCGCAATGGATGATGTCGTAGCCCCGTTTGCGCGCGATGCACGGGCCTTCATGTTCGGCCCATGCGATGCTGATTTTCGCGATCTCTGCGCCCATGGCGGCCCTCGTTAACGCTCTTTTAGCCATAAGCGATTTAAAAACCGTTAAGGACGTTCTCACCGCGGCGCATTCTTAACCCTGCGCTTGCTAGGAGCGACGCATGTCACGCGCGCCGATTTTCATCGCCGAAGCCTCCAGCAATCACGACCGCGATCTGTCCCGCGCGCTCGCCTT